>JAXJQE010000142.1:0-11308 GCA_036311305.1 Bifidobacterium sp.
CTCGTCGCGCGCCACGCGGCGGAGGCGCAGCGTCGTCGCGCCGTCCGCCAGGCCGAGCAGCGCCCCCTGCGCGGCGTCGGCCGGCGCGCAGTCGAGCGACTCGTCGACGCGCCGCGGCCGCACATGGTAGCGGCGTTCGAACAGTCCGTAGAGCGAGCCGGCCAGGTCCTCGTCGAGGAGGCCGGGGAACAGGTACGCGGGCAGGCGCGTCCGCTCGACGGCCAGCGGCGCGCCGTTGAGCAGCCGCAGGCGGCGCACGGCGACGACCCGCGGCTCGTCGGCGGGCAGCTCGAGCAGCCGCGCGTCCGACGGCGTGGCCGGTTCGCGCGCCGCGTCCAGCACGGTCGACGTCAGGCGCCACCCCTGCCGGCGCGCGACCTGCGTGAGCGATTCGACGGTGTTCAGGTTGCGCTCCAGCTTGCCGTCGGACACGACGATGCCGCCGGTACGGCCGATCTTGCGCACGATCTCATGGCCGTCCTCCATCTCGGCGAGCGCGATGCGCAGGTCGGAGCGGGAGATGTTGAAACGCTGCGCCAGCGCACGCTCGGAGCCGACCTTCTCCCCCGGCCGCAGCCCCTCGTCCTCGATGATCGCACGGATGCGGGCCACGGTCTCCTCCGTCGGCAGGCGCACGCGCGCCGGACGGGCTGTGTCGGGCTCCGTGATGGTGGGACTGCTGGCCATGGCGACCTCCTTGGCCGGGATGGTTGGGTTCGGATGCCTCGAGGGTAGCCGAGGAATGTTGTCACGCCCGACACCGAAAGGAAACCAACCATTTCGTCAATGTAACGCCTTTTGGTCGCGCGGCAGGGCGCCCACGGAGGGCTGTCCGGCCACAGCCGTCCGACGGACCGGCCTCCCCCTCAGCGCAACCGGGCGACGGGGGCGGGGCGCGGTTCCTACAATGGCGGGTATCCCACGGAAGGGGTGCGCCATGTTCTACGCCATCGTCGCCATCATCGTCGTCGCGCTCGCCTACATCGCCTACGCGGTGTTCGACACCAAACGGCACATCCGCGAGTACGGCGGGGCGACGGGCGCCAACGTCACGCTCGTGCTCAAGATCGCCGCCACCGTCATCTTCGCCGGCTGCGCCATCACGCTCGTGCAGTTCTCCGAGTACATCTTCGTCGTCATCGGCCTGGTCGTCGGGCTGCTCGCCATCATCGGACTGGAGGCGTGGGGCCTGCACCGCCGCGAGGACGGCGCGCACAACGGCGGCCAGTGACGCCCGCCGGCGACGCGCGGCGAGCGGCCGGCGGAGACGGCAACGCAAATACGCGGCGGGCGCCGCGGGGAACTCCCCCGCGGCGCCCGTCGCGTATCGCGCGCGTCCGCTCAGCCCAGGATCTCCTGGATGGCGCGGTACTGGTCGTCGGTGAGCTGGACGGCGGGTTCCTGGATGCGCGTGGAGATGGGCAGTCCCTTGGCGCGCACGGCTCCCTTGATCGCGGAGACGAACAGGTCGGCCTGGTCGTAGATGGCCATGAGTCGGCTGATGCGCTCGGCGGCCGGGACGGCGGCCGCCGCGTCGCGCCGGTCGTAGGCGTCGCGCAGCGTGGCGAAGGTCTCCGGCTCCACGTTCGTCAGGCCGCAGATGACGCCGACGCCGCCGCTGACGCGGTTGACGACGTAGTACTCGTCGAAGCCGGAGAACACGGCGAAACCGGGGCGCACCTTGCGTACGGCGGCGATGACCTTGCGCGTGTGGCTGATCGTGTCGACGGTGTCCTTCATGCCCACGATGTTCGGGTGGGCGGCCGCCAGGCGCGCCACGAGCTCCGGCGTGAGGTCCGAGCCGGTGCGCGCGGGGAAGTTGTAGAGGATGACGGGCAGGTCGACGCTGTCGGCGACGGTGCCGAAGAACACCTCGGCGGTGGCGGGGGTGGGGCCGAAGTAGTACGGCGAGACGACCACGACGGCGTCCGCGCCGGCGCGCTCGGCGGACTTCGCGAACGCGAGCACGCGGTCCATGTCCCTGTCGCCGATGCCGGCGAGCACCTTCATGCGGCCGGCCACGTGGCGTACGACGAAGTCGACGGCGCGCTCCTTGGTCTCCAGGTCGAAGGCGTAGAACTCGCCGATGCTGCCGAAGACGAGCACGCCGTCGATGCCCGCGTCGGCGAGGTGGTCGAGGTGGCGTCCCCACAGCTCGTAGTCGATGGTGCCGTCGTCCTTGGTGATGGTGATGGACGAGCAGATGACGCCCGAGAACACCGGTTCGCTGTCCATTGATGGTCCTTTCGCGAAAGGGCCGCGCCCCGCTGGCGTCGCGGGGCGCGGCCGTCGTCCTTATAGCGTGATGCCGTACGCGCGCACGGCGTTGTCCCTGAAGAAGTCCTCGTCCTCGCCGAACAGGTCGAGCATGAGCTCGAAGTGCGCGTCGAAGGAGGAGTTGAGCTCCACGACCGGCCAGTTGGAACTGTACAGCACGCGCTTCGGGCCGAAGGTGTCGCGTACGAAGCGCGCGATGTCCGGGTCGACGGGATTGTCGCCCGACACCTTGACGTACTGTTCCCGCGGGCGGCGAGCGCGGCCATCGCGGCGCGCGAGCCGGTGTCCAGGCCGGGCATGTTGCCCAGGTGGTCGATGACGAGGGTGAGCTCCGGCACCTGCGCGAACGCCTCGGCCATGTCCGGCAGCTCACCGCCGCGGCAGCACAGCTCGAAGGGCATGCCGCGCGCGGCGAGCACGCGCAGGCCGTCGATGAACTCCGGCTCGAGCGCGCGGCCGCGCGGATCGCTGTCCGTGTGCAGCGGCTCGCGCACGCCGTCGGCGATGACGGGGATGCGCATGTAGGGGCTGACGCGGGTGCGCATCATGCGCTTGAGCATGAGCGGGTTGCGGTTCTCGTAGATGAGGCGGTCCTCGAGCAACGGGTCGGCGGCGTCCACCTCGACGTACACGCCGCCGAGGAAGTCGACGCCGAACTTCGCGTAGTGCGCGGCGAGGTCGTCGATGGTGTAGCGGTGCTGGAGGGTGGGCAGGTCGGCCAGCCAGGGCAGGTCCTGGACCGCCGGGTCCCAGATGTGGAAGTGGGAATCGATCACTTGCAGCGCCATGTCACGCCTTCTTCGCTTCGACGGCGGGAGCCGTCCTCTTCAGGCCGATGCGCGAACCCCAGAACGCGTACCAGGCGACGTACAGGAAGCCGGGCACCATGACGAGGATGGCGATGTCGATGCCGGCGGCGTCCTGGATGACGCCCAGGAGCAGCGGGATGAGGGCGGCGCCGACGATGCTCATGACCAGGGCGGAGAAGCCGGTCTTGGCGGCCGAGCCCTTGATGCCCTTGAGGGTCAGTGAGAACACGGTCGGGTAGCCGATGGAGATGAACAGGTAGGCGACCATGAAGCAGATGACCGAGAACTTGCCCAGGCCGAGGAAGGCCACGAACATGAGCACGGCGGAGACCGTCATGTACACGCCCAGGATCTTCGCGGGGTCGAAGCGGGCCATGAGCGGGGTGGTCACGAAGCGGCCGATGGTGAACAGCAGCGAGAGCACCGAGAGCATGGTGGCGGCCAGGCCGGCGGTGATGCCGGCTCCCCAGTGCTCGAGCGCGTACGCGGAGAACATCGCCATGCCCGCGACCTGCAGGCCGATGAAGATGAACTCGGCGACGATGCCCAGCGTGAAGTAGGGGCGCTTGAGCAGCGTGGCGAAGGTCTCGGCGCCCTTGGAGCCGGAGGCCTCCTCCTCGGCGTCGCCGGGAGGGGTGGGCAGCTTGAACAGCGCGAACACCGCGAGCACCACGACGAGCACGATGCCGATGACGATGTAGTAGATGGTGCGCGTGTCCGCCAGGAACGCCTTCTTGGCCTCCTCGAAGCCGGGCTGGCCGGCCGCGACGGTGGTGCCGAGGATCTGGCCGAGGATGAGCGGGCCGACGATGTTGCCCACGCCGTTGAAGCTCTGCGCCATGTTCAGGCGCAAGGACTCGCCCTTCTCGTCACCGAGCTTGGTGATGTACGGGTTGCAGTTGGTCTCCAGCGACGCGGCGCCCAGCGCGATGACGAACATCGCGAAGAGGAACAGGCCGTAGCTGGCCATGTTCGTCGCCGGGATGACGATGAAGGCGCCGAGGGCGAACAGGAACAGGCCGGAGATGACGCCGCCCTTGTAGCCGAAGCGCTTGGCGATCAGGCCGGCGGGGATGGCCATGACGAAGTAGGCGCCGTAGTAGGCGACCTGCAGGAACGCCGCGCGGGCGCTGTCGAGCTGCATGTAGTTGGCGAACGGCGAGTTGAGCGCGTTCACCAGGTTCATCGTCAGGCCCCAGATGAAGAACAGCGAGGTGACGAGGACGATGGCGACCGTCGCCTTCGAGCCGGTGCGGCCGGACTTGGCGGCCTTGCTTGCCTGGACGTTGCTCATGGCGGCCTCAGCTCAGGGCGCGGTCGAGGTGGACATAGCCGCCGTCCACGAAGACCCACTGGCCGGTGGTGTGCGAGGAGCGGTCGGAGAGCAGGAAGGCGGCCTCGTTGCCGATCTCCTCCGTGGTGGTCATGCGGTGGCCCAGCGGGATCTTGTCGGTGATGACGGCCAGGCGCGCCTGCTGGGCGGCCTCGTCGCCGAAGGTCTTGATCCAGTCGGCGTACAGCGGGGTCCAGCATTCGGAGACGACGATGGCGTTGACGCGCACCCCGTCGCCCACGAGGGCCGCGGCCCATTCGCGCGTCAGGCCCAGGATGGCGCCCTTGGCGGCCGCGTAGGCGCTGGTCTTGCCCTGGCCGGTCAGCGCGGTCTTGGAGGAGATGTTCACGACGGCGCCCTTGCTCTCCTTGAGGTACTTGACGGCGGCGTGCACGAGCTCGTAGTAGTGGGTGAGGTTGCCGTGGATGGACTCCTCGAAGTCGCGCCACGGGGTGGACTCGATGTCCTTGTTGTCGTTGCGGCCGGCGTTGTTGACGATGCCGTCGATGTGCCCGTACTTGCGGTAGGTCTCCTCCACGATGGGCGCGATCTCGTCGGTGTCGTTGAGGTCCAGCAGGTACACGTCGTACTTGTCCGTGATCTGCTCGATCTCCTTGCGGAACTCCGCCTCGGCGCCGTCCGCGCGGTTGATGACGACGGGGATGGCGCCCTCGCGCGCCAGCTGCAGGGTGATGCCCTTGCCGATGCCCTTGAAGCCGCCGGTGACGATGACGACCTTGCCTTCGAGATGCAGATCCATGGGAAACTCCTTTGTTCGTGATCGATCTGGCGTCGATTGATGTTGGTTGGTTGGGTGGATGGTTGGTGGGAAAGGTGGATGGGACCGCCCTCCCCGTGCGCGCCCGGCCACGTGGCCGGGCGCGCACGGGACGGGAAGGGTTCAGCGGGTGTGCAGGTAGCGCTCGCAGCTGGCCACGTCCATCTCGGCGCCGTTGCCGGGGGCGGTGGGGGCCACGTAGTTGCCGTGCTCGATGCGCACCGGGTTGGTGAAGTACTCGTGCTGGTTGTCCACGTACTCGATCATGCGGTCCTCCATGGTGCCGGAGACCGAGACGTAGTCGAACATGGCGAACTGGCAGACCGCCTCGCACAGGCCGACGCCGCCGGCGTGCGGGCACACGGGCTTGTTGAACTTGCGCGCCAGCAGGTACTCGAGGATGATCTCCTGGGGGGGCGGCCACGCGCGTCGCGTCGATCTGCATGATGCCGAACGCGTTGGTCTACAGGTACTGCTTGTACAGGATGCGGCTCTGCATCTGCTCGCCGGTGGCGACCTTGATGGGGTTGATGGCGCGCGCGATGATGGCGTGGCCGATCACGTCGTCCGGGCTGGTGGGCTCCTCCACCCAGGCGAGGTCGAACTCGTGGAAGCGGTTGATCCATTCGATGGCCTGGGGCACGTCCCACACCTGGTTGGCGTCCACCGCCAGGCGCACGTCCGGGCCGATCGCCTAGCGTGCCAGCGCCAGGCGGCGCAGGTCGTCGTCCACGTTGCGCCCGACCTTGAGCTTGATCTGCTTGAAGCCCTTGACCTGGGTCTCCTCCTTGGCCAGGGCGACCATCTTCTCGTCGGAGTAGCCGAGCCAGCCGGGGGCGGTGGAGTAGCCGGGGTAGCCGACCTCGAGCAGGTGCTTGATGCGCTCCTCCTTGCCCTTCTGGCCCTCCTGGAGGATCTCGACGGCCTCCTCGGGGCGCAGCGCGTCGCTCAGGTAGCGGAAGTCCAGCGTGGAGACGAGGTCCTCGGGGTCCATGCGCGAGAGCATGAGCCACAGCGGCTGGCCGGCGCGCTTGGCCTTGATGTCCCACAGCGCGGAGAGCACGGCGCCGATGGCCATGTGCTCGACGCCCTTCTCGGGGCCGAGCCAGCGCAGCTGGGAGTCGTGCACGAACAGGTCCCAGGCGATGCGCATGTCGTCGAGCATCTCCTCGACGTTGCGGCCGATGAGGACCTGCGCCATCGAGTCGATGGCGGCGCACACCACGTCGTTGCCGCGGCCGATGGTGAACACGAAGCCGACGCCCTTGATGCCGTCGTCCGCGCTGGTGGAGATCTCCACGTACGCGGACGAGTAGTCCGGGTCCGGGTTCATGGCGTCCGAACCGGACAGCGTCTGCGACGTGGGGAATCGGAAATCATAGGTCTTGACCTGGGTGATGGTGCTCATGCTGGCTCCTTTGCCTTGCGTGTGCGGTGCGTGCCGTTGGCTCCCTTGCCTTGGTGGTTTCATGATAGGACCATTCGTGAATTTTTCCAAATCGACACGGAATATTTTGCTAATCATTGAAAAAGCGACACATTATGGAGCATTGACGCATTGGGGTCGCCGGAGCGGCAATAATGGAGCGCGTCACCGCGTGGCAGGCATCGGGGCCCCATGCCCCCGCCGCACGCCCACTTCCAGCAAGGAGGCCCCATGTCCCGAAACGGCACCGAACCCGGCGGCACCGCGGACGCCGAGGGGTCCCGCAAGGTCAGCGTCGGCGAGATCGCCGAGATGGCCGGCGTCTCCCCCTCCACCGTCTCGAAGGTGATCAACGGCAGGCCCGGCGTGGCCGAGGAGACGCGGCGCAACGTGGAGCGGCTGCTGCGCGAGCAGGACTACGCCAAGCCCTTGGTGAGCACGAAGATCTCCCCCACCATCGAGCTCGTGCTCGAGTACATCGAGCACAACGGCACCATGGAGCTCGTCAAGTACGCCACCGCCTGGGCGCAGCGCGCGGGCCTGGCGCTCACCGTCACCCAGACGGGCACCGGGGTGGCCACCGAGGAGGTGCTGCGCGGCATCATCGACCGCAACCCCCAGGGCGTCATCATGCAGCAGATGGGCGGCTTCGACGACACCGCCAAGGAGCTCTTCCACTCGCGCGGCATCCCCGTGGTCGTCATCGACCCCATCGAGGCGGTGGACCCCGAGGTGATGAGCGTGGCGATCGACAACTGGACGGGCGGCTACCAGGCGGGGCGCCACCTGCTGGACCTCGGGCACCGGCGCATCGCCGCGATCCGCGGGCCGATGCACATGCAGACCGCGCTCGCCCGCTTCAACGGCTTCGCCTCCGCGCTCGGGCAGGCCGGCGTGCCGCTGCCCGACGAGTACGTGCGCGACGGCGACTACTTCCCCGCCGAGACCAGCTACGAGGCGGCCTGCGCCCTCCTGGAGATGGACGAGCCGCCGACCGCGATCTTCTGCTGCAACGACCTGTCCGCGGTCAGCACGTACCGCGCCGCGCGCGAGCACGGCGTCGCGCTGCCGGCGGGGCTGTCGGTGATGGGCTTCGACGACGTGTTCCCCGCCTCGTACCTCATGCCGACGCTGTCGACGATCCACCAGCCCTTCGACGAGATCGCGCAGCGCGCCGTGCAGCTCATCATCGACGCGCGCGCCGGCCGCGTCACCGACCCGCACGTCGTCTACCCCACGTACCTCGTGGCGCGCGACAGCACGGTGCCGCCGATGGCCTGACGGCGCCGCCGCACCGCGCCACGAACAAACGCGCCGGCCATGGCGGCCGGCGCGTTTTCGATGCGCGGGAACTACATCAGCGAGCGGTACAGCGCGAGGATGTCCTCCTCGGTGGCCTGGCGCGGGTTGCCGGGCGTGCACACGTCGGCGAACGCGTCGTAGGCGAGCGCCTCGAGGTCGTCCTCGGTGGCGCCGACCTCGCTGATCGTGGTCGGGTTGCCCAGGTCGCGCGTCAGCTGCGCGACCGCCTCGACGGCCTCGTCGCGCACGTGCTCCAGGTCGCCGGTGTAGGCGTCCTCGACGCCGAACGCGTCGGCGATGTCGCGGTACTTCTCGCCGGAGTACTCCTTGTTGTACTCCATGACGGGCGCCAGCAGGATGCCGTTGGCCACGCCGTGCGCCACGCCGAGGCGGCCGCCGAGCGGGTGCGCCATGCCGTGCACGAGGCCGAGGCCGACGTTCGAGTAGGACATGCCGGTGATGTAGGAGGCGTAGGCCATCTGCTCGCCGGCGTCCACGTCGCCGTCGGCGCTCTTGGCGAGGTTCTGCGCGATCATGCGGATGGTCTGCATGCTCAGCGCGTCGGACAGGCTCCAGGCACCGGGCGTGATGACGGACTCGATGGCGTGGGTCAGGGCGTCCAGGCCGGTGGCGACCTTCAGGGAGCGCGGCATGCCGTCGGTCAGGTCCGGGTCCACGAAGGCGACGACGGGGATGTCGTGCGGGTCGACGGCCACGAACTTGCGCTTGTTGGCGGTGTCGGTGACCACGTAGTTGATGGTGGTCTCCGAGGCGGTGCCGGCGGTGGTGGGCACGCCGAAGATCGGCACGCTGGGGTGCTTGGTGGCGGCCACGCCCTCGAGGGACAGCACGTCGGAGAACTCGGGGTTGGCGACGATGATGCCGATGCCCTTGCAGGTGTCCTGCGGCGAGCCGCCGCCCAGGCCGATGAGGAAGTCCGCGCCGGAGGCCTTGAACGCCTCGACGCCGGCCTGGATGTTCTCGACCGGCGGGTTGGGCTGCACGTCGTCGAAGATCTCGTAGGCGATGCCGCCTTCGTCGAGCACGTCGGTGACCTTCTTGACAGTGCCGTTGGCCACGAGGACCGGGTCGGTGACGATGAGCGCCTTGGTGAAGCCGCGCGACTTCGCCTCCCCCGGGATCTCCTTGATGGCTCCCCTGCCGAAATACGCTGTCTGATTGAAAATCATGCGATAGACCCATGTCTTCTCCTCTGAAGATGGATGCCCGTCTCGTCGGTGAAACGGCTGCCTCCATGGTGACGGCCCGAACCGGCGCCCGCAAACGCCGTTCCGGCTCCACAGGCCGTTTCCGGACACCTCCGGCGCCCCGGCGCACCTCGCCGGGAGCCCCAAAACGGACAAAGAATAATGAAAGCAAGACTTGGAATTTTTCTAATCCAAGTTCGCCCCATAGCGAATCCATGGCACCCGCCGGCGTGTAGCAGGAGGCCGCCAACGATGCGGTAAACACCTTTACCGGCCGCCGTATACTGGTGGCACGAGCCCACCGGCCGCGCCCAGCCCGGAGGGGACCCACCGACACGAATGGAGGCCACCATGGCCACGCGCAAGCAGATCGCCCAGATGGCGGGCGTCTCGCAGGGCACCGTCTCGCGGCTGCTCAACGGCGACCGCACGCTGACCATCAAGCCGGAGACGCGCCGGCGCATCATGGAGGCCGCCGCCGCGCTCGGCTACACCGACTACTCGAACCTGTCGGTGGCCGTGCTGGACGTGCCGCCCGCGGACGACGCACTGCAGGACGCGTACTTCCAGGCGCTGCGCGACACGCTGGACGCGTGCGCCGCCGAGCTGGGCGTCTCCGTGGAGTTCCTCGACGACATCGACGCGCTCATCGGCGCCGCGGACCGCTTCGACGGCTTCGTGACCGTGGGCGCCACCACCTTCCCCGCCGACAGGCTCGAGCGCCTGCACGAGCGCCTGCCCAACGGCGTGTGGATCGACACGAACCCCGCGCCGGCGTGGTTCGACTCCGTGCAGCCCGACCTGGCGCAGACGATGCTCGACGCGATCGACGCGCTGCGCACCGCCGGCCACACGCGCATCGGCTTCATCGGCGGCGTCGGCAGCATCATGGGATTGCACGACGTGCACGAGGACCCGCGCGCGCTCGCCTTCCGCAACTGGAGCGAGCGCCTCGGCCTCGACAACGCATCGCTGACCTACGCGACGGGTCCCTTCACGATGGACAACGGCCGCGCGCTGGCCGAGCGGCTGCTCGCCGAGCACCACGGCGAGCTGCCCGACGGCATCGTCGTGGCCGCCGACCCGATGGCCGTCGGCGTGCTGCAGGCCTTCGGCAGCGCGGGCGTGCGCGTGCCCGACGACATCGCCGTCGTCTCCGTCAACGACCACCCCGTCGCCCGCTACACGACGCCGCCGCTGAGCTCGTACGCCATCGACCTGAGGGAGATGGCGTTCACCGCGCTGCAGACGCTCATGGACACCGTCACGCGCCGGCGCGTGGTGCGCCGGCACGTGCTGCTGTCGACGGACCTCGTCGTGCGCGGCAGCTTCGTACCGCGCGACGCCGACGCCGGCAGCGACGCCGACTAGATCATCGAGATCCGCACGACGAGCGTGCGCGCCCGTGCGCGCACGCGGTAGCGCGCGTGCACGGGCGCGCCCCACGAGTCGTCGCCGCCGACGCCGTCCTGCGCGGCGATGAGGCGCAGCACCATGGACGACGGCTTCGGCAGTTCGCCCTGGTGGCGTGCCTCCTCGAGCATGAGCGTGGAGTACGGCAGCAGGCTGAACGCGTAGCCGGCCACGTCGGTCGCGTCGATGCGCAGGCCGTGGCCGTCGGCGTCGGTGACCTTCGCCCAGCGCGTGTACAGGTGCTGGCCGGTCTCCTGCGGCACCAGGTACGGCGCCGTGTCGGCCGCCGCCGTCCTCCACACGCCGAGCTTGCCCGACTGGCGGTCCGCGTACGTCTCGTCCGGCCCCAGGCCGTAGAACTCCACGTTCGCGCAGTCCAACGGCAGGTGCCATTCGAGGCCGAGCAGCGGCAGGTCGGGGCCCGTCTCCCCCTCGTACTCGAGCTCGAGGCGCAAGGCGGCGTCGCCGTCGACGCGCCAGCGCACGGTGACGGGCGTGCGCTTCGGTTCGGCGAGCTCGTAGCGCGTCTCGCCGACGAGCTCGCCGGTGGCGCCGTCCATGCGCACCGTGTGGTCGGCGACGCGCGCGAAGCGGCCGGCGCCGAACCACTGCGCGGCGGTGAAGCCGGTGCCGGCGCCGCGGTCGTTGTCCGTCAGCGGCCGCCACGTGATGAGGCGCGGCGGCGCGGTCACGTACTCGCGCGCGCCGCCCGGCAGCGTCGCGTCGCGCAGCGAGACGAGTCCGCCGTGCTCGCGCGAGAGC
>JAXJQE010000143.1:0-20096 GCA_036311305.1 Bifidobacterium sp.
GCACCGCCGTCGCCGTCGAGCCCGGCCAGGACGCCGTCGAGGCGCTCGCCGGATCGGGCAGCGACGTCGTGCTCAACGGCATCATCGGCTCGATCGGCCTGGCGCCGTCCATCGCCGCCCTTCAGGCCGGCTCGCAGCTCGCGCTCGCCAACAAGGAGTCCGTCGTCGCCGGCGGCCACCTGCTCTTCGACGCGCAGGTGCGGCCCGCGCAGATCAACCCCGTCGACTCCGAGCACTCCGCCATCTGGCAGTCCCTGCGCTCGGGCACGCACGACGAGGTCGCCAAGCTCATCGTCACCGCGTCCGGCGGCCCGTTCCGCGGCAAGACCCGCGACGAGCTCAGGGACGTCACGCCCGCGCAGGCCCTCAACCACCCCACGTGGCACATGGGTCCCGTCGTGACCATCAACTCGTCGACCATGATGAACAAGGGCCTCGAGGTCATCGAGGCCAGCCGCCTGTTCGACGTGCCGCCCGAACGCATCGAGGTGACCGTCCACCCGCAGTCCATCGTGCACTCCATGGTCGAGTTCCGCGACGGCGCCACCATCTGCCAGGCCTCGCCGCCGGACATGCGCCTGCCCATCGCGCTGGGCCTGTCCGCGCCGACGCGCCTGGGGGACGTGGCGGCCGCCTGCGACTGGCGCACGGCCGCGCAGTGGACCTTCGAGCCGCTCGACGACGTGACGTTCCCGGCCGTGCAGCTGGCGCGCCGGTGCCTGGCGGCCTCCGAGAAGCACACCACCGTGCTCAACGCCGCCAACGAGCAGGCCGTGCACGCGTTCCTCGACGGCCGCATCGGCTACCTCGACATCGTCGACACCGTCGCCGAGGTCATCGACGGGATGGACGCCGAACTGCGCGCCGAGCCGCGTTTCCGCGACGTCGACGAGGTGTTCGCCCTCGAGCGCGAGGCGCGGGCGCGCGCCGACGCGCTCATCGCGCGCCGCTGACCCCCCTGTTCGCGCGGGGCGTGACGACACTCCCCGCGCGTTCTTGCGCATGCCCATGCCCGGGCATAGATTTTTTCAAAGACATTGTTGCGAAACCCACAAGCATTCCTCATGGAAAGGCAGTCATGACAGCCCTGGAGAAGCCATTCCGCAAGACCGGCGAGGCCGCGATCAGCGAGAGCCCGCTGCACAAGCGGCGCGTCTCGCGCCGCATCATGGTCGGCCCCGTGCCCGTCGGCGGGGGAGCGCCCATCTCCGTGCAATCGATGACCAACACGCGCACCGCGGACGTCGGCGCCACGCTCCAGCAGATCGCGGAGCTCACCGCCGCCGGCTGCGACATCGTGCGCGTCGCGGTGCCCAAGCAGGAGGACGCCGACGCGCTGGCCGCCATCGTCAGGAAGTCGCCGATCCCGGTCATCGCGGACATCCACTTCCAGAGCAAGTACGTGTTCGAGGCCATCGACGCCGGCTGCGCCGCCGTGCGCGTCAACCCCGGCAACATCCGCAAGTTCGAGGAGGTCGGTCCCTCGATCTGCAAGGCCGCCACGGACGCGGGCATCTCGCTGCGCATCGGCGTGAACGCCGGCTCGCTGGACAAGGAGCTCTACGAGAAGTTCGGCGGACCCACCCCGGAGGCGCTCGTCGCGTCCGCGCTCAAGGAAGCGCGCATGTTCGAGGACGTCGGCTTCCACGACTTCAAGATCTCCGTCAAGCACCACGACCCGGTCACCATGGTGGAGACGTACCGGCTGCTCGCGTCCAAGGGCGACTGGCCGCTGCACCTGGGCGTCACCGAGGCCGGCCCCGCCTGGCAGGGCACCATCAAGTCGTGCATCGCGTTCGGGGCGCTGCTGGCCGAGGGCATCGGCGACACGATCCGCGTCTCGCTGTCCGCGCCGCCCGTCGAGGAGGTCAAGGTCGGCTGCAAGATCCTCGAGTACCTGGGGCTGCGCGAACGCAAGTTCGACGTCATCTCCTGCCCCAGCTGCGGACGCGCCCAGGTGGACGTCATCGAGCTGGCCAACGCCGTCACCGAGGGCCTGCAGGAGATCACCGCGCCCATCCGCGTGGCCGTCATGGGCTGCATCGTCAACGGCCCCGGCGAGGCGCGCGAGGTGGACCTCGGCGTAGCCTCCGGCAACGGCAAGGGCCAGATCTTCATCAAGGGCAAGGTCGTCGAGACCGTGCCCGAGGACCGCATCGTGCCCACGCTGCTCGACTACGCGCACCGCATCGCCGAGCAGATGGAGCAGGACGGCAAGGTGGACCCCAACGCCACCGGCCCCGTCGTCATGCCCATCACCGGGCACGCGCACGCCGACAGATAAGGCGCGCGCCCAGAGACCCACCCCATCCCACGCCGCCCGCGCGGCGTCCCGGTCCCCGCATGGCTCGCGGGGCCCATCGCCCTTGGTACCCGACCCGTTAGGATGATGACGTGCAAGAAACGCGGACCGAACAGGAGGGGCAGGCGGCGCCCGCCCCGCAGGAGCATGCGAAATCCGGCTTCAGCCGCGCCAAGCGGCTCATGGTCAGCCTGCCCATCTTCATCATCATCCTGGGCATCCTGGTGATGGCCGCCACGAACACCTCCATCACCCTGGACACGGACCCCAAGGGCCAGACCTTCGAGACCCTCACCGCGGACACCGCCGTCACCTTCGACACGGACCAGCAGCTGCCCAAGGAGGGCACCTACCAGGTCAAGGAACGCTACATCTCCATGGAGGTCACCCAGCCTTCCACCGGCGAGAAGCAGACCATCCGGGTCCTGGTGCGCGAACCCCAGGGCGCCGGCGAGGGCCTGCCAGGCATGGTGTTCATGCACGGCGCCGGATACGGCACCTGCGACAACTCCTTCGGCGACGTGGCCGGTTCCATGGCCTCCGCCGGCTTCGTCACCGCCGTGCTCGACAAGCCCGTGTGGTCCACCACCGACCTCAACCGCGACTATCCCGGCTCCGCCGTCGCCTACGACCAGGTCATCGACTACGTGCGCTCCCTCAAGCAGGTGAATGCGAAGAAGGTCGGCGTCTACGCCACCTCCGAGAGCACGTGGATCACGCCGTTCCTGCTCGAGCGCGACCACGACATCGCCTTCCAGCTCCTGCTGTCGCCGATGGTGTTCAACCCCCGCCACTCGCTGGCCTACCTGGCCGGGCAGAACTTCGCGCTGTCGGGCGCCAACGAGGGCTACCAGAACATCGTGGCGCGCATCTTCTCCCTCGACCTCGACCTGTTCGGCCTGCACAACATCGACCTCGACGTGCGCGTACCCCAGGCGTACTCCGTGCCCACCTACGTGGCCTACGGCTCCAAGGACGTCATGACCGCGCAGGTGCAGGACTTCAAGGAGATCCTCAAGCTCGCCCACGAGGCCGGCAACTGGGACGTGACGCTGCGCAGCTACCCGATCGCCAACCACGTGCTGCGCCTGGGCGACGAGGCGCAGGAGGGCACGCCCTTCGCCGACGACTATGTGCGCGACGCCGTCAGCTGGGCCGTCGGCACGTCGCGCGGCCTCAAGCAGACCAGCGAGCCGCTCGCCGGCACCCAGCTCTACCAGTCCATCGCCGTGCCCCTCGACCTGCACGCCAGACGCGGCATGACCATCTACGCCGTCATCGTCCTGGGCCTCATGGTCCTGTCGCTGCTCGTCGCCTTCGTGGTCGCCGTGGTCGCGCTCATCCGCCACATCCGCTACCGCATCACCCGCAAGGGCCACGCGCTGGGCTTCCAGTACGGCTTCGGCAAGTCGCTGCTCATGCTCACGCTCGTCACCCTCGCGGCGATGGCGATCTTCCTGGGCGGCCTCGTCGAGGTCGTCATGGCCGTCGTGCGGCTGGCGTGGGGCAGCGCCCCGCCCGACGACGCCGGCATGATGTACTGGAGCTGGCCCGTCATCCAGGTCATGTGCGTCGTCGTCGTATGGGCATGGTCGTGGGTGTTCATGCACATGCTCGAGGTCGCCTCCGTGCGCGGGCTGCTCACCTGGCCGCCCAGGCGCGGCGAGCTGCGCGCCATCGTGTCCGGCAAGTCGCCGGTCATCGCCACCACCAGGCTCGGGCGCACGCTGTTCTGGAGCGTGACCATCGCCATGCTCCTGGTGCTGCTGAGCTTCTCGTTCTGGGGACTCTTCCTCTTCTAGAAAGGCGGGACCATGGCCCTCTACCATGACGAGGGCGTCGTGCTGCGCACCGCCAAGCTCGGCGAGGCGGACAACATCGTCACGCTCTTCACCCGCGACCACGGCAAGGTCCGCGCCGTCGCCCGCGGCGTGCGGCGCACCAAGTCGCGCTTCGGCGGCCGCCTCGAGCCGTTCATGCGCGTCGACCTGCTGCTGGGGGAGGGCCGCACCTTCGACGCCATCAGCCAGGCCGAGTCCGTCGCCGCCTACCCGGCCGCCATCATCGGCGACATGGACGCGTACGCCGCCGCCAACGCCATCGCCGAGACCCTCAACGACCTGGCCGGCACCGAGCACGAGCCCGCGCCCGCGCAGTACCGGCTGCTCGTCGGCGCGCTGCACGCGCTCGCCGCGCGCCGCCACGCGCCGCGCGCCATCGCCGGCTCCTACGTGCTGCGCGCGCTGTCCATGGCCGGCTGGACGCCGCGCCTGGACACGTGCGTCGTGTGCGGCGGGCGCGAGGACCTCACGTACTTCTCACCCGCGGCTGGCGGCGCCATGTGCACGCGCGACCACACGCCCGACGCGGCGCGCCTGTCGGACGCCACGCGCCGCCAGCTGGTCGCCATGCTGGCCGGCGACTGGGCCACGCTCGACGCCGCGCCCCTCGAGGCGGCCGCGCTGCCGCTCGCGCAGGCCTGGGCCGAGTACTACCTGGAGCGGCCCCTTCGTTCGCTGCGGTTGCTAGATTAGGCACCATGGCTTTTGATTCCGTCGACTACAAGTCCCTGTCCGTGCCGGCCGCGCCGTTCTCCGATCCGTCCCGCGTGCCGGACTTCCCGAAGAACAAGGTGCCGCGGCACGTCGGCGTGATCATGGACGGCAACGGCCGCTGGGCGCAGCAGCGCGGACTCATCCGCACCGACGGCCACCAGGCCGCCGAGCCCGTCGTCTTCGACACCATCGCCGGCGCCATCGAGGCCGGCGTACGCTACCTGAGCCTGTACACGTTCTCCACCGAGAACTGGAAGCGCTCGCCGCAGGAGGTGCGCTTCCTCATGGGCTTCTCGCGCGACATCATCCACCGCCGCGTCGACCAGATGAACGAGTGGGGCGTGCGCGTGCGCTGGTCCGGCCGCCGTCCGAAGCTGTGGAAGTCGGTCATCGACGAGCTCGAGGTTGCCATGGAGAAGACCAAGCGCAACAAGACCATCGATGTCGTCTTCTGCATCAACTACGGCGGCCGCGCCGAGATCGCGGACGCCTGCGCCGCCATCGCGCGCGAGGTCAAGGAAGGGCGGATCAAGGGCGACCGCGTCACCGAGAAGATGGTCTCCGAGCACCTGTACAACCCGGACATCCCGGACTGCGACCTGGTGATCCGCACCTCCGGCGAGCAGCGCACCAGCAACTTCCTGCCCTGGGAGGCCGCGTACGCCGAGCTCGACTTCGTCCCCCAGCTCTTCCCCGACTGCGGCCGCGACGTCCTGTGGGACTCCATCGACCGCTACATCCACCGCGACCGCCGTTTCGGCGGCGTCAAGCAGCAGTGACCCCCATCCACGCGTACACGTCCGCCCGTGCGTGACTTCCGTGGGGAATTCCCCGCCGAAGTCACACGTTCGGCGCTCACTTCGTGGTGGACGTGGCGAGGAACTCGTCGGTGGCGAGGTCACGGGACTTCGGGGCGGTGTGGACCACCTGGCCGTTGGCGTCCTCGTAGGCGTCGGACTGCGCCAGGAAGTCGAAGTACTGCTGCGTGCCGTCGTAGTCGATGGTGCCCAGCGTGGCCGTGCCGTCGATGATCTCCTTGCGCGCGCCCCAGTACTGGCCGTCGATGATCTCCTTCATCGACGCGCGCACGAGCTCGGGCTGCAGGTTCGCCTCGGGCGCCTCCTTGACGAGGATGTCCGCGGCCTCGTCGCCGTGCTCGTACGCGTACTCGTAGCCCTTCTGCGTGGCCTGCACGAACTTCCTGACGAGCTCCGGGTCGTTCTTGATGAGCCTCTCGCTGGTGATGACGCCGATGGAGTCGGCGTTGCCGGGCACGCCGTAGTCGGGCTCGGTGAAGCAGTTGAGGGCCGGGCCGTTGAGCTTGGCCTGCACGCCCTCCCACGTCGAGTAGAAGCCGCCGAAGTCCGCGCGGCCGGACTCGAGCGCCTGGAACGTGGAGGTGCCGACGGTCACCTTGTCGAACTCGCCCTTGCCGCCGTCGTGCTGGATCATGCGGCGCACCACGGCGTCCGACTCGCTCGAGCCGAACGTGGCGAAGGTCTTGCCGTCGAAGTCCTTGGGGCTCTTGATGGCCGTGTTGGACGCCAGCGAGCACCACACGGCGCTCGTCTTCTGCTGCACCTGCATGACCATCCTGATCTGCGCGCCCTTGGTGGCGTACGTGCTCACGTTGGTCAGCGTCGAGAGCGCGAAGTCCGCGGTGCCCGTGTTCACGGCCTGCTCGGCGCCGGCCTGCGAGACGGCGACGATGTCCACGTCGAGCCCGGCGTCCTTGTAGTAGCCGTTGTGCTTGGCGGTGTACACGCCGATGTGGTTGGTGTCGGGCGTCCACCACAGCATGAACGTGACCTTCTTCAGGCCGTCGGCGGTCGTGCCGGACGACGCGCCGCACGCGGCGGGGACGAGCGTGAGCGCGAGCGCCGCGAGGACGGCGAGCGCGCGCGTGAGGTGGCGGTGCAGGTGCATGGCTGCCTTTCGGTGGGTCAGTTCTGGTCGAGTTCGACGGCGTCGTCGGCGGGGCCGAGCACGAGCCGTTCGGCGGCGTGCACGGCGAGCATGAGCACGCCGGTCATGAGCACGATCATGATGGTCGCCGCGAAGATGAGCGGCGTCTGGAACGAGTTGTACGCGGCCTGCAGCCAGATGCCCAGGCCCTGGCGCGCGCCGAGGTACTCGGCGGTCGCGGCGGTGGCGAACACGTAGGCGGCGGCGACGCGCACGCCGCCGAACACCTGGCGCGCGGCGACGCGCAGCTTGACGTGGAAGAGCGTCCAGGCGCGCGACGCGCCGCAGGTCATGGCGACGTCGGCGTAGAACGCGGGCACGGCGTCGAGGCCGCGGATGGTCTGCACGACGATCGGGAAGAGCGCGAAGATGGCGACGATGACGACCTTGCCGGCGCGTTCGAAGCCGAACCAGATGAGGAAGAGCGGCGCGATGGAGATGAGCGGCAGTGTCTGCGCGGCGGTCAGCAGCGGCATGAGCGCCGCCTCCGCGGTGCGCGAGCAGTACAGGCCGACGCCGAGCAGCACGCCGAGCACGCAGGCGATGAGGAAGCCGCCGAGGCCCTCGAGGAAGGTCACGCAGCTGGCCGGCCACAGCGTGGGCCAGGTGCGCGCCATGGCGGCGACGATCTGCGTGGGCGAGGCGATGAGCGTGGTTGGTGGGTGCGCGAGCTGCACCCACAGCTGCCATACGGCGAGCAGCGCGATGACCGTGACGATGGTCGGCCACCGGCGCAGGACCGGGTTCGTGGACTGGGGGTGCCGGGTCGGTGATTGCGCGCGTGCCGCCATCGTGACCACCTTGCTTCCTGCGTGGACGCCACGCCTACGGGCCGGGACGCTCGTGCAGCAAGGTGAGGAGTCTGCGCGCCGCTCGGCCAGAAAAAGATCTGTGTCGGTGGCCGTGGGGCCGCCGACGTCCCATGGTAATACGTCCCCCGGCCGTAGGGGCTGCGGATGTGACTTTCGTGGGGAATGGCAAATGGTTGTCACACCCTGGGCTCACGGATATGACTTTGGTGGGGTGGGGGAGGAGAGCGCCGCGTGGACGGTTCGCGGTCCGTTCCCAGCCACCGGGGGTAGGCTGGGGCGGCATGACCACCCTCAAGGACATCGCCGCGCGCACCGGCGTCTCCGCGTCCACCGTCTCGCTCGTGCTCAACGGCCGCGACCGCGGGCGCGTCAAGCCGGCCATCGCGCGGCGCGTGCGCGAGGTCGCCGACGAGCTCGGCTACCGGCCCAACGCCGTGGCGCGCCAGCTGCGCACCAACCGCAGCCACCTGCTCGGCTTCGTCAGCCTCGAGGTGGCGACGACGCCGTACGCGGGCGGCATGATCCTCGGCGCGCAGGAGGCGGCGAGCGCCGCCGGCTACCTGCTGGCCACCGTCAACGCGGACCGCAACGTCAACCTCGACGAGGAGATCGCGCTGCTCGTGCGCCACGGCGTCGACGGCTTCCTGTTCGCCGCGATGAACAACCGCGTCGGCCACGTGCCCGACTCGCTGGCGCACCAGCCGCTCGTCGTCGCCGACGCCGTCGACGGCGAGGACCGTTTCCCCGCCATCGTGCCCGACGAGTTCCACATCGGCTACGACGCCACCGCGCGTCTCGCGCGCCGGCGTGGAGCGCATCGCGTACGTGGGCTGCTCGACGCCGATGGTCGCGCAGCGCGAGCGGCTCGCCGGCTACCGCGCGGCGCTCGCGGACGCCGGGCTGGCGTACGACGACCTGCTGGTGTGCGACGTGGAGCGCAACGACGGGGCGATGGCGCGCGTGGAGCGGCTGTTCGACGTGGCGCGGCCCGACGGGTTCTTCTGCTTCAACGACGCGCGCGCCTGGTACGTCTACCAGTGCGCCGCCGAGCGCGGCCTGAAGGTCGGCCGCGACCTGTCCGTGGTGGGCGTCGACAACCATCCGGTGGTCAACGAGATGTTCTCACCGGAGCTGACCACCGTGGAGCTGCCCCACTACGAGATGGGCTACTGGGCGGCCATGAAGCTCATCGCCATGGTCGAGGGCGATCCGGACCGCGCGGTCGACTGGCCGGCCACGCGCACGCCGCTGCCGCCGCTGGGCTCGCCGAGCCCCGTGCGCCTGCGCTGCGCGATGGTGGAGCGCGCCTCCGTGCGCGCGTGACGCGGCGACCGTCAGCCATTCCCCACGAAAGTCACAGGTGACCGCGTTGGATGTGACTTCCGTGGGAGCGGGAGGGGAGGGCCGCCACTGTCAGCGACACCGGCTAATCTGGCAGGTTGTAACCAGACCCATGACCGAAACCAACCGAAGGTGCATTGTGGCTAATTCCAAACTCGACGAAGTGGTATCCCTCGCCAAGCGACGCGGATTCGTGTTCCCCGCCGGCGAGATCTACGGCGGCACGCGCTCCGCGTGGGACTACGGTCCGCTGGGCGTGGCCCTCAAGGACAACATCCGCAAGGAGTGGTGGCGTTCCATGGTCGTCACCCGCGGCGACGTCGTGGGCGTGGACACCTCCATCATCCTGCCGAGCGAGGTGTGGGTCGCCTCCGGCCACGTCTCCGTGTTCAACGACCCGCTCATCGAGTGCCTGACCTGCCACAAGCGCCACCGCGCGGACAAGCTGGAGGAGTCGTACGCCGAGAAGCACCACGACCAGATGCCGCCGAACGGGCTGGCGGACATCGTGTGCCCCGACTGCGGCACCCGCGGCAACTGGACCGAGCCGCGCGACTTCAACATGATGCTGCGCACGCACCTGGGCCCGGTCGAGGACGAGAACTCGCTGCACTACCTGCGCCCGGAGACCGCGCAGGGCATCTTCGTGGACTTCAAGAACGTCATGGGCTCGTCGCGCTCCAAGCCGCCGTTCGGCATCGCCAACACCGGCAAGTCCTTCCGCAACGAGATCACCCCCGGCAACTTCATCTTCCGCACCCGCGAGTTCGAGCAGATGGAGATGGAGTTCTTCGTCAAGCCCGGCGAGGACGAGGCCTGGCACCAGTACTGGATCGACGCGCGCACCCAGTGGTACCTGGACCTGGGCATCAAGCCGGAGAACCTGCGCCACTACGAGCACCCCAAGGAGAAGCTCGCGCACTACTCGAAGCGCACCGTGGACCTGGAGTACCGCTTCGGCTTCCAGGGCTCCGACTGGGGCGAGCTCGAGGGCGTCGCCAACCGCACCGACTTCGACCTGGGCGCGCACGCCAAGCACTCCGGCGAGGACCTGAGCTACTTCGACCAGGCCACCGGCGAGAAGTACATCCCGTACGTCATCGAGCCGGCCGCCGGCCTGTCGCGCTCCCTGATGGCGTTCCTCGTGGACGCCTACGACGTCGACGAGGCCCCGAACACCAAGGGCGGCGTGGACAAGCGCACCGTCCTGCGCCTCGACCCGCGCCTGGCTCCGATGAAGGCCGCCGTGCTGCCGCTGAGCAAGAAGCCCGAGCTGCAGGCCATCGCGCACGATCTCGCCAGCGACCTGCGCCTGAACGACTGGATGATCGACTACGACGAGTCCGGCGCCATCGGCCGCCGCTACCGCCGCCAGGACGAGATCGGCACCCCGCTGGCCATCACCGTCGACTTCGACACGATCGACGACCACGCCGTGACGATCCGCGAGCGCGACACCATGGCCCAGGAGCGCGTGGCGCTCGACAAGGTCGCCGACTACGTGTGCGCGCGCATCGAGGACAAGCGCGCCAAGGTGCCGCAGAAGCCCGTCGAGCTCGGCGGCCAGCCCTGGCCCGACGACGTGCACATCGCCGAGGCCGGCGGCCTGTACTGACCCGTCCGGCGACGCCGGTCCCGCGCCGGCGCGCCACCCAGGCACGGTCCGCCCCGTGGGCGCGGACCGTGCCTTTTGCATGCCCACGTTGTGCGTGAAAGGTGACACCCGATGAGCAAGACGAACGACCAGGTGCTCGACGAGCGCAGCGAGCGCGAACAGGTCATCGACGGGCACGGCGAGACCGACGCGCTCGACCCGCGCACCGACCGCGGACCAGCGCGCCTGGCCAAGCCGCTGGAGCCGGTGCGTCTCGGCCCGATCACGGTGCCGACGCCGGTGATGCTCTCGCCGATGGCCGGTGTGACCAACTGGCCGTTCCGCGTGCTGTGTGAGGGCTTCGGGCCCGACGGCCTGTACGTCGCGGAGATGATCACCGCGCGCGCCCTGGTGGCGCGCAACCCCAAGGCGCTGCGGCTGTGCCGCTTCGCGCCCAGCGAGTCGCCGCGCTCGCTGCAGCTGTACGGCGTCAACCCCGCCATCGTCGAGCAGGCCGCGAAGATTGTCGTCGACGGGGACATGGCCGACCACGTCGACCTCAACTTCGGCTGCCCGGTGCCCAAGGTGACGCGCCGCGGCGGCGGTTCCGCGCTGCCGTGGAAGACCGACCTGCTCGAGGAGGTCATCCGCCGCGTGGTGCGCGTGTGCGAACCCGCGGGCATCCCGGTGACCGCGAAGTTCCGCGTCGGCATCGACCACGCGCACGAGACGTTCCACGAGGCCGGCCGCATCGCGCAGGGGGAGGGGTGCGCGGCGGTGACGCTGCACGCGCGCACCACCGCCGAGTACTACGGCGGCCACTCCGACTGGTCGCGCATCGGCGAGCTCGTCTCCGAGCTGGACATCCCCGTGTTCGGCAACGGCGACATCTGGGGCGCCGACGACGCCGTCGCCATGGTCAACGAGACCGGCTGCGCGGGCGTGGCCATCGGCCGCGGCGCGCAGGGCCGGCCGTGGATCTTCGAGGACATCCGGCACGCGTTCGCCGGCTCCGACGAGCGCGCCGACCCCACGCTCGGCGACGTGTGCGACGTCATGATGCGCCACGTGCGGCTCATGGTGGAGTTCTACGACGGCGACGCGCGCATGGCCGTGCACGACCTGCGCAAGCACTTCGCCTGGTACCTCAAGGGCTTCCCGGTGGGCGGCTCCGTGCGCCGCGCGCTCATGGAGTGCGAGTCGCCCGACGACGTGGGCGCCGTGCTGGGGGGCCTCGACCGCTCGGCGCGCCTGCCCGCGCGCGTGGTCGACAAGCCGCGCGGCCGCGTTCGCTTTGCGAAGAAGGTGCACGTGCCCTACGGCTGGCTCGATTCCAGAACCACGACCCCCGACGAGCGCGAGGCGCTGTTCGGCGACGACCCCATGGACGCGGAGTACTGAGCGCGGGAAAGTAACATGGATGTGGTTTGATGGCTGGAACAGGCGAGCGGAAGAGGGGAGCCACGCGCTACGCTGTGAGATTCAAGGAGGCACGGCGGGGCCGTGGATATCGCATGGTCTGCGATAGAGTAGAGCCTTAGGCATGTGATTGACAGGAGAATAACGTGAGCGAAATGCCCCAGACGGACAATTTCAACGATAAAACCAACATCAAGGTGGTCGGTGTCGGTGGCGCGGGCGGCAACGCGGTCAACCGCATGATCGCCGAGGGCCTGCAGAACGTGGAATTCGTCGCCATCAACACGGATGCCAAGGACCTGCTGCGCTCCGACGCGGACGTGAAGATCTCCCTGTCCGACGACACCAGCCGTGGCCTGGGCGCCGGCGCCGACCCGGAGAAGGGCTCCAAGGCCGCGCAGGACCACCAGGCCGACATCGAGGAGGCCGTCAAGGGCGCCGACATGGTGTTCGTCACCGCCGGCGAGGGCGGTGGCACCGGCACCGGCGCCAGCCCGCTCGTGGCCCGCGCCGCCCGCCAGCAGGGCGCGCTGACCATCGCCGTCGTGACGCGCCCGTTCTCCTTCGAGGGCCCGCAGCGCGCCGCCTCGGCCGCGCTCGGCATCGACAACCTGCGCAAGGAGGTCGACGCCCTCATCGTCATCCCCAACGACCGCCTGCTCGAGCGGGCGGACCGCTCCATCGGCATCGTCGACGCCTTCAAGACCGCCGACACCGCCCTCCTGGCCGGCGTGCAGGGCATCACCGACCTGATCACCATGAACTCGTACATCCACGTCGACTTCTCCGACGTGACCTCCATCCTGCGCGACTCCGGCACCGCCATGTTCGGCATCGGTTCCGCCCGTGGCGAAGACAGGGCCACGCAGGCCGCCGAGATCGCCATCTCCTCGCCATTATTGGAGGAGAGCATCGACGGGGCGAACGGCGTGCTCATCAACATCGCGGCGGCGAACGACCTCAAGCTGCAGGAGGCGTACGCGGCCACGGAGCTGGTGCGCCGCTCGGCCCATCCGGAAGCGCAGATCATCTGGGGCCTCGCCCTGGACGACGCCTACGGCGACGAGATCCGCGTCACCGTCATCGCCGCCGGCTTCGACCCGAAGTCGGAGAAGACCGCGCGCAGCGCGGCCCAGGGCGCGCTGCCCGAGCACCGCGAGGAGCCCAAGGCCAAGGCCGCCCAGGAGCGTCCCTCCACGGGCGCCATCCCGACGATGATGACCTCCCCGGCCCCCAACGCCACGCCGATCTTCCAACAGAACACCCAGCCGGAACAGCTGATCCAGCCAGTTGTCCCGCAGACCCCGCAGGCCCCCGTGTTCGATCCGGCCACCGAGCCGGACCCGTACGTGGGCGGCGACCCCAACGACCTCGACCTGCCGGACTTCCTGCACTGAGGCCATAGCGACCAGGGAGCAAAGAAAGGAACCCACAGATGCCGTCCGGGTTTATGAAGCGCACGATGTCCTACCTCGGCATGTCCGACGTGGTGGATGACGACGACGAGTTCGTCGAGGACGAGGAGGCCGAGACCGAGTCCTCCTTCGACTCCGACAGCTCCGTCACCCCCATGCCCACCACGCAGCCGAGCGGCCAGTCCTCCACGAGGACCAGCAAGGCCGCCACGCCCTTCCAGGGCCGTGTGAGCCGCATCCAGACCATCCAGCCGCGCTCCTACGAGGACGCGCAGATGGTGGGTCGCGCCCTGCGCGACGGCGTGCCCGTCGTGCTCAACCTCACCGGCGTGCCGGAGGCCGTGGCCTACCGCATCGTCGACTTCTCCTCGGGCGTCGTCTTCGGCGTCTCGGGTTCCATCGAACGCGTCACCCCGCGCGTCTTCCTCCTCAGCCCCGCCCGCGTGGACATCGTGGCCGAGGAGCCGGAGCGCTCCCGCGACCTGTTCGCCGACTGAGCCGTCGGCCCCTGGCGCCCCTACCATGGGGTGCGCCTATTTCTCTCACGTCGAAGCATGTTCCCCAGCGTCCTGTACGCTGGGGAACATGCTTTCCTCATTGGTCTCGATACTGTTCCACGTTATCGACTGGCTGATCGAAGCGTACATCACGGTCCTGTTCGTGAGGATGATCCTCGACTGAGTCCGTGTGCTGGCCCCCAGGTGGCGCCCCCATGGCGTGGTGGCGACCCTGGTCGGCATCGTGTACCGTCTCACCGATCCGCCCCTGCGGTGGCTGCGCCGGTACATCAGGCCCATCCCCATGGGACGGGTGTATTTTGATACGAGTTTTCTGGTGCTGTACTTCCTGCTGATCGTACTTCGTCTGTTGATCTGACCGATTTAATCGGGAAAATTACGTAAATGGGCTGCATCCCTACGCGTAATGCGGCTCGGACATGCTAGCATCGGAGAATAAGTCCAACTAAGCCGGGTGGGAACCCAAAGCGAGGTGTAAGTTTCATGGCTCTTTTGACGCCTAAGGATATTAGGGAGCATACCTTCCAAACGGTACGCTTCAAGGAAGGGTACGACGTCGACGAGGTCGACGACTTCCTCGACCAGGTCACCGAGACCGTCGAGGCGCTGGGCAAGCAGGCCGTCTCCGGCGGCCAGTCCACCCAGGCCCTCGGCCCGGATGTCGCCGCGCTGAACTCCAAGATCTCCGAGCTGACCGCGCAGGTGCAGTCGCTGCAGAACGAGAACAAGGCGCTCAAGACCGCCGCCAACCAGGGCCAGAGCGAGCAGGCGCAGGCGCAGATCGCCCAGGCCAACCAGCAGGTCCAGGTCGCCCAGGCCCATCTCAAGGAGACCGAGGACTCCAACCGCGCCCTCGCCCAGCAGAACGAGCAGCTCAAGGCCCAGGTCGAGCGCCTCACCGCCCAGGTGGACCAGCTCACCGCCCAGGCCGCCAAGGATTCCGACCAGCCCGACCTGACCAAGCAGCTCGCCGAGGTCACCAAGCAGCGCGACCAGTTCCGTGCCGACAGCGAGAAGCTGCGCCACGAGCTCGGCACCGCCCAGCAGCAGGGCGCCCCCTCGCAGCAGCAGGCCGCCCAGATCAAGGACCTGACCAAGCAGCTCGAGGAGTCCAAGCAGCGCGAGGAGCAGCTGCGCCAGCAGGTCGCCAAGGCCGAGCCGAACACCGAGACCGGTTCCCTGCAGAAGATCAAGAGCGCCGCCGCCTCCGCCAGCACCGAGCCCGAGCGCGCCACCGCCATGCTGACCCTCGCCATGCAGCTGCATGACCAGTACGTCGACAAGGGCAAGGCCAAGGCCAAGGACATCACCGAGCAGGCCGAGCACAAGTACCAGGAGCTCATCGACAAGGCCAACGACTACTCCGACCGCACCCGCACCGAGGCGGACGACTACTCCAAGCGCACGCGCGACGACGCCGACTCCTACAGCAAGCACACCCGCGAGGACGCCGACAACTACATGACCAACAAGCACGCCGAGGCCGACCAGTACGTGGCCGACAAGACGGGCGAGGCCAACAGCTACGCGGAGACCAAGACCAACGAGGCCAACACCTACGCCGACGCGAAGGCGCACGAGGCCGACGAGTACGCCCAGCAGAAGAAGAGCGAGGCCGACCAGTACGTCGTGGACCGCCACAACGAGATCGACGAGTACGAGGCCGAGGTCCAGAACCGCGCCAAGAACTACGACGCCAAGACCCGCGCCGCGGCCGACGACTACGCCCACCAGGTGCGCACCAACCTCGAGACCCAGTCCAAGGTCATCGAGGGCAACATCCAGGGCCTCAAGCAGTTCGAGACCGAGTACCGCGCCCGCCTCACCGAGTTCCTCAGCCAGCTGCAGGCGCAGGTGTCCGACACCAACAACTACAGCTCCATGGAGCACGACAACTGAGTGGTTCCGTGACTCAGTTGGATTCCGCAGGACGGCCGCGCAGACGCGTGGCCGTCTTTGCATGTATCGTCATCGTCGCCCTCGCCGTCGACCAGCTCGCCAAGTATCTGGCGCAGACGCTGCTCAAGGCCCATGAGTCCATCCAGGTCATCCCCGGCCTGCTCTCGCTGACGCTTGTGCGCAACCCCGGCGCGTCCCTCGGCATGGGCTCCTCCAGGACGTGGCTCATCTCGCTGCTGGCCTGCGTGGCCTGCGTCGTGCTGCTCTGGCTCGCCTGGCGCACCGACTCCATGTGGTGGACCGTCATGTTCGCCCTGGCGTTCACGGGGGCCCTGGGCAACCTCATCGACCGCGTCGTGTACGCCGACGGGTTCCTCAGCGGCAAGGTCGTCGACTTCCTCGACTACGGGTGGTCCGTGGGCAACATCGCCGACATCTATCTCATGGTCGCCGGCATCGGCATCGTGCTGCTCATCATCTGCAACGTGCCGTTCCGCCGCGTGGCCGCCGGCGCGGACGGCGGCGCCGCCCAGGGGAAGGGGGATCGCGCATGAGCAAGGTCGTGCCCGCGCCGGACGCGCTCGTGGGACGCCGCTTCGACGTCGCCGTCTCCAAGATGCTGGGCCTGTCGCGCGCCAAGGCCGCCGACCTCATCGAGACCGGCCAGGTGAGGGTCCTGGGCCGCGAGATGGCCAAGGCCGGCACGCTCGGCGCCGGCGACATGGTCGAGCTCGACCTGCGCGACGAACGCGAGGAGCCGGAGCCCATCGCCGACGACATGGCCATCGTCTACGAGGACGAGGACGTCGTCGTCGTGGACAAGCCCGTCGGCGTGGCCGCCCACGCCTCCGTCGGCTGGACCGGACCGACCGTGCTCGGCTCCCTGCTCGACCGCGGCGTGCACATCACCTCCTACGGCGCGCCGGGGCGCCAGGGCATCGTCTCCAGGCTGGACGTGGGCACCTCCGGGCTCATGCTCGTGTGCAAGTCCGAGCTGGCGTACAAGGAGATGCGCCGGCAGTTCTCCGAGCACGAGGTCAGGAAGACCTACCACGCGCTCGCGCAGGGCAACCTCCTGCAGGACCGGGCCACGATCGACGCGCCCATCGGCCGCGCCAAGGTCTCCGACTTCAGGTTCACCGTCACGCCGGCCGGCAAGGACGCCATCACCCACTGGGACGTGCTCGAGCGCTTCGGCGAGGCGACGCTCGCCTCCGTCAACCTCGAGACGGGGCGCACCCACCAGATCCGCGTGCACTTCTCCTCGATCGGCCACCCCTTGGTGGGCGACCCCATGTACGGCGCGAACCCGCGCCTGTCCGGACAGCTCGGCCTCAAGCGCCAGTGGCTGCACGCCAAGCAACTCGAGTTCCGCCACCCGCGCACCCACGTCAACACCGTGGTCACGTCCCCCGCCTATCCGCCGGACCTGCAGTACGCGCTCGACCTGCTGCGCGAGCGTGCGGGGCGCCGCCAGGGGGAGTAGGAGCGCAAAGCCGTCTCCTGGCGCGCAGCCAGGAGCACAGGGCGGCCAGCGCCAGCAGCGGCGTGGCCGCCACGGCCACGAACGCCGCCGGCAGCATCGGCATCCACGCGATGAGCAGCAGCGCCAACGCCGGGTTGGCGCTGCCCGCGCCCAGCCACCGGTCGCCCAGCATCACCATCGCCACCAACACCACGGCGGCGGCCGCGCTCAGCAGCGCCGCCAGCCGCCAGCGCCGCCACGCGGGCCACGGATTGCCATGACCGGCCATTCGACCACCCCCTTTTCACGGGCACCGTCGCCCGTGGGCACGACGCTAGCGCGCGCACGCCGAAGGGGCAAGCGGACGGCCGCCACGGCGTGCCGCGCGGCCCCGCGCACCCCTTGCGCACGGTCACCTCGATTCGGTAGATTGGTGCGCATGACTGCCAACTTCGTCCAGCTGCACAACCATACGCATTACTCCTTGCTCGACGGCGCCTCGAAGATCCCCGACCTGGTCAAGAGCGCCAAGGACCTCGACATGTTCGCGGTCGGCATCACCGACCACGGCAACATGCACGGCGCGTACGAGCTGTACAGCACGGCGGTCGCCCAGGGTGTCAAGCCCATCATCGGCATCGAGGCGTACGTGACGCCGGAGACGGCGCGCACGGACAAGCAGCGCGTGCACTGGGGCACCGAGGCCCAGCGCTCCGACGACGTCTCCGGCGGCGGCTGGATCACCCACCTGACACTGTGGGCCGAGAACGACGAGGGCCTGGTCAACCTCACCAAGGCCTCCTCCGTGGCCAACCTCGAGGGCCGCGTCGCCCGCTACCCGCGCATGGACAAGGACGTGCTGTCCACCTACTCCAAGGGCGTCATCTGCGGCTCCGGCTGCCCCTCGGGCATCATCCAGACGCGCCTGCGTCTGGGCCAGTTCGACGAGGCGCTGCGCGCCGCCGGCGAACTGCAGGACATCTACGGCAGGGACAACTTCTTCATCGAGCTCATGGACCACAACCTCGACATCGAGACGCGCGTGGTCAAGGACCTGCTCGAGATCGCGAAGAAGCTCGACGCGCCGCTGCTGGCCACCAACGACTCCCACTACGTGCACAAGGAGGACGCCACCACCCAGGACGCCATGCTGTGCATCAACTCCGGCTCCAGGCTCGACGAGCCCGGCCGCTTCAAGTTCGAGGGCGAGGGCTACTACATGCGCTCCGCCGAGGAGATGCGCGAACTGTTCAGGGAGCTGCCCGAGGCGTGCGACAACACCATCGAGGTCGCCGAACGCTGCAACGTCATGTACGACGACCACGAGGACGGCGCCTTCATGCCGCAGTTCCCCTGCCCCGAGGGCTGGGACGAGACGTCGCTGTTCCTCAAGCAGGTGGAGGCGGGCCTCGAGCGCCGCTACGAGGGCCACGTGCCCGCGAAGGTGCTCGCCCAGGCCGACTACGAGTGCGGCGTCATCTGCCAGATGCAGTTCCCCGGCTACTTCCTCGTCGTCGCCGACTACATCCAGTGGGCCAAGGACCATGACATCATGGTCGGCCCCGGCCGAGGCTCCGCCGCAGGCTCCATGGTGGCGTACGCGATGGGCATCACCGAGCTCGATCCCCTCGAGCACGGCCTGATCTTCGAGCGCTTCCTCAACCCGGAGCGCGTGAGCCTGCCGGATATCGACGTCGACTTCGACCCGGACGGCCGCCTCGAGGTCATCGACTACTGCCGCGAGAAGTACGGGCACGACAAGGTGGCGCAGTGCGTCATCTACGGCACCATCAAGACCAAGCAGGCGCTCAAGGACTCCGCGCGCATCCAGGGCTACGACTTCTCCGTCGGCGAGCACGTGACCAAGGCGCTGCCGCCCGCGCAGACCGGCGGCAAGGACATCCCGGTGCGCGACATCTTCGACCCGAACTCGAAGCGCTATGCCGAGGCCCGCGAGTTCCGCGGGATGTACGACGCCGACCCGGACGCGCGCAAGATCACCGACCTGGCCAAGGGCCTCGAGGGCCTGATCCGCCAGACCGGCGTGCACGCCTGCGCCACGATCATGGGCTCGGCGCCCATCACCGACACCTCGCCGCTGCTGGAGCGCACCGACGGCACCATCACCACCACGTACGAGTACCACACGTGCGAAACGCTCGGCCTGGTCAAGATGGACTTCCTGGGCCTGTCCAACCTCACGGTGATCGGCGACACGCTCAAGAACATCGTGGCCAACGGCAAGCCGGCCATCGACTACACGAAGATCCCGCTGGACGACAAGGCGACCTACGAGCTGCTCTCGCGCGGCGACACGCTCGGCGTCTTCCAGCTCGATGGCGACGGCATGCGCTCGCTGCTCAAGAGCCTCAAGCCGGACAACTTCAACGACATCTCCGCGCTCATCGCGCTGTACCGCCCGGGCCCCATGGATATGGACTCGCACAACAACTACGCCAAGCGCAAGAACGGGCTGCAGCAGATCACGCCGATCCACCCCGAGGTGGCCGAGCCGCTCAAGGACGTGCTCGACGAGACCTACGGCCTGATCGTCTACCAGGAGCAGGTGCAGTCCGCCGCGCGAATCCTCGCCGGCTACTCGCTGGGCAAGGCCGACGTGCTGCGCCGAGCGATGGGCAAGAAGAAGCCGGAGGTGCTGGCCAAGGAGAAGATCCCGTTCTTCGCCGGCATGAAGGAGCACGGCTACTCCGAGGAGGCCGCGCAGGCCGTGTGGGACATCCTCGTGCCGTTCTCCGGCTACGCGTTCAACAAGGCGCACTCCGCCGCCTACGGCCTGATCTCGTACTGGAC
>JAXJQE010000144.1:0-2056 GCA_036311305.1 Bifidobacterium sp.
ATACTGAAACGCATGGCTACGAATCCTTCTGAAGACGGCTGGGAGGTCGTCGACCGCGTCGTGTTCCCGACGAGCGACGCGGACCAGACCATGCCGCTGTACGCGATCGAGTGGACGCGCCCGGTGCTCGACGATGACACGGTCAACCCCTTCGCGGACTTCTACTCGCTCGACTTCGGCGCGATGAACGAGGCGCGCCTGCGCCACCTGCTCAACGCGAACCGCCGCCCGTCGGCGCGCGTCGACGAGGCCACGCTCACGGTGACCGGCCGCACGGCCGTCACCGTGCACGCCGGCCGCCACGCGTCGTTCTGCACGTACTTCAACGCGTTCCCCGCGAGCTACTGGCGGCGCTGGACCGCCGTGCGCGAGGTGCGCTTCACCGCCACCGCGCAGGGCCGCGGCACCGTCTCGCTCATGCGATCCTCCGGCCGCGGCCTGCTCTACCCGGTCAAGGACATCGACGTCGACTCGCCGGACAAGCCCGTGCAGGTCACCGTCGGCATCCCGATGAGCGGCCTCATGGACGGCGGCTTCTTCTGGTTCGACGCGAAGGCGTCGCGCGACGGCGAGCTCGCCGTGCGCGACGCCAGCTGGGCGGTGCCGGCCGCCGCGCGGCCCGCGCCGGCCAAGCCGTTCTCCATCGCCATCACCACGTTCAACCGGCCGTCGTACTGCCTGCGCCAGCTCAACGCCATCGCCGGCGACGCCAACGTGCGCGCGCGGCTCGACACGATCTACTGCACCGACCAGGGCACCGACCACGTCAGCGACCAGCCCGGCTTCGCGGACACCGCCAAGGAACTCGGCACGCAGCTGACCTACCTGCGCCAGCGCAACCTCGGCGGCTCCGGCGGCTTCTCGCGCGGCATGCTCGAGACGCTCAAGGCCGGCCGCAGCGACTACACGCTGCTGCTCGACGACGACGCGATCAGCGAGCCGGAGTCCATCATCCGCGCGGTGCAGTTCGCCGACTACTGCACGACGCCGACCATCGTCGGCGGCGGCATGTTCCACCTCGACAACCGCACCGTGCTGTACGCGCAGAGCGAGCGCCTCGACACGAACGAGATGCGCATGTTCCCCTGCGTGGGCGCCGAGTACAACCACGACTACGCGCAGTTCCCGCTGCGCGACTGCCCGAAGCTGCACAAGCGCTTCAACGCCGACTTCAACGGCTGGTGGCTGTGCCTCGTGCCGGTCGCCGTCATGCGCGAGATCGGCCTGTCGATGCCGGCGTTCATCAAGTTCGACGACATCGAGTACGGCGTACGCGCCAAGGAGCACGGCTTCCCCACGGTGAGCCTGCCGGGCGTGGCCGTCTGGCACCAGGCGTGGCACGACAAGGACCCGGGACGCACCTGGGAGGAGTACTTCAACAACCGCAACCGCTGGGTGTGCGCGCTGCTGCACGTCGACCGGCCGACGCCCACGATGGTCTACCAGATGGCGTACGGCGACGCGAACCTCGGGCTGCGCCTCGTGTACTCGGGCGTGGAGCTTCGCCACCTGGCCATGCGCGACGTCATGCGCGGCCCGGCCTACATGGTCGACTCGCTGCCCACGCAGCTGGCGCGCGTGCGCGAGGCGCGCAAGGGCTTCTCCGACACCGAAGTGCGCGGCAGCATGGACGACTTCCCGCCCGCGCTGGCCGAATACGAGGACCATGCGAAGCCGCGGAGCCGCCAGCAGATCCAGCGCCAGATCTTCAGGACCGTGTTCGACTCGCTCACCCATAACGTCGACGGCCGCGCGGACAAGCGCCCCAAGCTGGCCGTCAGCGCCAAGGACGCCACCTGGCGCGCCTTCCGCGGGCAGTCGAGCGTGCTGGTCACCTCCGCCGACGGCAACTCCGTGGCCTGGTGCCGGCGCGACAACCCGCTGTTCCGCAAGCAGTTCATGCGCGGCCTCAAGCTCTCCAGGGAGCTCGTCAAACGTTGGGAGGCGCTCGCCAGGCAGTACCGCGCCGCCGACATCGGCAGCGTGGAGACCTGGGAGGCGATCTTCGCCAAGCGGCCATGAGCCTCCCCGCGCATGCGCCGGCGCCCGGCACCCC
>JAXJQE010000145.1:0-7157 GCA_036311305.1 Bifidobacterium sp.
CAGCGGCCCTCACCGATTGGCGCGGGGATGCGCGCGGGGCATCACTTGTGGGTGGCGATGACCAGGCCGTCGCCGGTCGGCGTCATCGCGCTGATGAAGCGTTCGTCGTCCTCGAGCTCGGCGAGCAGTTCGCGCATCGTCACCGCCATGGGGGTGCGGTCCGCCGGGTTGGTCAGGCCGCCCTTCGACTGGGCGCCGCGCATGGCCAGCGCGTTGGTGAACACGAGCACGCCGCCGCGCTTGAGCAGGCGCGGCGCCTGCTCGTACGTCGCCGCGTAGTTGCCCGCCTCGCCGCCCACCACGATGAGGTTGTAGTCGTCGCCGTTCAGGCGCGGCAGGTAGACCGACGGGTCGGCGTTGACCACGCGCAGCGTCGTGCGCGTCCGGTCCGCGATGTCGTCGAACAGGGCGCGCACCATGGCGGCGCCCTGCGCGGAGGAGTCCACGGCGGTGAGCTTGCCCGCGCCGTCCAGGCCCGTGGCCAGCTGTGCGGTCTCCACGAGCGCGCCGGTGCCCACCACGATGATCGACGACGCGCCGGTCAGGCGCGCGAACGTGTTGAGCAGCGCGCCCTCGGCGGCCGAGCCGACCGGCAGGCCGTTGGCCTCGGCGATGGCGCGCGCCTCGCGCACCAGGTCGCCCTCGCGGTCCGCCTCGTGCTCCTCGATGAACGCCCACGCCTTGGCGTGGTTGTCATAGGTGTTCCTGTCCATGGGTCGCACCCTTCACACCTCCCGTTCCTTGACCTGGGCGATGAGCTGCCAGATCTCCTCGCCGACGTCGATGCCCACCGGGCATTCGCGCGAGCACGCGCGCACCGACTGGCACGCCTGGATGCCGTCCGCCGTGTCCAGCGCGTCCATGCGCGCCTCGGTGGCCCGGTCGCGCGAATCGTCGATGAACCGCGCCTGGTTGATCAGCGCCGCGGATCCGATGAACGCCTCGCCGCCCGCGTACACGGGGCACGCGCCCTCGCACACGCCGCACACGATGCAGTTGCTCAGCACCTCGTAGCGCGCCAGCTGTTCCGGCTTCTGCAGGTATTCGAGCACGTCGACCTTGCCGTCCACGGTGGTGGCGAGCACGCCGTCGGCCTGCAGGTAGGGCTTGAGGCGCTTGATCTGCTCGAGCATGGGGTCGATGTCCGCGATGAGGTCGCGCTGCACCGGGAAGCCCGGCAGCGGCGCCAGCTCGATCACGAGCGGGCCGTCCGCCGGCGCGGCGGCCGGGGCCTCGTCCGGGGCGTCGACGCCGGTGCGGCGGAAGCCCTCGTCGTCCGTGATCGCGGCCACCGGGCGCTGCGTCCAGTCGCGCACATGCGCCTTGCACAGCAGCATGGGGGTGCCGTTGACGGCCACCGCGTCCGAACCGCACATGCCGTGCCCGCACGAGTAGCGGAACGCGAGCGTGGGGTCGGTGTCGCGCTTGATGGCCAGCAGGCAGTCGAGCAGCGTGTCGTCGCCGCGCGCCTCGATCTCGTACTCCTGCACCCAGGAGCGGCCGCGCGGCTTGCGCGCGGCGCGCGCCCCGCCGAACGGCGAGGACTTGCGCCCGAAGGGGCTGGAACCGCGGGAGCGCTCGCGTTTGCGCGCCGGACGGGGCGCGAACCGGTTGACGCGCAGCACGACGGTCATGGTCGTGGGGTCCTGTTGGGTCATGATCACCTTGGTTTCGTCTTCGTGGCCGCCGTCAGTAGGCGCGGGTGCCGGGCTCGATGTCGAGGATGCGCACCGGCTGCCATGCGGCGGCGTCGGTAGCCATCATAGTATGGGCGAGGAAATTGGCGTCGTCGCGCGCGGGGAAGTCCGTGCGCCAGAGCGATCCACGCGACTCGTGGCGCGCCTGCGCGGCCGCGAGCAGCGCGTCGGCGAGCGCCACCAGGTGGCGCGCCTCCCACACCGCCGTGATCTCCTGGTTGAAGGTGCGCGCGTCGCTGTGCGTCGCCAGGCGCTGCGCGCGCGGCATGAGGTCGCCCTCGATGACCGCGCGGGCCGCGGTGAGCCGCGCGTCGTCGGTGATCACCGCGAAGCCGCGTTCCATGGTGTCGCCCAGGTCGCGCATGAGCTGGTAAGCGTTGTCGGTGGGCGCCTCGTCGGCCGCCAGCTCCTCGACGGGAGTGTCGGCGAGCATGGCCGCCACGTCCGCCTCGCGCGCGTCGCGGGCCGCGTCGAGCGCCGCGTCATCGGGCAGGCTTCCCTCGGCCTCCATGGCGTCGGCGGGGCCGGCCTGGAAGCGCAGGGCGAGGCCCTCGCCGGCACGCGTGCCGAACAGGCAGGCGTCGAGCAGCGAGTTGCCGCCCAGGCGGTTGGCGCCGTGCACGCTCACGCAGGAGCACTCGCCGGCCGCGAACAGGCCGTCGACGACCTGCCGGGCGCCGTCGGTCCACTGGTAGACCTGCGCGTCGGTGGTCACGGGGATGCCGCCCATCGTGTAGTGGGCGGTGGGCTTGACGGGCACGTAGTCCTTCGTGGGGTCGAGCCCCGCGTACTGTTCGATGGTCTCCAGCACCTGCGGCAGGGCGGTGCGCATGCGTTCGGGGTCGATGCCGGTCATGTCCAGCCACACGCAGTCCCTGGGACCGTCGGGGTCCTTGGGGTCGGCGACGCCGCGGCCGGCGTCGGTCTCGGAGCGGATGGCGCGCGAGACCACGTCACGGGCCGCGAGGTCCGCGTGCCCGGGCGCGTACGTGGCCATGAACGCCTCGCCGTCGGCGTTGCGCAGCACGCCGCCCTCGGCGCGCGACGCCTCCGACAGCAGGATGCCGGTGTGCGCGAGTCCCGTGGGATGGAACTGCACGAACTCGAGGTCCTCGAGCTGCAGGCCGGCCGCCAGGACGAGCGCCATGCCGTCGCCGGTCAGGTCGTACGAGTTGGACGTAGTATGGAAGAGGCGGCCGGCGCCGCCGGTGGCCAGCAGCACGTTGGAGGCGTGCAGGGCGTGCACCTTGCCGGTGTGCGTGTCGAAGGCGACGACGCCCTCCACGCGTTCCTTCGCCTCGTCGAGCACGAGGTCGGTGACGTACCATTCCTCGGCGAACTCGATGCCGGCGCCGACGCACTGCTGCCACAGGGCGTGCAGGATCTGGTGGCCGACGCGGTCCGCGGCGTAGGCGGCGCGCTTGACGGGCTTGCCGCCGAAGTCGCTGGTGTGGCCGCCGAAGCGGCGCTGCGCGATGCGGCCCGTCTCGGTGCGCGAGAAGGCGACGCCGTCGCGCTCGAGGTTGATCACCGTCTCGGGCGCCTCCTGGGCGAGCAGCTGCGCGGCGTCCTGGTCGACGAGCCAGTCGCCGCCCTTGACGGTATCGAAGTAATGCCACTGCCATTCGTCGGGCTCCATGGTTCCCAGGGCCGCGGCGATGCCGCCCTCGGCCGAGCCGGTGTGGGAGCGCAGCGGCTGCAGCTTGGAGACCACGAGCACGCGCGGCTCGTGGCCCTCGGCGCGCGCGGCCTCGACGGCCTCGCTGCGGGCGAATCCCAGCGCCGCCGACAGGCCGGCGGCGCCGGCGCCGACGATGATGGCGTCATAGTGTTCTTCGATGGTGTTCGGATTCATGCCCTACATTGTCGCACAAGGCTCAGCCCGCGGAACCGGCATCTCACGGCGACGCGTCCACGGTGAGACGACCGCCGGTGCTGGCCACGAGCCCCTCCAGTTCCAGGGCGCCCAGCGCCGAGCGCACCGCCATGGCGTCCGCGAAGCGCTCCGGGTGCAGGGCGCGCGCCCGCTCCACCACGGCGCCCACCGTGGGCACCGTGCCCTCCGCGACGCATTGGCGCAAGGCGCCCAACACCATCGCCTGGTCGTCCGGCAGCGCCGCCACGGCGGTCGTGGCGGTGCCGTCCGACGGTGCCGCGTGCGTGGGGGATGCCGTGGCCGCGGTGTCCGGGACGACGGGCCCATGCGCCGGGTGCGCCTAGTCGTCGGGGTCGTGCGGGTCGGCCAGCAGCAACGCCTCCTGGTCCCGGATGAGCTGGTGGCAGCCGGCGTGGTCCGGGCCCGTCACCAGGCCGGGCACCGCGTACACGGTGCGGTTGAGCTCGTTGCCCCAGTGCGCCGTGTTGAGCGCCCCGGAGTGCAGGCGCACCTGCGCCACCACGACGGTGGAGGCCATGGCGGCGATGAGCCGGTTGCGCGCCAGGAACCGGTGGGGCGCGGGCACCATGTCCGGCGGGTTCTCGCTGACCAGGGCGCCGCCGTTGGCGAGCATCGCGTCGAACAGTGCGCCGTTGCACGCCGGCCCCACCCGGTGCAGGCCGCCCGCGAAGAACGCGACCGTGGCGCCCGCGCGGTCGGTGCCCACCTGCCCGCGCACCCTGAGCGCGCCCCAATGGGCCGCCGCGTCCGTGCCCATGGCGCCGCCCGAGACCACCAGGTCGCCGTGGCCGGCTGCCTCGGCGGCGATGGCGCCGGCGACCTCGCGCCCATAGTCGCCCACGCCGCGCGAACCGACCACGGCCACGGGCCTGGGGCAGCACGCCAACGCCCCCAGGTCCCCGCGTCCCACAGGCACAGCGGGGGCGCCCAGTCGGCGCGCAACGCCAGGTCGTCGAGCTGGGAGGGCCACGCCGCGTCGCCGGGCGCCAGCAGCCAGAGGCGTCCGCCGTCGGTCAGCCACTCCCACAGGCCGTGCGCCTCCACCGTGGGCAGCGTCGCCAGGCGCGCGCACCAGCGGGTGCGCGCCCGGCGGAACGCCTCGAGGGTGCGCGGGCGCAGCGTGCGCCCCCACTGGCGCGTGCCGTCGGCCAGGCGACGCTCCAGCTCGCCCATGACGCCGGGGACGGCGGGGTCGACCGCCTCCAGCAGGGCCCGAAGCGTCGCCGCGGCCGAACCGTACCCCTGCACCAACGCCACCATGAGCACGTCCGTGCCGTCCATGCACCAGGTGAGCGCCGCGCGCGCCACCGCCTCCGGGCACCCTCCATCGATCGCCATGCTCATGTCAGCTCCTTGGTGCGCAGCGCGATGGCGGCCGCGATGTCGCCCATGTCCGGCTCGCCGCGCTGCGCCAGATCCGCCAGCGTCCACGACAGGCGCATCGCCCGGTCCGCGCCGCGCAGGCTCAGCCGGTGCGCCGACAGCGCGTCGTTGACCGCCCGCAGCATCGGTGCGGGCGTGTGGCCGCGCAGCCACGCGCCCGAAGCCTGCGCGTTGCACGACCAGCCCTCGTCGGTGAAACGCTCGCGCGCCCTGGCCCGCGCGGCGGTGACCCGTGCACGCATCTGCGCGCTCGTGGGCCCGTGGCGCCGGGCGGTGACGCCAAGGTGGTCGATCGGGTCGACCTCCACCTGCATGTCGATGCGGTCCAGGATCGGGCCGGACAAGCGCCCGAAGTAGCGCAGCCGCTCGCGCTCGCTGCACGTGCAGCGCTCGCCGGTGCCGTACGCGTAGCCGCACGGGCACGGGTTGGCGGCCATGACCAGCTGGAAGCGCGCCGGGTACACGGTGGTACCCTTGGCGCGCGAGACCGCCACGCGGCCCGATTCGAGCGGTTCGCGCAGCGTCTGCAGGGCGCGCGGCGCGAACTCGGGCGCCTCGTCCATGAACAGCACCCCGTGGTGGGCGCGTGACCGCGCCGGGCCGGCCCACGCCCGAGCCGCCACCGACCAACGCCGGCACGGTGGCCGTGTGGTGGGGCGCCTCGAAGGGCGGCACGTCGCTGATGCCGGTGGCGCCCAGGGTGCCGCAGAGCGAACGGATGGACGCCACCTCGAAGCACGCCTCCTCGCTAAGGGGCGCCATGATGCCGGGCATGCGCGAGGCGAGCATCGTCTTGCCGGTGCCGGGAGGGCCCACCATGAGCAGATGGTGGCCGCCGGCCGCCGCCACTTCGAGCGCGGACTTGGCCGCCTCCTGTTCGACGACCTCGCTCATATCCCCGCAATCGCCGCCGCCGGGCGCGCCCGCGTCGCCGACGGCGACGGCGCCCTCGGCGATGAGCGGCTCGCCGCGCATGCTGTAGCGCGGGTGCGCGCCGAACATCTCCATGAGCTCGCCCAGGTGCGCCACGGTGGCCACCTCGACGTCGTCGACGAGGTCGGCCTCCTGGCGGTTGGCCTGCGGCACGATGGCGCGCCTGAGGCCCTGGGAGCGCATGTGCAGCAGGATCGGCAGCAGCCCGTGGATGGGCAGCACGGTGCCGTCCAGGTTGAGCTCGCCGAGCACGACGGTGTTGCGCAGGGGAGGCGCGGGGATGGCGCCGGCGGCCGACAGCACGCTGGCGGCGATGGCCAGGTCGTGCGAGGAGCCGCGCTTGGGCAGCGAGGCGGGTGACATGTTGACCGTCACCCGCGTGGCCGGCCACGTGAAGTGGCAGGCGGTGCAACCGGACTTGACGCGTTCGCGCGCCTCGCTCAGCGCGGTGTCCGGCAGCCCGATGATGGAGAAGTGGGGCAGGCCGGGGGAGATGTACGCCTGCACCTGGATGACGAAGGCCTGCAGGCCGATGAGCCCCACGGACAGGGCGCCGCCGATGGCCATCAGAACGCCTCCTCGAGGTGGTGCAGCTCCACCTCGCCGTCGCGCACCGTGCACGTGACGACGTCGAAGCGCACGCCCACGTGGCCGATGCGCGAGCCGTAGCGTTGCAGCCATTCGGTGGTGGCGTGGCGGATGTTCATCTGCTTGGGCCGGTCGACGGCCTCCTCGGGGGCGCCCTGGAGCATCGAGCGGCGCGTCTTGACCTCCACGAAGACGATCGAGCGGGCGTTCGAGAGGGCCACGAGGTCGAGCTCGCCGTGACGGCAGCGCCAGTTGGCGTCCAGGATGATCCAGGAGCGTTGGCGCAGCATGGCCGCCGCGGCGCGCTCGCCCAGGCGCCCCAGCTGGCGCGCCGTCAGGCGCGGGTCGAGCAGGGCCTGGCGCAGCCGCTCCGGGTCGTCGCCGGCGCCGTCGTCGGGGAACTCGTCGCCGATCAGGTCGCCGAAGGGGTCGGCCAGGTCATCGGTGTCGGTGGGGAAGGGGTCCTGCGTGGGCGCGTCCGGGTCGCGCGCCGAGCAGCAGGCCGCTGCAGTCGTCGAGGTTGGTGCCGGCGCTGTCGGGCAGCGAACCGAAGGTGCCGGTGTTTCGCAAAAGTTCGTCCATGCCGTCCATCCCACCAGCGGACGGCCGGATACGCCAGCGGGGGCGGCCGCTGTGGTCGGACGGCCCGTCCGTCCACA
>JAXJQE010000146.1:0-2083 GCA_036311305.1 Bifidobacterium sp.
CAGGTGCCCTCGCCGCAGCCGACGTCGAGCACCGTGCGCGGCGCGAGCGCGCGCACGGCGTCGACGACCGCGCGCTCGAGGTGCGCGTAGTAGCCGGCGCGCAGGATCCGCGCGCGGTCCTCGAACGACGCGCGGCTGTAGTACGGCGACTGCCGCGCGCCCGGCGCGAGGTTGACGTACCCCTGGCGCGCGATGTCGAAGGTGTGGCGGTTCGCGCAGCGCAGGCTGGTGCCGTCGAGCGACAGCGGCGCGCGGCACACGGGGCAGCGGAAGTAACGGTCGGCGTCCCGGAAGCGGGCGATCTTGGCGACGTTCATGACGGCGATTGTACGACGCGCGGCGCGCGACGGTCAGTCGTGCGGGCGCGTGTTGAGGCGGTTGTAGTAGAAGATCGCGATGCAGCAGAAGATGATGGCGAGGATGTCGGTGACGAGCTCGACCCACCACAGGATCTGGTACCAAGCCTCGGACAGCGGCCCGAACATGCCGGGCAGCGTCACCAGCCAGCTGATGATCACGAACACGAACACCCACACGCCGTACTTCTGGCCCATCTGTTGGTCGTAGAGGTGCTGCGGGGTGAGCTCGAAGTTCGGCTTGTTGCGGTACACGGCGACGATGCCGAAGGTGAACAGGGCGATGAGCACGATGATGTTCACCACCGTCATGACGATGTTCTGCGCGAGCATGGCCGTCTCCTTTCCTAGTCGGTTATGTGTCTCGACCGGACCAGGCGGTACACGGCCTGCCGTCGGATGGCTCCGATTCTAGGAACGCCCCCTGCCCGGGGCGCCCGGATTATGCTGGCCGGCGCAAAGCGGGGGCGCGCGGGGCCGGCCGAGCGCGCGCTACCGCACACTACCGCACCAGGAAGCTCATCAGGATGATGAGCGCGAAGCCGAGCAGGTCGGCGGCCACGAACACCGCGCCCGTCCACGCGACCGCGGTGATGGTGGCCATGACCGGTTCGATCGTGCCGAGCATCGTCGCGCGCATGGGCCCGACGCGCATGACGCCGGCCATGTACAGCCAGAACGCCACGAAGGTGCCCATGACCACGGTGAACGCGAGCAGCCCCCACCCGCGCGCGTCGAGCGACGGCGCGGATTCCCACGGCCGCACGAACGGCAGCAGGATGATCCCGGAGAGCAGGAACGTGATCCCGTTGACGACGAAGTTGCCGTACTTGGCGATGAGCGCGACGGGAATGATCGCCAGGCACGCGCACGAGAACGCGTCGGTCAGGCCCCACAGCAGCCCCGGCAGCGGCAGCGCGAGCGACGTGACGTGGCCGCCCGTCGCGATGAGCCACACGCCGATGAACGCCATCGCCACCCCGACGACCTCGCGCGTCGACGGATGCCGCCGCCCGCGCACGCACACGTACGCGAGCACCATGAGCAGGCTGACCGTCTGCAGCACGGTGGCCGTGCCCGCGTTCGTCCAGCGGATCGAGAAGAGATAGGCGACCTGCACGAGCGTGACGCACGTGAGCGCGGTCCACACATACCGCGGCCACTCGCGCACGCTCGCGCAGGCCGCGCGCAGCGCGTCCGGCGAGCGCACCGCCGCGCACAGCAAAAACAGCACGCCCGCGCCGAGCTCGCGCACGCACGCGAGCCACAGCGGCGTGATCCCATACCCCTCCATGAGGATCTTCGACACCGAGCCGTTGGCGCCCCACAACGCGCCGCCGACCAGCACCGCGGCGACGCCGACGGCGATGGCGCGCGGCGTGCGCTCGACCGACGCCGACGGCCGGTCCTCGGCGACGGCGCGCAGCGACACCTCGTCCTCCTGCGCCCTCGCGGACCGTTCGATGATCTTGATGACATTGCGGCGCGCCGCCCCTTGGTCGAGCGCCACCGCCTCCTCCTTGTGCTCTTCCGCTCCCATACCCTCCATGATGGCACGCCCCACGCCCCCTGCGTTATAGGGGGCATGTCATTCGTTATAGGGGGCACCTCCCGCGCGAGACCCCGGGTGTTCTGTCTCGGCGGATAGTTGACACATGTCTCGGCGGATGCTTTACAGGTGTCTCGGCGGATGGTTGACAACAGGCCAGGGCCGTATGGCCCTGGCC
>JAXJQE010000147.1:0-5546 GCA_036311305.1 Bifidobacterium sp.
GACGACGGCATCGCCGTCGTCCTCCCCCAAGAAAAGTCACGGAAAAACGTGAGGTTTCTCGCATACCGGGGCACGATTTTTCCGGCGCTGCGCCCAGTTTGGGCATCGCCATCGGTTCTGTCTACCCGACCACCCCGTTCCTTCACGACGTCGTGAACGAACGGGGCGTTTTTGTCAGGTATTTCATAGCTTTTTCGTGGCTTGTTCACAGTGTTACGCCCTGATTGAAACATAACGTCCGCTCTTTTTCCCGTCCTCTACCATGGGAATTGCAATCTGGGAGGAAAGGGACTGCACTCCGAGCAAAGGAAGAAACAATATGGCAGAGCTTACCGACGAGCAACGCGCCATCGTTGCGAAGGCATCCCGCAGGGATATCAATGGTTGGCATTACCTGACCGTGCAGGGCGAGCCGTACGAGATCGGCTTCCAGCACGGTTACCTGTTGGCCGACGAGTTCAAGGACGCGATGCGCGTGTACAAGCACATGACGCTCGAGACCCTCGGCATGGACTACTCGTTCTTCGTGGACGCGGCCGTCAAGATGCACAAGCCGCACATCGACCAGGAATACCTGGACGAGATGCAGGGCATGGCGGACGGCTTCACCGCCGGCGGCACTCCGACCACGCTGGACGACGTGATCGGCTGGAACGCCTGGGAGGAGGTCACCGGCTACTGGTGGCCGCAGGTCGCCGCGAACTACTCGAACAACCCGCCGGCCGGCCCCAAGGGCTCGCACTGCTCCGGCTTCGTGGCCACGGGCTCGGCGACGCTGGACGGCCGTCCGGTCATCGCGCACGAGAGCTTCGACGACTTCTGGAGCGGCCAGTACTTCAACGTCTGCGAGGAGGTGCACCCGGCCAAGGGCAACAGCTTCAAGATGCAGACCGTCCCGGGCTTCATCGACTCGATGACCGATTTCTACGTCACCTCCGCGGGCCTGGGCATCACCGAGACCACGATCGCCGGCTTCGTCGGCTACGACGTCGACGGCATCCCGGAGTACGTGCGCGCCCGCAAGGCCACCCAGTACGCGAACACCATCGACGAGTGGGTCGACATCGCGCAGAAGGGCAACAACGGCGGCTACGCGAACATCTGGCTGCTGTGCGACACCAACACCGGCGAGATCGCCCGCTACGAGCAGGGCCTCAAGCACCAGGAGCTGCTGCGCACCAAGGACGGCTTCTACTACGGCTGCAACGCCGCGCACAACCCGAAGATCCGCAACCTCGAGTGCGTGGACAACGGCTACAACGACGTGCGCCAGCAGACCGGCGCCCGCCGCGCCCGCTTCGAGACGCTGCTGCCGCAGCTCGCCGGCACGATCGACGACGACGCCGCCAAGCGCATCCTGGCCGACAAGTTCGACCCGTACCTGGGCTACATCAACGCCTGCTCGCGCAACATCTGCGCGCACTACGACGTCGACCCGCAGTACTACGCGGACGACCCCAAGGGCGTGTGGAACATCCCGTTCTTCCCCGGCGGCTCCTGCGACGGCAAGTGCGCGTCCGCGGACGACATCGACAACCTGCGCATGTGGGGCATCTTCGGCCGTGCCGACGGCGAGCCCTTCGACGCGAACGAGTTCATGACTCAGCACCCGCAGTGGAACTGGCAGAAGGGCTATCTGTACGACCGCCCGAGCCAGCCCTGGACACTGTTCGACTGAGCCCCCGCCGGCAGGTCCCCTGCCGCGCATCACATCAGGATTTTTTGGGACCAGAAGGGGCCCCGGAAAGGCAAGTACATCTACATCATGGAACTGACGAAGCAGGACCTGGCCGAGATGGCCGAGGCCTACAAGAAGGACAGCGCCCAGCACATCGCCGAGCAGGCTGTCAAGAACAACGGCGTGCACGCCTCCAGCGAGCGCGAGAACGTCGTCATCACCGACAACGACTTCGTGTTCAAGGTGGACGTGGACAGCGAGGCCGTGGCCAACCAGGAGCAGTCCGGCCGTTGCTGGATGTTCTCCTGCCTGAACTTCCTGCGCTTCCACATGGAGAAGAAGCTCAACCTGCAGCATGGCTCGTTCCAGCTGTCCCAGAACTACAACTTCTTCTACGACAAGCTCGAGAAGTCGAACCAGTTCATGGAGAACATCATCAAGTCCGCCAACGACAGCCTGGACGACCGCCGCGTGGACTTCCTGCTGACCACCCCGCAGCAAGACGGCGGCGACTGGGATCCGATGGTCGCGCTCGTCGAGAAGTACGGCGTCGTGCCGCGCGACGCGATGCCGGACACCAAGGTCACGCTGAACACCGCCGAGTTCAACGCGGTGCTCAACAAGCTGCTGCGCCAGGACGCCATGGCCCTGCGCGACGCGGTGCGCTCGGGCAAGTCCGAGGAGGACCTCGAGAAGATGCGCAAGGGCTACCTCACCGAGATCTACCGCATGCTGTGCGTGAGCTTCGGCGAGCCGCCGGAGAAGGTCGACTTCGTCTACCGCGACGCGGACAAGAAGTACCATGCCGACTACAACCTGACCGCGCTCGAGTTCTACAAGAAGTACCTGGGCGACGTCAAGCTCAACGAGATCCGCGGCGTCATGAACCTGCCGGTGGAGGGCCTGGAGTACAACAAGCTCTACACGATCGACATGACCGGCGAGGTGCTGGGCTCCAAGCGCCACCTGACCTACCTGAACGTGCCGATGGACGTGTTCAAGAAGGCCGCCATCGAGCAGCTCAAGGCCGGTGAGCCGGTCTGGTTCGGCTGCGACGTGACGCAGGACTCCGACTTCCAGATGGGCATCCTGTCCCTGAACCTGTACGACGTGCAGCACATGTACGGCATCAAGTTCACGCAGGACAAGGGCCAACTGTTCGCCTACCACCAGGCCGCGCCGACCCACGCGATGATGCTCGCGGGCGTCGACTTCGACGCCGACGGCAACCCGACCCGCTGGAAGATCGAGAACTCCTGGGGCGCCTCGAAGGACGGCAAGCCCGTCGGCCACAAGGGCTACTTCATCATGGACGACTCCTGGTTCGACGCCTACATGTACGAGATCGCGGTGCGCCCGGAGTACCTGCCGGAGGAGTACCGCAAGACGCTCGAGTCCGAGCCCGAGGTGCTGCCGTACTGGAACGCCTTCAACCCGGAGCCGTGAGCCGAGGCGTTGCATCATTGAACCGCTAGCCTAGGCTTCCGGACATGAAGGGAGCCCGCAAGGGCCTCCTTCCTTTTGGGGACATGGGCGCCCGCGTTGGGGAACGCCGGCGCCCATGCTCGTAGTTGGGGTACACACCACCATTCTCTTAAGCAGGCTTTTACCATGAGCGCTAAATCGAAGGCGGCCGCCTCCAGGCAGGCCGTCAAAACTGACAAGAGGGACGTTGCCACGGGTACCGGGCAACTGTCCACCATCGCATTGATCATGATGACCGTCACCACGCTGGCGGGCATCGCCAACGACGTGCAGATGTCGTTCTACGGACTGTCCGCGGTCACGTACTTCCTCATCGGCGGGTTGCTGTTCTTCGTCCCGACCGGACTGGTCGCGGCCGAGCTGGCCTCCGGATGGAGCCAGCGCGGCGGCATCTTCCGCTGGGTGGGCGAGGGCATCGGCACCTTCCCGGCCATCTGCTGCCTTCTGATCCTGTGGTTCCAGACGTCGTTCTCCTTCGGCTCGGGCATCCCGGGCTCGTCGGCGACCATCGGCTTCTTCACCACGAACTACAACTGGGCCGTCAAGTTCGCCGAGCAGTCCCACAGCTGGAAGATCACGCTGCCGATCATGTGCTGCTGGCTCGCCTACTACTGGTTCGTGTGCTGGCTCGCCACCCGCGGCGTCAAGATCTTCTCCAAGATCGCGCAATACGGCGTGATCTTCGGTACCATCATCCCGTTGGCCATCATGATCATCCTGGCCATCGTGTGGCTCGCCGAGGGCAACAAGCCGGTCATCGACATGGCGCCCAGCGGGCTCATCCCGAAGTGGGGCGGCATGTCCACCCTGGCATTGGCCGCCGGCGTGTTCTTCTCCTTCGCCGGCGTGGACATGAACGCGGCGCACATCAAGGACCTCAAGCACCCGAACAAGCAGTTCCCGGTCGTGGTGTTCGTCTCCATGATCATCGCGTTCGTCATCTTCGTCGTGGGCACCATCATCATCGCCATGATGGTCCCCGAGGGCCAGATCAACCTCCTGTACACGCTCAACACCGTGTTCCGCGACCTGGGCGCCACCATCGGCTTCCCGGACCTGTACGTGGTGATCGTCTACATGGGCTTCGCCAACTCGCTGGCCGCCCTGATCACGAACCTCGCGGGCCCCTCCTACATGCTCGGCCAGGCCGGCCGCTCCGGCTTCCTGCCCAAGTGGCTGCAGAACAACAACAAGCACGGCATGCCCAGCCGCATGATGTACTTCCAGATGCTGTTCATGACCATCGTGGCGTTCGTCGTGTTCTTCCTGCCGAACGTCGAGGGCTTCGTCGCCCTGATCACGCAGGCCATCACGATCCTGTACATGGCCTACTACGTGCTCATGTTCGTCGCGTTCCTGCGCCTGCGCTACACGCAGCCGAACCGTCCGCGCGGCTTCAAGGTGCCCGGCGGCATGTTCGGCGCGTGGCTCGTGGCGTGCATCGGCATCGCCGCCTCCGTCTTCGGCATCGTGCTGGCGTTCTACCCGCCTGCCCAGCTCAAGAAGGAAGTGGGTTCCGCCTTCACGTACGACATCATCATCCTGGGCCTGATCGCCTTCGTGCTGCTCGTGTGCGTAGCCCTCTACCGCGCCTCGCGCAAGCATGACTGGGTCGACCCGTCCAACCAGTTCGCTCCGTTCACCTGGCAGATCGAGGGCATGAGCAAGCCCGGCCTGGCGCTGTCCAACATCCCGACCGCCATCCTGTCCGCCGGCCAGGACCCGATGGGCATGCCCATCAAGCACCACTTCGGCAAGGACGAGACGCTCAACGAGATCCCGTCCGGCAACGACCCGCAGGGCCAGGCCATCGCCGCCTCCCAGCTGCTGCGCAAGAAGGGCATCACCGAGCCCTCCGCGCCCGTGGCCGTCGCGGTGAGCACCCCGCTCGGCCAGATGAAGACCGCCGCCGGCTACGTCACGCCCGAGCCGGTCCCGCACGTGGTCATGCACTCGAGCGGCCCCGAGGTGACCGTGCCCATGCCCGCCGAGGCGGAGTACGCCGCCACCAGTGTGCCCAAGGACCCGAAGGCCGACGAGGCGCGCGCCAAGGCGGCGGCCAAGGCCGCGCAGGAGAAGGCCGACGAGTACGAGATCGAGGCCCAGGCGCTCGAGAACGAGGCCGAGGAGGACCAGGTGCTGCTCAACGTGCAGCGCAAGGTCCGCGAGGCCGAGGCCGCCGCCGACGAGGCGCACCGCGCCGAGCAGGCCGCCAAGCCGGCGTCCGGCGCCGGTGACGGCTCCGGTTCCGGCAGCGGCGTCCCGGCGTCGGCCGCCAAGCCTGCCGCCGAGGGCTCCGCCAAGCCGGCGGACAAGCCCGCGGCCACGCCGAAGGGCAGCGCGGACAAGTCCTGACGCACCCTGTCCAAGGCCATGGGGGTCC
>JAXJQE010000148.1:0-4516 GCA_036311305.1 Bifidobacterium sp.
GCCAGCCCCAAGGGCTGGCCGCAGGACGTTTCGCCGTTCCGTGACGGCCGGGCTACACGCTCGCCGCCGTTGACTTTCCGCGGCCTTCCACGGGTCCGGCCGTGTGGCGCTTGCGGTACTCGCGCGGGCTCATGCCGGTGACGGCCTTGAACTGGCGCGCGAAGTAGGCGGGGCTGTCGAAGCCGCAGCGCACGGCGATGTCGGCGACGGGCAGCTCGCCGCCGACGAGCAGGTCGGCCGCGGCGCTGATGCGCCGGTGCAGCAGGTAGGTCATCGGCGACTGGTGCAGGGCGCGCGCGAACGTGCGCTGGCATTCGCGCACGCAGATGCCGGTGGCGTCGGCCAGCTCGCCGACGCTCACCGGCTCGGCGTAGTGCGCGTCGAGCCACGAGATCATCTGCTTGAGACGGCGTTCCTGGACGCTGTCACGCTCGCCGGGGTCGGTCGGCGTGCGGTCGCGCAGCGTGAGCAGGATGCGCGACAGGCGCTCGCGCACGATGAACTCGTAGCCGTCGCCGCCGTCCTCGCACGCGGCGAACGCCTCGCGGAACGTGTCCAGCAGCGCGCGGTCGGCATCGTTCGTGCCCCGGAAGATCCACGCGGCGCCGCCCTGTTCGGTGAAGGGGCGCACGTAGAGCAGGTCGAAGGCGCTGCCGGGCGCGCCGGCGACGATCGAGGGTGCGAAGACCATGGAATGGTAGTGGCAGTCGGTGCCGTCCGGGCAGGTGATGCCGTGCAGGACACCGGAGTTGGCGAAGTAGCCGTCGCCGGGGGACAGGTCGTATTCGCGGCCGGCGAGCGTGACGTGCGCGTCGCCCTCGAGCAGCAGGAACATCTCCAGGTCGGGGTGCCAGTGCGCGGCGATGCGGCCGGCGGCGAACTGGCTCATGCGCCGGTCGTACGCCGAGCAGGGGAACAGCGGGCTGCCGTGCTCGAGCAGCTCGCGGCCGGCCGCGTTGCGCACGACGTGGTAGACGGGGTGGTCCATGGCGCTCCTTTCCGGGGTGGACTGAACGATGTGGTCCGCCCAAATATGTCGTTATTATGCAAGTATAAGCCGTTATATGAGGAGAAACGCGCTTATGTTGGCGTTATGCTGTTGATATCAAGAACACAGAGAAGCCAACTGAGCGAAGGAGATCATCATGGCCATCATGGAGCGTTTCGAGGCATGGGTGAAGGCACGTCTGGTCGCCAACGCCCTCGATTGGGCGGGCGACGAGCGTGCGGAGCGCCAGCAGCGGATCTACACCGACTACGCGATCGGACTGCTCAAGGACGACGCGTCCGGTACGCCCGCCACCGCGGCCCCCGCGGTGTGACATCTCGTGCGGGACACTTTCCTCACCACCGCACGGCGTTTTCCTGCACGCTGTGCCGGGCCCCGACAGGCAACCGCCTGTCGGGGCCTCTTTGTTGCCCGGAGGGCGTGTCGGGCGGCTATGCGGGTAGCGATTTATGTTCGGTTTCCCCCATATTCGCCGGCCAACCGGTAGGATGGGGTGACCTGTGGACACCATCGGAGCGATGGGGTCGAGGACATCCGGCCGGCTTCGGCCATGGAAAGGGGCATTGCATTGAACGCTTCCAGGACGCATCGGTTCGTGGCGATCGCCGCCGTCATCGTGGCGGTGCTGTGTGTCGCCGTGCCGACGGGCATCGGCGCCACCGGCGCCATCGGTGCCCTCACCCGGGAAGCCGCGGCCGCCCGCAAGCGCGAGGCGGCGAACGTGCGCGTCACCGTGGACGCCGCGACGGCGTCGCTCCTCGCCCGGCCCCTGGACACGACGCACCGCCTGCCCGTCTTCGCGCACCGCGGTTTCGTCAGGGACGGCAAGCTGGGCAACTCGTTCCAGTCGTTCTCCGCAGCCCGTGACGCCGGCTGCCCGCAGGTCGAGCTCGACATCCGCACCAGCCGCGACGGCGTGTTCTACATCAGCCACGACGCCACGCTCATCAACACCGCGGGCATCAACAAGCGCATCGACTCCATGGACAGCGACGAGCTCGACCAGGTCACCATGCTCGACGGCGAGCGCATGCACCGGCTCGAGGAGCTGTTCGAACGCTACGGCACCAGCATGTACTACCTGGTCGAGTTCAAGGAGAACAACGCCAGCGTCAACGCGTTCTACAACCTCATGGCCCGCTACCCGAAGGTCGTGGACCATGTGGAGGTCCACTCGTTCTACGGCGGCGTGCTCAAGCGCCTCGACCGCATCATGCCGAACATGTTCAAGCAGCTGCTCGTCGGCCATGGCTCCGCCCTGACCAAGCACCTGCACGACGATTGGCTCGACTCGATCGCCGTGGCCAAGCACATGGCCACGGACCGCAACATCGCGCGCGTGCACGACGCCGGCAAGGAGATCTGGAGCTGGACGCTGGAGCGTCCCTCCAACGCGCGCGAGGAACTGGGCGCCGGAGTCGACGGCGTCATCTCCAACATCGACCCGGCCGGCCGCATCACCTGCGACGCGCGCGTGTGGTGGCCGCTGGGCAAGGTCGGCTCGCAGCCCGCGGGACTGGCCGGCTCCTGCTAGTGAGCCGGCGCCGTCGCGGGGCGCCGGACCGGCCGTGACGCGACCGTGACGGCCGTCACTGTGTCCGTGCGCGGCCGGATGGCACGATGGGGGACATGCATATCCTGGTCATCGGACTCGGCGTCATCGGCACCACCTACGGCTACCTGTTCCAGCGGGCCGGCCTCAGCGTCGAGCACTACGTGCGCGCCTCGAGCGCCCGGTACGGCGTGCGGCAGGTCACGGTCGAGATGCTCGACGGCCGCGCGAACGGCACGCCGCAGTGGACGCGCGGCACGTACCATGTCCACCCGCGAAGCCGCACGGACTATGACTTCATCCTCGTGTCGGTGCCCGGGGGCGGCATCGCCAGCGTGGCGCGCGAACTGCGGGAACTGGGCGTCACCGGCACGCTCGTGTTCGCGTGCGGCATCTGGCAGGACCGCGCGTTCGTCGGCCAAGCGGCCGGCGGGTACCCTTACGTCCTCGGTTACCCGGTCGCCGGCGGCCGTATGGAGGATGGCATGCTGCGCTGCTGCGTGACCGGGGAATTCCAGATGGAGGCGCCGTCCAGGGCGGACATCCCCGACTACGGCAAGCTCGAGCGGCTGTTCGCCGCGGCCGGCGTCACGCTCCGTCACCCCTACGACATGCTCCAGTGGATCTGGCTGCACATGGCCGTCAACGCCGGCGTCGTGGCGGTCGCCGCGAGCCACGGCGGCACCTCGGACCCGACGGCCGCCGCGGAGCGTCTGATGGGGTCCGTGCCGCTGCTCAGGGAAACCGTCCGCTGCATCCGGCAGACCTGCCGGATCGTGGCGTCACGCGGCGTGCCCCTGTGGCGGTTCGCGCATACGCTGCTGCCGTACGCGCTGCCCACGTGGCTGGCCGCGCCGCTCATGCGCCGCCTGTTCGCGCGCGACGCCGTGACGCGCGACATCATGACGCTGCACCACGATGAGCGGGACCTGCTGTACGTGTGTTCCAACGTCTATGGCACGGGGCGGCGCAACCGGGTGCGCGCCCCGCTGTTCTACGACGACTACCGGCGCGCGCTGCGCGGACGGTGACCGCGGCCTGCGCTCAGGCGACGAGCAGACGGCGCAGGTCGGCGACCTCGCGGTCGCACACCGTGTGTCCCATGCCAGGGTAGCGCAGGTAGGTGAGGCGTCCCGTCGCCTCGAGCGTGCGCTCGCACGCGCGCATGTCATCGGCGGGGATGTGGTTCTCGTCGGTGCCGTAGCACAGCACGTAGCGGGCGCGGCCCACGACGGCGGGCGCGTGCTCGTCGCGGAAGGCGGGGGAGAGCATGACGGCCATGTCGAACAGGTCGGGGTGGTCCTGCGTGAGCCGGTAGCACAGGTAGGCGCCCTGCGAGAAGCCCATGAGCGTGAGCTTGCGTCCCTCGAACAGCGGCGAGTCGACGAGGTCCGTGACGGCGTCGCCGACCTTCCGGCACGCCTCGCGGCGCTGGGCGCCGTCGTGGCTGTGCGCGTACCAGGTGCAGCCGCCGAGGTAGGGACGCTCGTAGGGCGCGCGGAAGGACACGTACGCGGGGTCGATGCCGGTGCCCTGGTAGATGGCGGCGAGGATGCGCTCCATCTAGGTCTGGTCATTGCCGTAGCCGTGGAACATGAGGTAGGTGCGCGGGTCCTGGGCGTTGCGGTTGAGCCGCATGGTGGCGTTGAGCTGCATGGGGTGCCTTCTCACAGATGGATGGTGTAGTCGGGATTGGGGGTCAGGCCGTCCGCGCCGAGGCGTTCGGCGCACATGGCGATGATCTGCCCCGGCGTCTTCGACGCGTACGCGGGGCTGGTGGACGGCAACGGCACGAGGTCCGCGTGGATGCCGAGCCGCTCGAACTCGGGCCGCTGGTACTCGTCGAAGACCTCCAGCGATTTCCTGCCGGTGGTGCAGATGATGCCGATGTCGGAGCCCTGGACCATGCCGGTCAGGTCGCTGGGCACGACGTTGCGGATGCTCGCGTCGCTGGC
>JAXJQE010000149.1:0-15784 GCA_036311305.1 Bifidobacterium sp.
CTCCTTGAGCTCGACGGCGTTGTCCCAGTTCTTGCACAGCTGCACGCGGTCGGAGTCGACGCCCGGGATGGACGGCACGACCGGCGCGCTGCCGGTCGTGACGACCAGCTTGTCGAACGGGATCGTCTGCGTGACGCCGCTCTCCAGGTCCTCGAACTCGAGCGTCCTCTTCGCGACGTCGATGTCGGTGACGTTCGTGCGCATGTGCATGGTCGCGCCCGCCGCCTCGAGCTCGGCGGGGCTCGAGTAGAACATCTTCTTCGGGTCGGACACGTGGTCGCCCACCCACAGCGCGATGCCGCAGGACAGGAACGAGACGGTCGCGTTGCGCTCGAACACGTGCACCTGCCAGTCCGGGTGCTCCTTGAGGATGGACGTCGCGGCGAACGTGCCCGCGTGCGTGCAGCCGACGATGGCGACAGTGGTCATGGAAGTCTCCTTTTCCGTGCGGCGGTGCGCGGGCGCCCGGGCGGCCGCCTCCGCGCGCGCCGTACTCTACGTACTTGGCAGTGTAGGAGCGCGCCGCCGTGCGCGGGCGCGCGTTACGCGGGCAGTAGATATGTCGACGTCGACTTGACACGCGCGGCGGGCGTGCCGCCGTCGCGCGCCGTCCGCCGACGTGCACGGGATGTGACAAACTGGTGGAGGTGTGGCGGCGGTCGCGTTGTTCCGGAATGAAATGCGTGTCGCCGCTGTAGTATGAGTCAGACTTCACAACCAACCAAACCAGGGACGCGGCGCGCGGCGGGACCGCGCGGGGCGTCCGCAACGAAACGAGGAAACCGTGGCCGAAACCAAGGAAGACGTGCTCCATGTCGTCGGCGGCAAGCCGCTCAACGGCACCATCAAGGTGCGCGGTGCGAAGAACTTCGTCAGCAAGGCGATGGTCGCGGCGCTGCTCGCGCCCGACACGTCCGTCCTGAAGAACGTCCCCGAGATCCGTGACGTGCACGTGGTCTCCGACCTGCTGCGCCTGCACGGCGTGAACGTGGACGTCAACGGCGACGAGGGCATCGTCACCATCGACGCGAAGAACGTGCAGCTCGCCGACGTCGCGGACGTCGACACACTGTCCGGCTCGTCGCGCATCCCGATCCTGTTCTCCGGCCCGCTGCTGCACCGCCTGGGCGAGGCGTTCATCCCCGCGCTCGGCGGCTGCAACATCGGCGGCCGACCCATCGACTTCCACCTGGAGACGCTGCGCAAGCTGGGCGCCAACGTGGACAAGGAGCACAAGGACGGCATCCACATCACCGCCCCGAACGGTCTGCACGGCGCGAAGATCCACCTGCCGTACCCGTCCGTGGGCGCCACCGAGCAGACGCTGCTCGCCGCGGTGCTCGCCGAGGGCAAGACTGAGCTGTCCGGCGCCGCCACCGAGCCCGAGATCATGGACCTCGTGGCCGTGCTGCAGAAGATGGGCGCGATCATCTCCGTGGACGTGGACCGCACGTTCCGCATCGAGGGCGTCAAGGAGCTCAAGGGCTACACGCACACCTCGCTGACCGACCGCATCGAGGCCGCCTCCTGGGCGTCCGCGGCGCTGGCCACGCACGGCGACATCTTCGTCAAGGGCGCCACGCAGCCGGAGATGATGACCTTCCTGAACACGTTCCGCAAGATCGGCGGCGAGTTCGACATCACCGACAACGGCATCCGCTTCTGGCACCCGGGCGGCGACCTCAAGCCCGTGGCCCTCGAGACCGACGTGCACCCCGGCTTCATGACCGATTGGCAGCAGCCGCTCGTCGTGGCGCTGACCCAGGCCAACGGCCTGTCGATCGTGCACGAGACCGTCTACGAGAACCGCTTCGGCTTCACCAAGCCGCTCGTGCAGATGGGCGCCACCATCCAGCTGTACAAGGAATGCCTGGGCTCGCTGCCCTGCCGCTTCCAGCAGCGCAACTTCGAGCACTCCGTCGTGATCTTCGGGCCCACGCCGCTCGAGGGCCGCGACATCGACGTGCCGGACCTGCGCGGCGGCTTCAGCCACCTCATCGCGGCCCTGACCGCGAAGGGCCCGAGCGACGTGCGCGGCATCTCGCTGATCGACCGCGGCTACGCGAACTTCCGCGGCAAGCTCAACGCCCTGGGCGCGCAGATCGACTAGTCTTTCCGACAATCAATGCGAGGACCCTCCCGGCCGATGGCCGGGAGGGTCCCCCTTTTGCGCATGACGGTGAACGCGGGGCGCCGACGGTATCCCTTGTGGTGCACAATGGGGTGCATGGTATCCAAAGGAAAGCCGTCGCCGCGCAAGGACGTCAAGCCGCTGAGCAACGAGCAGGTCGCCAAGCTGGGCCGCGAGTACGCCCTGGTGGACCCGACCCGTCCGTTCCCCACCGGCCGCATCGAACCCAACGAGCGCGAGATCAACGAACAGAACCCCACCATCACGCGCCGTCTCATGGAGGGTTGCGCCAAGGTGCTGCGCGCCAGCTGCAAGCTGTATTCGTGGGGACTCGACAACATGCCGCCCACGGGCGCGTTCATCGCCGCGTGCACGCACGTCACCCAGTTCGACGTGTTCGTGCCGATGCTCGGCATGTTCGAGATGGGCCGCCGCCCGCGCTACATGGCCAAGGCGGAGATGGCCAAGTGGCCGCTCATCGGCAAGTGGTTCCAGGCCGTCGGCATGCAGCCCGTCAAGCGCCGCAGCGGCAAGGCGCGCGAGATCGAGGAGGAGTCGATCCGCATCCTCACCTCCGGCCGTCCGCTGTCCGTGTGGCCCGAGGGCACCGTCACGCGCGACCCGAAGAAGTGGCCGATGAGCATGAAGAACGGCGTCGGCTTCATCGCGCTGGAGTCCAGCCGCCGCCTCGGCCACCAGGTGCCGCTGTACTGCGTGGTGACCTGGGGCGCCGCCAGCATCAACCACTTCTGGCCCTGGCCGCGCAAGAACGTGTGCATGTGCTTCGACACGCGTCTCGACTACTCCGACCTGCTCGCCGACATGGATTCCTGGGGCGCCGACCCGCCGGCCGAGCTCGCCGACGAGCTCGCCCGGCGCGTGCGCGTGCGCATGAAGGAGGTCATGGCGACCATCCGCGGCGTCCCCGCGCCCGACACCTTCTACGACTACCGCATCCAGCAGGAGATCCCCGAGATCAAGCCCTTCGCCGACTGGCACCAGGTCGACGAGCGCGCCCTCGCCGCCAAGCGCGAGGAGATCGCCGACCTTACGCAGGCGATGCCGAGCGTCACCCCGGCCAACGCGAAGCCGAAGGCCAAGGCCTGAGGCGGCCGTGCATCCTGAAAGGCCCCGCGTGACAGCGGGGCCTTTTCAGGGCGCGACCCGCGCGCCAAGAGCGAAATCGAACGAAAGCACCGCTCGGTGGCAACAATAGGGAACGGAACAACGTTCAAGAATCGAGCGCGTGAGCGAAAGGACACAAGACGATGGCAAATATCACGGTGTTGGGTGCCGGTGCGTGGGGCACCGCGTTCGGCCAGGTGCTCGCCGACGCGGGCAACCAGGTGACCATGTGGGCGATCGAGCCGGATATCGTCGAGGACATTCAGACGAAGCACTGCAACCCGGTGCGCCTGCCCAGCGTGAAGGAACTGCCGGCCAACATGACCGCCACCGGCGACCGCAAGGAGGCCGTGGCGCACGCCGACGTCGTCGTCGTGGCCATCGCCGCCCAGGCCGCGCGCAAGGCGCTCGAGGAGTTCCGCGGCCTGCTGCCCGACGAGGTGCTCGTCGTCTCCCTGATGAAGGGCATCGAGAAGGACACCGGCAAGCGCATGGACCAGGTCGTCACCGAGGCCCTCGACCTGCCGACCAACCGCTTCCTGGCCGTCTCCGGCCCGAACCTGAGCAAGCAGGTCGCCGCCCGCGAGCCCGCCGCCACCGTCGTCGGCTGCACCGACATCGACAACGCGCGCCTCATGGCCAAGCTGTGCACCACCAAGTACTTCAAGGCCTTCATCACCTCCGACGTCATCGGTCTCGAGCTCGCCGGCTCGCTGAAGAACGTCGTCGCGCTCGCCGTCGGCATGTCCCACGGCGCCGGCTACGGCGAGAACACCGCCGCCATGATCGAGACCCGCGGCCTGACGGAGATCACCGCCGTCGGCACCGCCGCCGGCGCGCTGCCGGAGACCTTCTACGGCCTGGCCGGCGTGGGCGACCTCATCGCCACCTGCGGCTCGCCGCTGTCGCGCAACTACACCTTCGGCTACAACCTCGGCAAGGGCATGAGCGTCGAGGAGGCCACCAAGGTGAGCAACGGCGTCGCCGAGGGCGTCGCCACCGCCGCCGCGATCGTCAAGCTCGGCGAGGAATACCACGTCGAGACCCCCCTCGCCAAGGCCGTCGCCCACCTCGTCCAGGGCGGCATCACCTTCGACCAGATGGTCGCCGAGATGTTCCCGGAGGGCATCACCGTCGAGTGACCCACCCCTTTCCGTTACAGATTTCGTTATAGGGGGCACCTCCCGCGTTATAGGGGGCACCAAAACCACGAAACCCGAAGTACGAACCGCGGTTTTCCGCGGCCGATACTTCGGGTTTCGCGCTTGAGGTGCCCCCTATAACAACGGAGGTACCCCCTATAACGTCGGGCGGCCGCGGGCGCCTCGGCGGCGGGGGAGCGCGCGTCGTAGACTAAGGAACGTTCACGGACCTCCCCGAAAGGCATTCACAACCATGGCTGACAAGACCCGCGTGGCCGTCATGTACGGCGGCAACGCCGACGAGCATTCCATCTCCTGCATCTCCGCGGCGAACGTGCTGCGCGCGCTGGACACCGACCGTTTCGAGCCGGTGCTCATCGGCATCACCCACGCCGGCCAGTGGATCGTCGACGGCGAGGACCCGCGCGGCTGGTCCCTCGAGGGCGGCCTGCCGGAAGTGAAGAAGACGGCCGGCGCGCGCGACGTCATCCTCAACATCGGCCAGGGCGGCGACGGCTTCTACGCGCGCAACGCCGACGGCACGCTGGCCTCCCTCGGCCACATCGACGTCGTCCTGCCCGTCCTGCACGGCCCGCACGGCGAGGACGGCACCATCCAGGGCCTCTTCGAGATGATGGGCGTGCCGCACGTCGGCTGCGGCGTCCTGGCGAGCGCCGCGTGCATGGACAAGCACTACACGAAGGTGCTGCTCAAGGCCGCGGGCATCGACGTCGCGCCCGGCATCACCCTCGACACCCGCCACTACGACGCGGCCGACCACTTCGCCGGCGACGGCGAGGCGTTCCTCGACCAGGTCCACGAGGCCGGCCTCGAGTACCCGCTGTTCGTCAAGCCGTCGCGCGCCGGTTCGAGCTTCGGCGTGACGAAGGTCGAGCGCGTCGACGACCCGGCGGCGCTCGCCGCCGCCGTGTACGAGGCGAGCCTGCACGACTGGCGCGTGCTCGTCGAGCAGGGCATCGACGCGCGCGAGATCGAGTGCGCCGTGCTGCGCCCGCGCGGCACCGAGCCGGCGCGCGCGAGCCTGCCCGGCGAGATCGTGCTCGACAAGCGCGCGGTCGGCGACGACCAGTTCTACGACTTCGACAGCAAGTACATGGACGCGCAGGCCAGCCACGTCGAGGTTCCCGCGCACATCCCCGACGACCTGCTGGCGCGCGTGCGCGACATCGCCGTGCGCGCGTTCGAGGCCGTCGACGGCGACGGCCTGAGCCGCGTCGACACGTTCGTGACGCCCGGCGGCGACGTCATGGTCAACGAGATCAACACGATGCCCGGCTTCACCGCGATCTCGATGTACCCGAAGGCCTGGGAGGCCACCGGCATCGGCTACTGCGACCTGATCACCACGCTGATCGAGGGCGCCCTGTCGCGACCCGCTTGTGCTCCGCGGCCGCTCCCGTACAATAGGGGACCAGTACCATCAGCGACGCAAGGACGGAAGCATGAGCGACCCGAACAACCAGAACCCCTACGGGCAGCAGAACCCGTACGACGGGCAGAACGGCTACTACCAGCAGCCGCAGTACCAGTACGGCCAGCAGTACGGCCAGCCGACCTATCCGCAGGGGCAGTACGGCCAGCAGCCGTACATCTACCCGCAGCAGCCGCAGCAGCGGTGGAACGGCATGGCCATCGCCGGCTTCGTGTGCTCGTTCTTCGTCTCGATCGTCGGCCTCGTGCTGAGCATCATCGGCCTCACCCAGGTCAACAAGAGCCATGAGCGCGGCCGCGGGCTGGCCATCGCGGGCATCGTCATCTCGGCGATCTCCATCGTCGGCGAGATCCTGCTGGCCATCGGCCTGGTCTCCCTCATCGGCTCGGCCGCCGACTACGGCTACGACTACAGCGACTACGGCGACTACGGCAGCGCCACCAGCAGCATCCAGTCGGGCGTCGACGTCCCCGCCGACCCGCTCGCCGGCCTGCCCGTGCGCGTTGCGTAAGGACCGCCGATGAGCCAGCCGCAACAGCCGCCGCAGTCACCGTCGAACATGCCGCCGCAGTTCCAACCGCCGCGGCCGCCCCACTGGGCGCCGCAATGGGCGCCGCAGTGGCAGGCGCAGCAGGACGCGCTGCGCGCGCTCGTGCGCCGCGCCCGGCGCGCGTACTCGCGCATCGGCGCGGGCATCAGCGTCGTCGTCGCCATCTGGCTGGCGATGACGCTCGGCCTGCAGTCGCTGGCGATGTACCTCATGCACTCCACGACGCTGTCGTCGTGGCTCGCGCTGGTCATCAACGACGTCGTGCTGTACTGCCTGGCCATCCCGATCGGCTACATGATCATCTCCACCGTGCCCGTCGAGCCGACGCACCGCTACCGGCTGCCCGCGCGCCGCTTCTGCGCGCTGCTGGTCATGTGCGTGCCGCTCATGTACGGCGGCAGCATCATCGGGCAGCTGCTCGCCGGCGCGCTGTCCAGCGGCACGTCGACGAACCGCATCGACTCGTTCGTCGACTCCGGCTCGTGGCTCCTGACCAGCGTCGCGATGGTCGTCATCGCGCCGATCGTGGAGGAGTGGCTGTTCCGCAAGCAGGTCATCTCGCGCCTGAGACGGTACGGCGAGCGCACCGCCATCCTCGTGTCCGCGCTGCTGTTCGCGCTGTTCCACGTCAACCTGTACCAGTTCTTCTACGCGTTCGCGCTGGGGCTCATGTTCGGGTACGTGTACACGCGCACGAGCGCGCTGAGATACTCCGTGGCGATGCACATGATCGTCAACTTCGTCGGCGCGGTGATCTCGCCCGCGCTGCTGCAGTGGACGGAGTCGACGGGCGCGCTCGCGCTCGCCGTCAACGCGGCGTCGACCCTCGGCGCCGGCGGCTCGCCCGCCGTGACGGGCGCGCAGATGGCCTACCTCGTGGCGATGTGCGCGTTCGGCCTGGCGATGCTCGCGCTGTTCGTCATCGGCATCGTGCTGCTCGTGCGCGAACGCAGGCGTTTCGTGCTCTACACCGCGCCGGACGAGCTGCCGCGCGGCACCGTCGCCACCGCCGTCTTCGCCAACCCCGGCATGATCGTCTTCCTGGTCATCGGCGTCATCGGCACGCTCGTGTCCGTGTGGCTGTAACCTTGGTGGGAACTACTTCGACGCCGGCTTGGCGGCCTCGAGGTCCTTGGCGGGCTCGTTGCCGGAGGCGGCGAGGTCGGTGAACAGGGCGTTGCCGCTCACGGAGCGGGTCACGGCGTCGATGAGCGCGCCGAGCGAGTTGCGCGCCTTCGCGTAGGCGACGATGTTGCCGGTGACGCCGGCGGGGGAGAAGCCGGTCAGGCGCACGACCGGCGGGTGCTTGGGGTCCATGAGCGACTTCGCGTCGTCGTCGATGGTCGCCAGCAGCTCCTTGGTGAGCACGTCGGTGTCCACGCCGGGCTTGGCGGTGAACGGGATCGTCACCATCGCCTCGTTCGCCGGGTCGAGCTTCTCGAGCGTGGTCGTGTTGAGCACGGAGTTCGGGATCATCATGATGTTGCCGTTGCGTTCGCGCACCACCGTCTGGCGCCACGTGACGTCGGTGACCTCGCCGGTGATGCCGGAGACGGTCACCAGGTCGCCGGGCTGCAGCACGTGCGAGAACATGAGCTGGAAGCCGCTGATGGTGTTCGCGACGGAGTCCTTGAGGCCCAGCGAGATCGCGAGGCCGCCGATGCCGAGCGCCGTGAACAGCGTCGTGGGGTTGATGCCGAAGACCGGCTGGAGCACCAGCGTCAGCGCGATGACCCACACGAGCACGCGCGCGATGTTGATGAAGATGGAGGCGTCGGGCACGTGCGAGCGGTCGAGGGCGCGCTTGATGACGCGGTTGAGCAGCCGCGCGCAGCCCCACGCCACGACGATGACGATGGCGAGGTAGATGATCTTGCCGGAGTTCACCTTGATCCACTCCAGCATATGGCCGAGGAAGTCGGTGTCCACGGCCGGGTCGGTCTGTCCTTCTGCGAAAATCACCGTCCCATCATAGCTATAGGGAGCGGCCTCGCAACAGGGCGTCTGCTGGCAATCCCCTTGGGATTGCCTGTCAGTGGCCGGAAGTGGGCAGTCGGTGCACGAAAACGGCCACTGAGCGCAACTCAGTGGCCGGAAGTATGCAGTCGGTGCGCGGAAGCGACCACTCAGATGACGACGGGCTGCGGGGCGCGGCGGGCGTAGGTGGGCGCGTCGGGGGCGGTGCCGAAGACGCGGTGCCAGTACGGGCTGGCGTCGCCGTTGGCCAGGGCCAGGCACAGGCCGATGGTCAGCACGCCGATGTCCTCGCTCATGAAGTCCTCGGCGCTCAGCGTCAGGCTCAGCTCGGGCCACTCGTGCAGCACGGAGAGCATGCCGCCGACGAGGAAGTCGAGCATCATGCGCGTCTTCGCGGGCAGGTGCTCGGGGTCGAGGCCCAGCAGGCTCATCAGGTTGAGCTCCATGAAGTCGTGCAGCGAGTCGGTCAGCTCGGGGGCGCCGTGCTCGCCGGTCAGCAGGGCGAGGCGGTCGAGGCGCATGCGCTGCTCGGGGTCGTTGAGCAGCTGGCCGGCGTAGCGCCGCCACGCCACCTCGGGCTCGTGGTCGAGCGACAGCAGGCCCATCGCGGGCATGCGCTCCACCTCGTGCATGATGGCGGAGTCGGCCAGCTCGGACAGGCCGGAGAAGTGGTAGTAGAAGGAATTGCGGTTGACCTCGGCATCGTGGACGATCTCGGTCACCGTGATCTTGGCGAAATCCTGGTCTTGCAGCAACGTCCAGAAGGAATTCTCCAGCCGCTCCTTGGCGGGGAGAACCTCCGAATCGTGACGTGGCCTTGGCATGGTGCCGATCTCCTTCAGGACGTGGTCGTGACATGCCCGTCGGCATCGGGACTGGGCGGGTCACCGGCGTGCGACCCTTATGCGCACGTGATACCCCCAGTGTATGAGCCCCGCCTTCCAACCAAGCGACGCATGGGCTACAGGCGTAAACCGCGCCGGCTCAGTGGTGCGAGCCCCAGGTCGCCGTCGCCAGCATCCACAGCGCCTGGTTGATGTACTTGCGCTCCTCGCCGGTCAGGCCCACGTACTCGCCGAGCAGCGTGGGGATGGCGCGCGGGCCGGCGGCCATGAGCTCGGTGATGCTCTCCGTGCCGTTCGCGCTGAGCACACGGAACAGCGCCTCGACGGCGTGCTCGCGCTGGCGCTGCGTCATGCCGGACAGCCACGTGTTGATGGCCTGGTTGAACGTCTTCGAGCTCTCCTGCAGGTCGTCGGCCAGCTCGAAGCGGTCGCCGTCCATCTGCCACGTGTAGCAGGAGTGCTGCCCGATGCCGTCGGCGCTCGACTTGACGACCATGCGGTGCTCGGCCGGCGAGTCCGTCAGCAGCATGCCGATGATCGAGCCGTCCGGCACGAACTTGGTGATGCGGTCGACGACGGTGCCGTACTCGTAGCTGTGCACGACGTCCGGCGTGAAGCCCGGCCCGTCGAACGAGTAGACGTGCGCGATGCGGTCCTTGACGTCGTCGGGCGCGTTCATCGCCGCGTACACCGCCAGGTTGCCTCCCTTGGAGTGCCCGGTGAGGATGATGTCGCCGTCCCACAGGCCCGCGACGTCCTCCAGGTAGTCCGCCGCCAGCCGCTGCGCCGGCACCGGGTACTGGAAGGTCATGTTGAAGTCCTCCTGCCAGCCGACGAGCGAGTCGTCGGTGCCGCGGAAGGCGATGACGAGCGTGCCGTCGGTCAGCTGGTACGTCTCGACGGCGAACTGCGTCTGCCGGTCCGGGTCGAGCCGGTCCTCGGCGGCGCTCACGCGCACGACGGCGAAGCGCGGGTTCCTGGCGATCGACCGGTAGAACTGGTGGTCCAGCTCCGGGTGCGCGAAGCCGACCGCCTGCACGCTGTGCGGATGCTCCTTCTCGTACTCGGCGAGCTCCTCCTCGATCTGGCGCATCGTCGGCCCCACGAACGGCGGCCGGGCGAGCGCCTTGAGCGAGGACAGCGGGTGGCGCGGGTCGAAGGAGCGCAGACGGTCGCCGAGCGTGCGGTACTTGCGCATGAGGTCCGCGAGGCGCGGCACGCTGTTGGGGATGCGCTCGTAGCTGAGCAGCGCGAAGACCATCGCGTCGGCGGCGCGGAACGGGTACTCGGTGAAGTCGCGCGTCTCGTCGCGCGCGTAATCGAGGATCGTTCCCATGCCGGCGCCGCCTCCCTTCCCATGCCTTCGTTGACTGGCAATCCATTCTAGCCACGCCATCCTATCGCTGCCATGGCCTGTTCACCGCGCGGCGCGCGGCGCCCCACCTTCCTGTACGCTGGGGCGCATGTCGTTGCTTGCCCTGGAGAAGGTGTTCCTGTGGTTCCTGCTGTACAGCTTCGTCGGCTGGCTGTGGGAGACCGTGCTCAACATCGTCATGAAGAAGCGGTTCGTCGACCGCGGTATCCTCAACGGGCCGCTGTGCCCGATCTACGGCTTCGGCGCCGCGCTCGCCATCTTCTGCCTCAGGGGCGAGCACAGCGTGCTGGCGGTGTTCCTGTCCAGCGGCGTGCTCGCGTGCACGCTGGAGTACGTGACGAGCTGGGGCATCGAGAAACTGTTCCACATGCGCCTGTGGGACTACTCGAAGAAGCCGTTCAACATCAACGGCCGCGTCTATCTCAACGGTTTCCTGTTCTTCGCCGCCGGCTGCACCGTCGTCAAGTTCTGGGTGCAGCCCGAGGTGGAGCGCGTCCTCGACTCATGGCCGCCCGCGCTCATCAACTGGCTGAGCTGGTCCCTGTTCGCCGTGCTCATGGGGGACGTGGCCATCACGCTCGCCGGCCTCATCAGCATGCGCTCGCGCCTCGGCGACGTCGAGGGCGACATCAAGGCGTGGAAGGCGCGCCAGATCAAGCGCATGGACGTGCGCATCACCGCCGACGAGCGCGTGGAGGCGGCGCAGGAGCGCACCCGGCAGCGCGTCGACGAGGCGCGCGAGCGGCTCGGCCTGCCGCCCGAGCCCGCACGCGACGACCGCCCGCACGAGTCCCTCGAGGCGCGCGCCCAGTCGAGGCTCGAGGCCGCTAACGCCGGCCTGCGCGAGCGCAACGAGGCCCTGGCCAAGCGCGTCCACGACCACTTCAGCTACCAGCAGCGCCGGTGGATCAAGTCCTTCCCCAACATCCACGCGGACAGCGCCAGCCACTTCGACCCCCACCTCTTCGACCCCATCCGCGAGCAGCTCGCCCACTACCGCCAGGACCACCACGCCTAGGCGCGCCCCGGTAACCCCGGCGTAACGCGCGCCCGTTGCACACCCGCGCTAGGCTGGGGAACCAGTTGTCCGCACGACGATGGGAGCGCACATGATCAACGAAGAATACAAGGCCATGCTGGGCGAGAAGTCCCGCATCCGCGAGGTGAGCGAGGCGGCCGGGCGCCGCCGCGCGGAGATCGGCGCCGAGAACGTGTTCGACTTCTCCATCGGCAACCCGAACGTGCCCTGCCCGCCCGACTTCACGAAGGCGGTCATCGACCTGTACGAGACCGCGCCGCCGCACTACCTGCACGGCTACAGCCCGTCCACCGGCCTGCCGCAGATGAAGGAGGCCGTCGCGCAGTCGCTCAACGCGCGCTTCGGCATGGACTACGAGCCGCGCCACATCTTCCCGACCGCCGGCGCGACCGCCGCGATCGCGCACGCGGTGCGCGCGGTGCGCTCGGTGACCAAGCTCGGCGACGAGGTGCTCACCTTCGCCCCGTTCTTCCCCGAGTACATCCCGTACATCGAGGGCTCCGGCGCGAAACTGCACGTCGTGCCCGCGGACACCGACGACTTCCAGGTCGACTTCGAGGCCTTCGAACGCGCGCTGAAGCCCAACGTGGCCGCCGTGCTCATCAACACGCCGAACAACCCGTCCGGCGCCGTCTACTCCGAGGCGACGCTGCGCGAGCTCGCCGCCATCATGGAACGCAAGGCCAAGGAGTACGGCCACGACATCTTCCTGATCAGCGACGAACCCTACCGCGAGATCACCTTCGACGGCGACACCCAGGCCTACCCGGCGAAGTTCTACGACAACACGCTGACCTGCTACTCGTTCTCGAAGTCGCTGTCCCTGCCGGGCGAGCGCATCGGCTACGTCGCCGTCAACCCGCGCGCCACCGACGCGGACATCATGGTGCCGATGTTCGCGCAGATCAGCCGCACGATCGGCCACAACTGCCCCTCGAGCACGATGCAGCTGGCCATCGCGCGCGTCATCGGCGAGACGAGCGACCTCTCCATCTACGAGAAGAACATGAACCTGCTCTACGACGCCCTCAAGGACCTCGGCTTCGACGTCGTGCGCCCCGGCGGTACCTTCTACATCTTCCCGAAGACGCCCACCGACGACGCCATGGAGTTCTGCCGCAAGGCCATGGAGTACGACCTGTTCATCGTCCCCTCCGACTCCTTCGGCCTGCCCGGCTACGTGCGCATGAGCTACTGCATGGAGACCGATCAGCTCGAGCGCGCCATCGACCGCCTCAAGGTGTTCATGCACGAGCAGTACGGCCGCTGACCGACCATTTCGCGCGCCCGCCGTCCGCGGTCGCCCTGGTCGACGCCGGCTTCCCCTGGCGGCCGATGACCCCTCCGATCGTTATAGGGGGCAGCCCCTTGGTTATAGGGGGCACCCCCTATAACGATCGGAGGGGTACCGTTACTCCTTGGGGGCCTTCAGGGCATCCTCGACGAGGGCGTAGGCCTCGTCGTAGGTGGGGCAGAAGGGGACGCCATTGCGGTTGTGCGCGATCGCCAGGCTCGCGGCGGCGTTCGCGATCTGCGCGGCGCAGCTCAGGTCCCAGCCCTCGGCGAGCAGCGCGCACAGCGCGCCGGTGTGCACCGGGCCCGCGCTGCGCGAGTGGCGTCGCCTTCGTCGGGAAGCCGTCGATGTGCTCGACCGCCGCGCCGCGGTGCTTGAGCCACGCGCCGCGCGAGCCGCCGCGCAGGATCACCGGTGCGCGCAGCGCCTCGGACAGCGCCTCGCACAGCGCGTGCATCGACTCGTCGAAGCCGCCGTTGAGCTTCTGCTCGTGCGAGCTGTCGACCGCGATGGCCAGGCGGTCCGCCAGCGTGCGCCCCTCCTGGCGGTTCATGCTCCACAGCGGCCGGGCGATGACGAGGTTCTCGAGCAGCTGGTCGTTGACGCGGTCGAGCGTGTTCGTCGGGTTGAGCACCAGGCGGAAGTCGCGCTGCGTGGCCTGGCATTCCGGGCGCGCCAGGAACGCCGCCACCGCGATGGAGCCCTCGTTCATGAGCGCGTTGCCGCCGATGTGCGCGATGTCGTCCTTGCGCGGCCTGAGGTCGTCGAAGGTCTCCATCGAGCCGTGGGTCTCCGCGCCGTGCCCCAGGATGCTGGCCAGCTGGGCGCGCGCCCCCATGCGCGAGGCCGCGTTGAGCACTTGGAACGCGCCGCCCACCTGCTTCGTGGCGGCGCTCGCCGTGGCGAACTGGCCGGCCGCGGGCACCGCCGGCACGTCCATCATGAGGTCGACCCATACTTGGCCGAGCGAGATGACCGTCGGCTCGTGGTCGCGCGGCGCACGGATCTTCTTGAGGATGTCATCGAGCATGGCAGCCCCCTTCGATGAATGACATAACTCGTTTGTATGTTGACACCAAATTGTAGACCATGCGCCCGTGCCCCGCGTTCACCCTCGGGAACGATGCGGGAAGCGGCCGCTGACGCCCCGTCCGTTGCGTTGTCGGAGGGTGGATTGTATCATTGGGAAGTTGTGTGTTCGGCCCCAGTGTCCCTTGGACGGGCCGCGGGGCTGCCGGACGCGCAGACTTGCAAGTCAATATAAGTATTAAGTATTATTAGGAGTCCAATCATGGCAGCTCGTTGTGCAGTGTGCGGCAAGGGCCCGCATACCGGTTATTCCGTGTCGCACTCGCATATCCGCAACAAGCGTCGCTTCATGCCCAACCTCCAGCCGGTGCGCACCACCGTGGACGGCCAGAACGTCCGCATCCGCGTGTGCGCGAAGTGCCTGAAGGCCGGCAAGGTCGAGCGCGTGCACGTTGCCTGATATGCCGCAGACAGACATGCGAGGTCCCCGCGAGCCCTAGCGCTCCCGGGGACCTCTGCTATTCCGGGGGCGCCGCTGAGTACCAACGTCAGTCTGAACTTGGCTTTCCCGCCCGCTCGCCCACAGCGGCCGCTCTGGCCCACCGGAACGCACCGTGGCACAATGGGACGCATGACTGACATCACCGTGGACACGCCGCTGTCGTCGATCCTGACGAACAAGCGCCGCCTGGGCGCGCTCAAGGCGCTGGGCGTGCTGACGGTGGCCGACGCCCTGACCTACTACCCGTTCCGCGTCACCGACCCCGTGCCCGTGCGCGCCCTGTCGAACGTCGCGTTCGGCGAGAAGATGGCCTGCGCCGTCACCGTGCGCAACGTGCGCGTCTCGCCCATGAGCGCGCGCGCCGGCTACCGCCTCGAGGTCCTCGTCACCGACCCGCACGGCTCCTTCGCCTCGCTCGTCTTCTTCTCCCACCGCAAGTCGTACGTCGACTGGATGGCCGGCCGCCTGACGCCCGGCCTGACCATCGTCATCGCCGGCGAGCCGAGCATGTTCAACGACCGCCTGCAGTTCACCCACCCCGAGGTGCTCACCGTCGCCCCGCAGCCCGCGCCCGACGCCGCCGGCCAGGGCGCGCTCGCCTTCGACGACCCGCGCGGCGCGGCGCCCGCGAACGCCGGCCCGAACCTCAAGTACGACGTCGACTCCGTCGAACGGGGACTCGCGCGCGTGTGCCGCCCGCGCCCCGTCTACCACGCGACCTCGCGCATCTCCAGCGAGCACATCCACGAGACGATCCTCACGCTCATCTACCTGCTCGCCGGCCGCAGCTACGCGGCCGGCGAGGACCAGCCACCCGCGCACGCGTCGCTGTTCGCCGCCGACCCGGCGGCGCGCCGCGCGCTCCTCAAGAAGATCCCCGACGTCCTGCCCGACGACGTGCGCGCCGAGGACCGCCTCATGCGCCGCGCGCAGGCGTTCTGCGCCATCCACGAGCCCGACTCGGTGCGCGACTTCCGCGAGGCCATCCGCACGATGCGCTTCGAGGAGGCCTTCGTCTGCCAGGCCGCGCTGCTCATGGCGCGCGCGTCCGCCAGCGCCGGCGAGGCGTACGCCTGCGCCGACACCGCCATGCGCGACGACTACATCGAGCACCTGCCCTTCCAGCTGACCAAAGGCCAGCGCGACGTCATCGATTCGATCGGCGAGGACATGGCACGCACCCACCCCATGCAGCGCCTGCTGCAGGGCGAGGTCGGCTCCGGCAAGACCGTCGTCGCCGTCGCCGCCATGCTGCAGGCCGTCGGCTCCGGCTACCAGGCCGTGCTCGTCGCGCCCACGCAGGTGCTCGCCGAGCAGCACTA
>JAXJQE010000150.1:0-25594 GCA_036311305.1 Bifidobacterium sp.
CGAGTAGGTGACGGCCGACCCCGACGATTCTGCTTCCGGTATTGGAGGGATGTCCGCCGTATCCGATTCCAAGTCGGCGATTCGTTCGAGTGCGGCAAAATCGTCGTCGGCGTCCTTCAGGGCCTTCTCCGCGGAATCGTCGGGAGGAGACTGCTCCGCCGGCGCAGACACGGGTTCCTGCCCCGGCTCGTCTTCCGGCGGCAGCGGCGCGGATGGTATGGCGACGCGACGGCGGCCGCGCATGGACGCGGGCGGCAGCGGCGCGGCACCGGCCGTGTCAAAGCCTTGCTCCTGCGCGGTATGCCACCATTCGGCGAGCTCCGGCCACGCGTGTGGATGTTCGGCGATTAGGCGCATCCATGGACGCCAACCGGGCTCGTTGGCCATGGCGTACAGCTGGTCGACCGTAAGCTTGGGGCTGAGAATCGGCTCACCCGTCTTCCTGTCGATCCTGGTCATTCCTCTCCGCCCTCGTCTTTGATGAGGACTGGCTGATCCTGTTCGTTTGCCTTCATCACTTTTGTTCCTCTGGTTTGCCTTCATGCACCCGGTATCCGCCTTCCAATGGGCCCTTGACCGCCGCGCATCGCCAGCCGTCGTCAGTGAGCGTGTAGTCAAGCACCCAGGATGCCTCCAGCCCGGTGGATACGGCGCATGTCGCCACCCGCCGCCCCGTGGACACGGGGAAGCCGGTGAACTCGGTCTCGGGCAATGGCTGCGGGGCTATGGATGATGCCGGTATGTCGAGGCCGGCGGCATCCGGCGTGAAGTATTCGCCTTCGAGTTGGCCTCGTTCGCCGCCCATGTAGACGCCGAGCGCTTTCGGCGCGAGGTCGGCGCACGGATCATCCTCCGTCGGCGTCGCCGGCTCGGTCTCTTCGTCTCCAGCCGTTTTTTGTCCGGGTTCGGTTTTCGTTCGCGGCCGGGCGACGGTGCTTTGCGTGTCCTCCGCGGTTCCGTTGCCGGCGCATATCACCGCGACGTTTCCTCCCAGGATGAGGAGCGCGACCGCAAATCCCGTCGCGGCGATGATCCTGTTCCTCTTTGGTTCCATGCTTGGTTTTCCTTTCAGTGGATGTAGCGGACGCCATTTCCGGCTGCGGCCAGTTGGGAGGCGCTGATTTCGCGTGTGGATACGACGCCGAGGCCAAGCGCGTTGGACTCGCTGATCAGGATCGACCCGTCCCCGCGGACCTCCTCGACCATGGCGACATGCCCGTAGTCAGCGGACGCGCCCAATACTCCCGGTTGGAACACGATGACGCTGCCGGCGGATGGGGAGCCGTCCACCGTGTAGCCGGCCGACGCCGCGGAACCTGCCCATGTGGCGGCGTTGCCCCACCCTGGTATCGGTTTTCCTATGTCGGCTCTTCTGGTCGCGGCCCACCAGGTGCACTGCCCCCATGGGTATCTCGTGTCCGGCGTGATGCCGGCCGTGGACACGATGCCGCCGGAGACCGTCAGTTTCGGTTCGAGGGAGCCGACCGTGCCACCCTCGGCGGTCCCCGTTGCGGTGTATTTGGTCGCTGCGAGTTCCTTGATCCGCCGCACATAGTTGATGGTTTCCTCGAAGGGCGGCACCATGCCGTATCTGAGCACGCTGCCGAGGCCGGCGTTGTACGCCGCGAGGGTCAGCTCCAACGTGTCGCCGGTCAGTTTCCCGGACTTCTTGGCCGTCTCGACCTGCGAGGCGAGATTGCACATGTAGTTGCCCTGGCTCCAGATCGCGTCGTGCGGGTTCCAGATGTCGGCCTTGCCGTCTCCGTCGCCGTCCTTGCCCGCGGATGCCCAGGTGGACGGCATGAACTGTGCGATGCCCTGCGCTCCGGCGGAGCTGCCGGCCTTCGGATTCCAATTGGACTCCTGGTCGATCTGGGCGGCGATGATGCTCGGCGTGACGACCTGGCAGATGGATCCGGCGCGGATCACGTCGGCCTCGTATTCCGCGGGAACGCCCGAGACCGTGGATTCGCTGGCGTTGGATCCGAGGAACGCGCCCATGACGGCCAGGAGCACGCCGAGCACCGCGAGCATGGCCGCGATGACGGGCAGGATGGGAAGGCTGATGGAGGCGGCTCCCGCGATGACGCGGGACGCGGCCATGCGCACGAAGTTCGCGGCGACGCGGGCGGCACGCACGGCGGCCTGTCCGGTGGCTTGAACGTCGCGCGCCGCCTTGACGGGCGCGCGGCGGTGCCGCCAGATAAATTTGGCCGACGAGTTGACACCTTTCACGCCAGCGCGTGCCGCTTTGAAGGTCAGGTCGCGTGTGGCGCTTCCCAGCTTGGACGCGAAATCGTCGTCAGCCACGGTGAGCCTCGCGCCGGCTTCGTCCATCCAGCCCATGCCGGTGGATCCCATCCGTTTGACGCTACGGCCGGCGTTCCCAAGGCCCGCGCCTATGTGCTTGCCGATCCGCTTGCTCGCTTTGCCTTTCGCGGCGAACTTGCCGATCTTCTCGCTGGGCTTCGCCTCGGACAGCGCCTTGGGTTTGCCGGCCGTCTTGCGCATTCCCTTGCCCGACCGCAGGGCGCGTTTGCCACGGTTCATGATGCGCCGCGCCTTGCCGGCCGTCCAGCCCACGCCGTGCATGGTGGAGGACATGCCGTACATGCCGGCGCGTCCCGCCATCTCGGCGGCGGTGTGGCCCATGGAATCGGCGATGTCGGCCCGGTCCGAGCCGAATTGCGCGGCGCTGGACACCACGCCGGTGGCCGCGCGTCCGATGCGGGCGCGTGTGCCTCCGGCGTGGTGGGCTTGGGTTCCGCTCATGCGTTTACTTTCCTTCCTGGAAGGTCGTGGAGTACAGCCGGTAGAGGTCGCCGCCCGCGGGGATGCGCCCGTCGAACGGCACGTAGGCGCTGCCGATCTTCATGAGTCCCTGGCCGGGCAGCACGCCGGTGAAGTACTGGCGCTGCTCCTCGCTCAGGGTCAGCAGCTCGCACAACGCGTCCGCGTCGGTGCTGTTCTGGCTCAGGAGCATGAGGAAATCGCTGTTGGACAGCATCTCGCGCGCGTCCTGGAGGTCGAGGATCTCCTCGACGTTCTGCGTGATGCCGGTCACGCCGAGCCCGTATTTGCGGGCGCGCTTGTAGATGTCCTTGAACTGGGCGGCGGCGTACTGGTTGGAGAAGAAGCGGTGGAACTCGTCGACGTACAGCCAGGTGCGCCGCCCGTTGGCCTTGTTGCGGATGACGCGGTTCCACACCTGGTCGATGACGACCATCATGCCGAACGTGCGCAGCTCGCCGGACAGGCCGGACACGTCGAACACGGTGAACCGATTGGACAGGTCCACGTTGGTCTGGCCGTTGAAGCCGCTCATGGAGCCGGTGATGTACGGGTTGAGCGCGTCGGCGAGGTACCGGCTCACCTGGTCGCCGCCCGCCTGCAATTCGTCGTGCAGGTCCTGCAATGTGGGCTGGACCACTCCCCCGCCCTGGTTGCGGTAACGCGTGTACAGGTTGCTGACGCACTGGTCGACGAGTCCCTTCTGGAGCGGGTCGAGGCCGTCGATGCCGCCGATGAGCGCGCCGATCATGGAGACCACGTTGTTGGTCTTGTCCTTGACGGGGTCGGAGGCCGAATCGTCCTCCAGGACGATGTCCATCGGGTTGACACGCGTGCCGGTGCCGGCGCTGATCTGGATGATCTGTCCGCCGAACGCGGCCGCGAGGGCGAGGTATTCGCGTTCCGGGTCGATGACGATCACCTCGTCGTCACGGTTGAGGAACATGCCGGCGATCTCCTGTTTGACGGTGAAGGATTTGCCGCCGCCGGACGTGCCGAGCACGAATCCGTTGGAGTTCATGTGGCTGCGCCGGTCCGCGAGGATCGGGTTGCCGCTCCGGGCGTTCGACCCGTAGAACAGGCCGTGCGGCTCGAACACCTCCTGCGTGGTGAACGGGATGAGGATGGCCGCGCTGTTCGTGGTCAGGGTCCGCTTCATGGGCAGGGGGTTGTTGCCCAGCGGCAGCTCGGCCGTCAGTCCCTCCATCTGCATGAACTTGAGGCTCTCGGCCGTGCAGGACTGCGCGTTGACCTTGGCCTTCACGTTCCTGCACGCGACCTCCAGCTCCTCCTGGCTTGCCGCGGACACGCCGATCACGATGATCGAGTCCACGAGCCTCTGGTTGGTGGAGCGCAGCTCGTCGCGCAGCTGGCCAAGCTGTTCCTGCTGGTCGGCGAGGTCGTCGGGAAGGTCGTCGGGGTCGAGGCCCTGCTTGCGGTTCTTGCGCCGCTGGTCCATGATCTGCATCTTGACCTCGGCGTTCTTGCGGCGCACGAGCGTCATGCTTTCGCCGCGGTCCATGGGCGCCAGGTGGATGCTCACGTCGACGCGGGCGCGCAGGCCGGTCAGGTCGTTGACCAGCTGGTCGGACAGTTCCGGCGGCAGACTGGACACCCACATGGTGCGGTGCAGGTATTTCGAGTCCAGGGATTCGATGTCCAGCTGGATGGGATTTCGCGCGTCGATGCTCCACGGGCACACGAGGTCCTTGGTGTCGGGCTTGCCGGGCTGATGCTCGAACCGGCGTTCGTCGAACCGGAACTCCTCGCCGGGCCGGAGCACCTCGGCCATGAGGCGCAGCCGGTGCTCGCGGTCGAGTCGGGTGGCCTTGCATGCGTCGATGGAGCGCATCTGGCTGACGAGGTTGTTGCACAACGCGTTGAGGGTCGCGACGGCGGCCTGCTCGTCGCTTTCGCGGACGGTGACGGTCAGGGTCTTGACGGTGCTGGTGTTGCGGCTGACGGATTCGAGTTTGCCTTGGGCGAGGCGGTTGTAGTCGAGCCGGTAGTGGTCGAGGCTGTCGCCGGTCTCGCCCATCATCACGTCGGCGAGGATCTCGCGTACGCCGCGTGAGCGCGTGTAGGAGGCGATCTGCACGTTTTGCCCGGCCTCGAAGCTGTTGATGAGCTTGGCCCACCGGTCGATGATCTCCATCTGATGGGATTCCGGGCTCAGCTGGTAGTTGATGTCCTGGAAGAGGATGGTGGCGCTCCACCGTCCGTCGCCCAGGCTGGCGATCCCGTTGCGCAGCATCGCGTCGTAGCCGATGAGCTGCTTGACGCCCTTCGGCAGACGCGTCGCCTTCTTTCTCCGCGCCTTCGCCCTGGCTTCGGCATCGTCTTCGTCCGGCGCGACCTGGGGTTTCTTCTTTCCGAACATTCCTCACCTTTCCTTGATCGTCGGTTTCGCGCCGGTGCGGTATGGTCTGCCCGGACCGTCGAGCAGATAGACCTCGCGCTGCGTGTAGTGGCGCAGGATGTATTTCAGGTATTTCTCGGGCATGAGGCCCTTTGGCCTCACCCATCCCCACACGGCCACGGGCAGGCCAGGCGGGAAGATCAGGTACATGGCGAGGTTGGGGTCCATGCCCAGCCCGAGCCACAGGCCGACGTACCCTCCCCCGCACACGACGGCGAGGATGACGGCGGCGAGGCACTGCCGCCAGCTCATCCCCATGAACACCTTCGACTCGATGGTGGTCAGCTCCCTGTAGACGGGCATCTGCAACGCCATGATGTTTGCTTCCTTTCGTGGATTGCGTTGTGTTTCATTCGCCGCCGAAGAGCTTCTTGGCGACGGAGTTGGCCGCCATGACGATGCCGATGAGCATAACGCTCGCCAGGAGCAGGCCGGTGAAGTTGTCCATCACCCAGCCGGAGAGGCTGTCCCCCTCCTTGAACTTGCTCGGGTTGAGCGTGCCGCCCACGAGCGTGCGGTACATGAGGATCGCCAGATACAGGGTCGCGCATTGGAACACCAGAGACGCGTACTGTTTGAAGTAGTTGATGCCCCACTGGCGGGTCTCCTCCTGGGCGATGAAAGCGATCGGCAGCGGGTTGAACGCGGTGAGCATATATATCTGCACGAAGCGCAGGAGGATGACGACGGTGACGACGATGGTCGCGCCCTTGGAGACGAGGAACGGGATGAGCAGCAGGATCAGGCACGGTATCTGGCCCATCCAGCCGGCGGAGTCTATGGCGTCGCGCATGCTGTCGCCAAGGCCGAGGCCCGACGACGCGCCGGTGGTGGGTGCCGCCGAATGGATGCCGCCGAGCACGCTGTCGCCGATCTCGTCGATGGCCTTGAGCATGAGCTCGCTGTGCTGGGCCGCGGTGAACACGAGCACGAGCTTGAACATCGCCATGGCGACGAGCTTGACGCCCAGCTCGCGGTCGCCGTCCGCCCGGGTGCTGACCCTGGCGAGTTCCAGGACGCACATGATCGCCAGTATCGTGCTGGCTATGGGTTTGACCGCCGAGCGGGCGACGGTCAGGCTCAGCTGGTACATGCCCGCGTTGTATTCGGCGGGGGTCTTCAGCAGGTCGGCCACGAGGTCGTCGCCGACGCCGGACCCTATCGAGTTGAGGATACCGACGATGAAATCGACCATGCGTAGCCTCCCGTCTACAGGGCGATGTTGGAGAACAGGGCCGCGGCCGCGATGACCAGGCCGCCGCCGACGACCTGCCAGACGCCCGACTGGGTGGCGGGGCCGTTCTGGTCCTTCAGTCCTCCGGCTAGGGTGATGACGCCCCACACGGCCCACAGGCCGCCGCCGATGATGGCGAACTGGCTGAAGAGCTGCAACGCACTGGTGACGACGCTGCCGCTGTCTGCCGCGATGGTGATTCCGTACATGATGTTTTCCTTTCGATGTTTTGGATGACATGACCACGGTATGGCCGTCGAGAAGGCTCCGGTTTGGACGTTCCCGACGAACCCGAAGAGGCTCGGACGATGGTATGGAAAAGGGCCCGCCGACCGTTCGCCGGTGGGGCCGGGTCCCGCCGCCGCGCGCCGGGTTTCGAGTGCCATGGTTCCCGTCCGGCGTTCCGCGGGCCGCGGAACATGGAAACGGACGGCATCATGCGAAAGGAAGACGGACCGATCCGCCACAAGGAGATTTTCAAGGAGTCGGACGGTCCGGTGCGCAAGGGAAAGGGGTGGCCGGCCGGATCCGACCTCATTGGATCCGGCCTGCCACCCCGTTCTGGTTTCCATGGTGCGCGGGAAGGGGTTCCCGCGGCGTGCCCCCGCCGGGAGTCGAACCCGGCGCCGTCACAAAGGAGAAAACAAAGACGGTACCGGTGGGGGCTTGGGCGCGTCCGGGAAGGAAAGGATCTGGGCGCGCCCGTGGGCCGTGCGGCGGATCATGGGGAACGGTCCGCCGCACGGGCCCGGGGTCAGGTTCGTCGGATCACTCCTCCGAGCCCTCGGTGTCGGCCGGGGCCTTCGCCTTGCGGCGGCGGGAGACGGCCATGAGGGCCGCGCCTCCGCCGAGCATGACGACCGCGGCCAGCGCGATCAGCGCGATGCCCGCGCCGGTCTGGGCGAGGGTCCTGCGGTAGCCGTTCCAGTCGTCGGTGGCGGACTCCACCTTGGTGTCCGAGCAGTAGTCCTTGCCGTCGATGGTCACGACGTCATCGGACTTGCTCTCGGTCTCGGCCTCGGGCTTGGAGCCGGATTCGTCGTCCGAGGTGCCGTCACCGAACGGGGCCGACGTGTCGACCGGACATTCGGTCAACGGGGTGCCGGTGACCTTGGCTCGGTCGGTGTGGGTCTTGGTGACGCCCTTGAGCGTGCCGGTCACCTCGACGCTTTCGCCGGGCTTGAGCACCTTGGTGTCCCAGTCGGCCGGGTACTTGAGGTCCACGACCTCGCCGTCGCCGACGATGGTGGAGTCCTCGAGCTTGATGTCCTTGGTGCGGAACACCGCGCCCTGCTTCGTGTCGGGATCGGTCTTGCTCGTGTTCGTGATGGTGAACACGATCTCCGTGTCGCCGGAGACGGTCAAAGCGTCCTTCGAATTGTCGCGGTCGCCGTTCGGCCAGCCGGACTTGCGGTCCCACTTCTGGACGTCGATGCTCGGGGTCATGTCCGGGGTGCGGGTCCACACGACGTTGGATTCGAGAGTCTTGTCGTTGTAGTGCTCCGTGAACTGATTCTCGTGGCGGTCGGTCACGGCGAGGCGCTTGCACTGGATGTAGGCGCGCCAGCCGGCCTCATGGGAGTCGTCGGACACGAGGGCCCTGTAGCGGTCGGTCGCTTCGATGGTGACGACGTTGCGGCCGTCGACGGTGGCCGCGGAGAGGGTGAAGAGGTCGCCGCCGAGCTTCGAGCTGTCGAAACCGGAGCCGGCGATCCTGTCGCCCTTGGACGCGAGGACCTCGCCGCCTGAAAGCAGGTCGCGGGTCGCGTACACGGCCCATTGGCCGGTGTATTCGTCGAAGGCCGGATCGAGGGAGTCGACGATGTCCCACTTGTCGACCTGCGGGTAGGCGCGGTTGGCCGGCAGGATGGAGCTGTCGAGCTGGTAGAGGAAGCTGCGGCCCTTGTAGATGCTCTTGCCGTTGGCGGATGCGCCGCCGACCTTCACGGTCACGTCCTTGGCCGGGTTGATGGGCTTCAGGGAGTTCGTGACCTCGTTGGTGTCCTTGCGGATCTTGTTGAGCACCTGCGTGGCCTTGTTCTTCACGGTGTAGCCGTCGGTGACCTTGATGACGGTCATCGGCATGGTCACGGTGTACGTGTGGCCGAGGAGCGTCTGGTCGATGGCGGGCTGGGTGAGCGGGTCATGCTCGTCGGACTCGCTGTAGGCCTTGAGGTCTTCCGGCTGCGGGTCGCCCTTGACGGTCTCGCCCGTCGCGGGGATCTCGGTGTCGACCAGCTTGGCGTAGGCGTAGAGCGCGCCGTCCTTGTCCTGGATGTTGAACTTGTCGGTGACGTCCTTGCCGGTCTCGTCGGTGATCTCCACGTTGGTGGCGTCGAGCTTGAGGTACTCGTCGTCGTAGTCGTCGGTCATGCCGAGCCTCCAGACCTTATAGGCCTGGTTGTCCTGCCTGGCGTCGAGGGTGACGCGGTAGTAGATCTCGTCTCCCAGCAGGGCGGTCTTGCCGTCGATGCTGATCGTCGGGTCCTTCTGCGTGTCCTTCTTGACGGGGTCGAGCTTCGGCGGGATGTTGAACACCTCGTTGCTCGGGGTCAGCGAGTTGTTGAGGGTCAGCACCCACTTGTTGCCGACCTTGTGGTCGGTGGGGGCGTCGTCGGCGACGGTTCCCTCGAAGCGGACCTGGAGGCGGGGGCTGGTGCCGGCGCGCCACTGGCTGATCGTCTCCTGGTCGGTGACGGTCAGGGTGAACATGTGCTTGGAATCATCCCACGTGGTCGTGTACTTCTTCTTGGACACCGGCTTGCCGGTGTTCAGGTCCATCATCTCCAGGGTCTGCTTGTCCGGTTTCAGATAGGCGTCGTAGGAGTCGGTGAAGCTCACGGACTTGACCTCGTAGGCGAGGTCGGCCGGCAGTTGCGGCTGGGTGTTGAGCTGGTATTCGACCTTCTGGCCGGGCTGGACGACCTTGCCGTCCACGCTCTCCTGGTCGCCGCCCTGGCTCGCCTCGGACACGACGTCCTTCTTGACCGGCGGGATGTAGCCGCAGATCTGCGGTTCGTTGGTCGGCTCGGTGTGGTTGTTCACGGTCTCGGAGCCGCCGTTGGTCAGGTTCTTGCCGTTCGGGGCGGTGCAGAAGGTGAGTTCGTCGCCCGCCTGCTTGCCGAAGTCCTTGCGGACCTGGGCCGCGCCCTTGCCGTCCGCGAAGTTGATCCTGCCGGGGATGAGGAGCGTGACCTGCTTCGGGTTCTTCAGTTTCTTCAATCCCTTGAGGTAGGAGGCCTTGGCGGTGGCGGTGGCCTTGGTGCCCTGGACGGTGATGTCGAACTGGTCGGTCACGTCCTTGCCGGTGTTGACGATGTCGCTCACGCTGCTTTCGCGGTCGGTGCCGGCCGTGGCCTCGTACACGCGGATGTTCTTGGTGTCGGCGTCGAAAATGTAGTCGGCGGCAGTCCAGTCATCGGTGAGGGTGAACTGTTTCGGCGCCTGGATCAGGTTCCTGCCGACGGTGCCGTTGACGACGCTGCCGACCTTGTCGCCGTCGAGGTAGGTGTGGGAGTCGCCGCCGGTCTTGTTGGTCTCCTGCGGGTCGATGACGGCCTGCCATTCGCCGTCCTGCTCGAAGATCCAGCTCTTGTCGGGGTTGGGCTGCCAGGTGTCGAATTCCTTGCTGCCGGCGTCGGCCTCGGGTTCCTGGTTCCACTTGCCGGTCGCGTGGTCCTTGACCTTCCTGAAGTCCTTCGGCTTGCTGACGGTGACATTGAAGCTGAACTCGTACTGGTGGTCCAAGGGCATCTCGCCCTTGTCGGCCGTGCGCACCGCCGAGACGGTGTCCGTCTTGCGGTCCCAGGTGATGGTGAACTCGTTGGACGCGTCGCGGTCGTTGTCGGTCTTGTCGACGAGCTTGTAGTCGTCGACGGTGTAGTCGACGCCGTTGGCCGTGATCTTGTCCTTGAACGTCATCTCGTAGCCGCCCTTGCCGGTGCCGTAGGTGATGACGGTGCGGTTGGTCATGCTGTCGGCGCTCACGCCCTCGTCGATGGTCTTGGTCGGCGGGGTCGGCGGTTCGGCGCTCACGGTCCAGGTCTCGGACGGGTCCTTGTCGGTCGTGTCGACGGCCGCGTTCATCCTGCCCTGCTTGGCGACCTGGATATCGATCCAGTACTGGCCTTCCTGCCAGTGGCTCATGCCGAAGTCGGCTGGCGTGGCGAGGTTCTCGAGCTGGGTGTCTCCCGAGTTGGCGAAGGTGATCGGCTTGCTGACCGTCTTGGCTGCGACGTAGCCGTTCTTCTGGCCCTCGTAGTGGATGACGGCGGTGCCGTTCAGGTTCTCTTTGATGCTGCTGCCGTTGTTGCTCGCGTGCAGGATGTCGCCGATCGGGTCGGTGGAGCCGACCTTCAGGTTGGTCCTCTGCTTGTGCGTGGTGGTGACGGTCAGGTCGTAGTTCGGTGGGGCGGGCTGGTATTTGTCGAGCGCGATGATGACGATGCTGGCCGTGCTGGACACGTACCGTTCCATGAGCTTGTCCACACTCGTGGACGGATCGTCATCAAACGCGGTAGAGGTCTTATAGTGACGAGTTCCAGCGTAGTTGTAATCGCCTGGTGCGATGTACTTGTTCCAGTTGTCCAACCATATACTCACGTCGGCGATGCCGGATCCGTTCCATACGCTGGTGGTGGACCCGTTGCCGGAGACCGCGCCGACCGCGACGACGCGGCAGTCGCCGTCGCCCTCGCCCGGATGGCGCTGGTGGAAACCGGCGACGCACCGGCTGTTCGCGTCGGCCAGCGCGGCGGCGGCCTTGCCGGACGAGTCGTCCATCCTCACGCCTGCGTTGGCCATGGCGCGGCTCACGCTGTTGATGTCGGTCGCCGGGCCCCATGAACCGGACGCGTCGTCCTTGTACTGCCAGAACTGCGTTGCCGCGCCGCTGCCGCCGGTGCCGGGCCTGTTGCCGCCCCCGCCACCGGCGTATGCGGTGCCCGCGGTCAGACCGCCGGCCAGGGTGGCAACGGCCGTCAGCAACGCCAACGTCTTCCATTTATTATTGATGTAACCCAATGTTCCTCTCCTTTCAGAGATTCTGCACCTGACTGTGTCGGGGCGGGAATTGCGATCCCCGACCGATACCATTGCAACCCGGTTTCACGGACTCCGGTTTGGACATTCGCGCAGGAGACAGGAAAGGGCCGTCCCACGGATGTTCGTGGAACGGCCCTGAAAGAGAAACGGAGTCGACCGGCTTAATGTTGGATTGGGATGGAGCAATCCTCCAAACTACAGGCACCTGGATCACCGTGTCCGCCGCTGGTCGGCCCCGACCAGCCTGACCCACCGGACGACGAGCCGCCCGTCGAACCAGAGGATGCGCCTGCCGAACCGACGTTTGTGTAGGAGCGGCCCGAACTCGTGCCGGTGTTCGTATAGGACGGCGTGTACGACTGGGCCTGCCGTTGCGACTGTGCGGCCGCAGCGGCGGCCTGGGCCGCGGCCTCCTGTTCGGCCTTGGCCTTCGCCTCCGCGTCGGCCTTCTCCTTCGCCGCCTTCGATTCGTTCACCGTCTTCACGGCCTTGCCGATGGCATCCGCGTCACGCTTTTTGATGGCGTCCAGCAGGCTTGCGCGGGTCTTGTCGTCCTGCACCTTCCCGGAGGTCGCGTCGTAGAGCGCCTGCGCGTCGTCCACGGTCTTGTCGAGTTTGGACGATTCGACCGCCTTCACGGCCTTGGACAGCGTCTTCGCATGCGTCTTGTACCATGCCGCGTTCGCCGTGATGGCCTTTGCGGCCTCCTGCACGCCGGTCCTCGAATCCGCCTTGCAGGAAACGGTCTTCGGAATCGTGGCCTTCATCGTCTTGGACAGGGCGTCCAGCATCTTCGCGTCCTTCACGCTTTTCCTATCGGTCTTCGCCGCGTCCGCCGCGGACCCGTTCAGAAGCGTGTTCCAGTCGTTCGTCGCGGTGCGCAGGCGTTCGGATGCGGCCGCGCAATCCGCCCTGGCCTCGGCCATGAGGCGGTCCGCGTGCGCCTTCCAGGCGATGCCTCCCGCCGTGAGCAGTGCGAGTACGACGACGGTGATGACGATGGCCCTTCTGCGATGCGGCTTCTTTGTTTTCTTTTCCGTGGACTCGGCCGAAACTTCGATGGTCTCATCTTCGATGGCCTTTTCTTTTTCTGTCATTTGTTCTCCTTGTTCATAGGTTCACAGCTTATCGAATCGGCGGAGCCGTCTGCATCGTTCCTCCGGCGCGTGCCGCGCATGGACGCGCCGGAGGGCCGCATCGAGATCCAAATGAAAAGATTCGGGACGAGGAAAAGCAGCGGGACGGCCCGATGGACGACGGTCTGGGCCGAGTCCATCGGAGCGAAGGACGCCACGAGGACGAGAGCGTAGGCGACGACGCACAGGCGGCACAGGCCGCGAAGGCTGCTGGATCCAGCGCGCCGGGCGACGGTTTCGGCCATCACGCCCATCACTTCGCACAATGCCACGCGAGAGATGCAGACCAGCAGTCCGAGGAGCATGATGCGGTTCATCGTTCCCCTCCAAAGCCCAGGTACGTTTCGAGGGCGGCGTCGATCACTTCCTGGATCCGCATGTCGTGCTCGGCGGCGAAGGTCTTGAGCCTGCGCCGGGTCGAGGCGCGCAGGCTCACGCTGGTCTTCACCCAGCCCTCCGCGTCGTTCGGTTTCACGGTCTTCCGGTTTTTCGGTATTTCGGTTTCCGCCGATTCCGGTCTTCCGGTATCCGCCGGGTCCGTCCGGTCGCTGTTGAGCAGCGCGGTCAGGTCGCGCGGGCGGGGCGTCAGGTTCATGTTCCTCACAGGTCCTCCTCCTTGTCCTTGAGCTGTCGCATGGTCCGCTTGAGTTCGGCGGCCAGGTCGCGGTACTCGTGCAGGCGCGTACCGCGGGGGCGGGTGGATTTCGCGTTGAGGATGTCCTGGCGTTTCGGGATCAGCGTCTCGAAGCACGCGATGTCCGCGGCGTCGATCCAGGCTAGGGCGTCGCGGAGGGCGGTCGTGTTGGCCTCGGTGCGGCACAGGAGGATCGCGGCGGGGATGCCGCGCTGGTCGCACAGGTCCTTCACGCCGGCGGCCTGGTCGAGGTCGATGCGGCTGGGGCTCGACGGGATGACCACGAGGTCCGCGTTGTTCACCGATTCGTCCAACGCGCGCCCGTACGGGGCGGAGTCGATCAGCACCCAGTCGACGGGGTCGTCGAGACGGCCGTTGATCCCGTGCAGGTGCGCGATGTCGGCCGGCGCGGCGGACATCACGTCGAACGGCAGCGGGTCGTCCAGCTCGGCGGCCCTGTACCACCAGTCCTTCGCGTCGCCCTGCACGTCCGCGTCGGCGACGAGCGCGCGCTGCTCGCCCCGGGACTGGTCCACGAGGGCGCAGGCCAGGAACACGGCGCTTGTGGTCTTCATGCTGCCTCCCTTGCCCGTCGCCAACGCGATCACCATCGGCTCGCGGTTCTTCCTGTCGTTCATCGGTTTCTCCTTACTTCGTTATCTCGGTTTTTCGGTATTTACCGGTTCCGGTATTTCGGTTGGTTGGTTTTTCGGTATTTCGTTTCATGCCGCCGGCGACCATGGCCGCGGCGGAGGCCGGTCAGATTCTGGCGGACAGGCCCTGGTGCCCGACGAGCAGCCGGTAGGCGCTTGCGACGGTGCCGCCCGTGGCCTTGCGGTACATGGCTTGCAGGTAGTACGCGAAGGCGCGGTAATGGGCGAGGTCCGGGAACCGGCGTTCGTCGGAGTGGATGAGCATGCGACGTGACCCGTCGTCGCCGTCGGGGAAGAGCGGCAGGCTGATGGACAGCACGGCACCGTGGAGGCGGCCGTCCGCCTCCGTTCGCGGCCCCGCCGTCACCAGCAGCGGCAGCATGCCGAACGTGCAGTCGCCGCGGAGGATCCGGCCGTGGTCGAACAATCCGGACACCGCTTCGTAGGCGTCCGCGCATTCGCCGGCGAATTCGCGCCGGAGCTCCCGGTCGGAGGATTCCTCGTCATAGCCGAGGCCGAGACCAACATCGGACAGGCCGAGCTCGTAGGCGTCCAGCAGGTGGACGCTGTCCTCCAGACGCTCGTCATCGGCGGGCGCGGCGAAGGGCGACCCCGTGGCCATGGCCGCGAGCATGGTGGGCGGAACGACATAGGCCTGTGGGATCTCTATATCGTCGGTCGACGAGGCGGTGGCAAGCCGATAGTGGCAGTTGGTGAAATCCTGCGCGAGATCGGGGTCGTAATCTGGCAGTTCGTAGAAGCGCAGCTGCATGTACTTGGCGTCGAGGTTGTTGACGTTGTTCAGGTATCGGAGCTCGCGGTCGAGATCGTCGTAGTCGTTCATCGGTTTCTCCTTACTTCGTTATCTCGGTTTTTCGGTATTTACCGGTTTGTTGGTTTTCCGGTATTGCGGTTTATGCCGCGGCCCGCGTGGATCGCGGCGGGGAATGGTCAGAAGAGGCTGCCCTGGACCAGTCCCTTGGGCACGGGCACGGTCTTGAGGAAGAGCGGCTCGTCGTGCGTGTACTCGCGGCGGGAGCGTTGGCGGCGTTTGACCGACCGCCAGTAGTCACGGCCGTTCCTGCGCATGCGGTCGTCCCAGTCCGGGTGGGCGTCCAGCCATTCGCGGATCCGGCGTTGCGGGATCCGGTGCAGGCCGCACATGTCGACGTGCAGGTCGCGGGCGATCAGCCGGGCGAGGATCCAGCGGCTCGCATAGTCGAGCCCGCCGTACACGGCCTTGTCCTTCCAGCCGCCCACGATGGCGCGGCTGATGCAGTCGAGGCGCATGGGGCACGCGGCACACAGCACGCGGCCCTTGGCGCGCATCCGCTCGTCGACCAAGTCGCGCCCGTCGTCGCCGGTCACGGTGTTCCACATGCGGTCGGCGAGGTCCGGGCTGACCTCGGCGATCCGGGCGCAGGCAGGCATCGTGTCGCGGGCGTTCATGGCCGCTCCCCCACCGGTTCGACGCCGTCGCGCCGGTTGAGCTCGTCCGCGAGCCTCTGGCACGCCAGCTGCCATTCGCTGGGATTGCCGGTCCGGTACGAGCCTTCGTGGTCGTATTCGTCCCAGTGCGGTTTCATCGCCTCGAGGACGTGCTGGCAGGCGAAGGTGTGCGTGTGGGACGCCGGCCGGTAGACCAGCGGGCACGGCGTGGGCTTCTCGTCCGTCCTGCGGTCGCGGGCCGCGGCGTCGTGCTCGCGTCGGCGTTCGAGCTCGCTGATGGTCCAGTCGTTCGCGATCCGGTCCCAGTCCGCGGCGAGGCGGCGGGGACTGTCGGCGCGGCTGAGCCAGTACGTGTTCGCGGGCAGCCAGTCGATGACCGCGAGGATGAGCGTCAGGGCGGCCGCATGGTCGCCGTCGTGCGCCTCGGTGACGCGGTCGACGAGCTTCGAGACGCGGTCGCGGTCCCGGCCGGTCGGCGTGGCGGTGGACAGCGACAGCCTGGAGCGGACCGCCGCGAGACGGTCCAGCACGATCGTGGTCCCGTCGTCGTTTTTCTCGTCCCTTGCGGGGGTCGCCCCGCCTGCGGGGAGATGCCCCGTAGGGGCAGAGGGGAAGGAGGGTTTACTAGGAGGGTTTACCTGGAGGGTTTTATCCTTATATATACAGCTCTGCGAGATTTGCAGTGCTGGGGGTGCGGCATTTGCAGTGCTGGGGGTGCAGCTCTCGCAGTGCTGGCCCTGCGGGATTTGCAGTGCCGGTTCCGGCCCTTTTTCCAGCCCTGCGAGATTTGCAGTGCTGGGAATCGGCTTCGTTCCAGCGTTTTCCGGAGTCACGCCCTTGGATTCGCCGTTCTCGAACACGGTTCCGGCCTCCGGGTCCACGTCGGAGCGCATGGTCTCGGGGTCCTGTTCCGCCGTGTGCGTCTCCTTGATCCATGTGAGGGTCGTCGGGTCGGTCTCCACCGCGAGGTCCCACACGACCTGGCAGTACTGGGGCAGGCGGTTCCTACCGCCCTTGCCGAGGCGCGCGTACCGTTGGTCTCCACGGCGAATGAAGCCGCGTTCCTGGAGCGTCTTCAACGCGGTGCGTACCGTGCGCTCGGACAGTTCCGTGACGTTGACGATGGTCGCGATCTTCGGATAGGCTGCGGTGCCATCGTCATCCGCGCGGTCCGCCAAGTAGACGAGCACGGCCTTCGCCGAGGCGTTGCCCACATGGCATTTGAAAGCCCATGACAGTGCGATGTTGCTCACGGTCGGCCCTCCTCACGCCGCTGGGCGGCACGACGTTCGTCGGCCAGTCTGGCGGCCTGCTCGTCGCCGAGACGCGCGGCCCGGCACAGGGCCAGCGTCATCAGCCACGAGAACGCGACGAACACGATCAATACGATTGCAAGCCAGTTCACGCGAGTCTCCCTTCCATGGACGGGTGCGCCATCATCGACGCCAGGCGACGGGAATCAACGGAGCCCGGACCGTTGTGGCGGGCGAATGCCACCACGACCGGGAACGTCCAAACCGACGCCTGGAAATCCCGGTTACACTCGGGAAACACAGAGCAAGACATGCGGAATGCTTTAGTAAAGTCGTTCATGTGTGATCACTACTCCAAGACAATGCATTGGGCGGCCACGGACCGGGATCCGGCAAGATACGGGATCCGCGGCCGCTCGGAATATTGGTTGCACCGCCCGTCCCCGACGTTCCAGCATCGGGAACGGGCGTTTTTTCTTTTAGTTGCAGAGAAAGAGAGAAAATCGAATGGGATCAGACCATCGCACCACCTCCCTCGCCGTCGACGGGCCACGCACCGCCGCAACGGATGGCGAGGCAAAGGCAATCAAGAGCCTGCTCATCAGGGACATCAAAGACTTCGATCAAAGCGTCCCAGCAGTCGTCAGACACGACGATGGAACGATCAGGCCTACGTACATAGGCATATGGGGACAGGACCGTCTGATAGGCGCGGCCCTCATCCAGCCAGCCCTTTGCGTAGCCGAGACGCTCATATACCGCACCGGGACGAGCGGGGTCCATGCCGCACAGATACGAGAGGCTTTCGCCGAGCATGCAGCCATCATCGAAGGGATCGCGGTCGTCAGGAAGCATCGGCGCGAAGGCTTCGGATCGCAGATCAAGGCGGTCTGCGACTCCTGGGCGGCAGACCACGGCGCTGAACTGATACTCAGCATCCCCACCAACGAGGGCGCGCGCCTGCTCAACGAGAAATCCGGATACACGGTCGTACCGCCCGACGGATATCTCACCATCAAGGTATTTGACGCTCAGGGACAGCCTCTTCACATTCCCTACGCCGACCGGCGGACCCAGGACAGAGGCACTAGCATGTGGGCGTACAAGCTCGTAGGGCAACGCACACAGCACTTCGAGATTGGCGTTCTCACCGCCTCCTGAAGTTCCGAAGACCATACCGTCGATGAATGTTCCCGACGGGTCGCGGGAGAAGACGAGTCTTCCGGCTTCGTCGCTCATGCCGTCCTCCCCTCGGTCAGCAGCAGGTTCGCCACCACCCGTTCGCGGACGGAGAGCTGTGCATCGACCTCCCGGAAGGCATGCGTGTAGGCATGCGTGGGGCGGAGCCAGGTGTCGGCCAGGCCGCGGGTCTCGCCGCGGCGCAGGGCGCGCACGGCGCAGGCCGGGCAGAGCTCCAAAATCTCCGTGTCGCCCGGGACGCAGTAGTTGCGCCAGCCGTTACGGGCGAAATAAGCGTCGCGGGCGGCCGAATCGTAGTCGTCCCAGAACGTGCCCCAGACCACCGTGTGGCAGCCATCGCACACCGTGACGCAATCCCAACGGCTGTCCGGCCATTCGGACTGTTCGTAGATTCCACCAGCCATCACGCAACCTCCTCTTTCTGGCACTGTGGTGCACCGTCGATAACAAATTCATAGGACAGGCCGTAATGTTCCTTCAGCCAAAGCAAATCGTTGAGGCTCCAGGGGGTGTGGCCGTTGACTTTGTTGGAAATGCCTCCAGGAGACTGATTCATCTCTTTCGCCAGGCGGCGATATGAGATGCACTCCCGTCTCAGCCATTTCTTCATCGCGTCAGCCATACCGTCTCGACCACTTTCTATTTACTTTCAGTCGTTTTTGTTTATCTAGAATATACTATATCGTTTACTTTGACTAAACGCAAATCGACGTGTTAGATTTGGTTTATTCAGATGACACAAAGTTTGAGGAGAACATAATGGACGAACCGGAAAGCAGCTCCTTCATTGGCGCGGAAGAGGAGGCTATGCACATGGAAAAAGTCGTTGCTTGGAATGTCAAGATGCTTTTGACCGCGCGACGGGCGTCCCAACTCGCTCTTGCCGAAGCGCTGGGGATCAAGAAAGCCGCAATGTCGAGGAAGATTAATGGCTATATCTCATGGTCCTTGGCCGATGTGGTGAAGGCCGCACGATTCCTTGGGACCACTCCTGAGGATCTCATGGACGACACACTGATGAAGAAGATGACCGACGCCCCAGACCATGCGCACCAAGGTGCTTTGGTAGGTGCCGGTTCCCCCAGGTTCCTTGTCAGTCCCTTCAACCCCGATGCGCCGATCGAGGGTGGAATCTCGGGTGCAGCTAAAGGTGCCTTGGCCGGTTTCATACCGCCCGTAGTCCTGTCCGGTACGGATTCCCCGTCCACCCCCTCAAAGCATGACGGGATTGGGGTTTCCGGCCGGTCTCAAGCCCATGAGACACTTGGAGCCATGACTACAGTTATCATGCGCACCTCCGAAGGTGACATCACCATCAACCTGTTCGACGACAAGGCGCCGCACACCGTGGAGAACTTCCTCGGCCTGGCCAGCGGCAAGAAGGCATGGCTGGACCCGTACACCGGCAAGCAGTCCAACGAGCGCTTCTACGACGGCCTGTCCTTCCACCGCGTCATCAAGGACTTCATGATCCAGGGCGGCTGCCCGCTGGGCACCGGCACCGGCGGCCCGGGCTACGAGTTCGACGACGAGATCGACCCGACCCTCAAGTTCGACCGCCCCTACCTGCTGGCCATGGCGAACGCCGGCCTGGCGCGCGGCGCCGACGGCAAGCTGCACGGCACCAACGGCTCGCAGTTCTTCATCACCACCGTCCCCACCCCGTGGCTCGACGGCCACCACACCATCTTCGGCGAGGTCGCCGACGCGGCCTCCAAGGCCGTGGTGGACAAGATCGACGCCGTCGCCACCGACGGCCGCGACCGCCCGATGGAGCCGGTGCTCATTGAGTCCATCGAGATCAAAGACTGAACGACACCCATAGCGGCCAAAGGGGAAGGCCCCGTCGGCGATGCCGACGGGGCCTTCCCCTTTGGCCGCACAAAATCAGTCCTGCGTGGCGTCCTGGCCCTTGCGCATGCGGCGCATCCTGGGCTGTTCGGCGTCCTTGGCGCCGGTGAGGCGGTAGACGTCGAAGACGCCGTCGATCTTGCGCACGGCGCTCAGCAGCGTGTTCAGGTGCTGCGGGTCGGCCATCTCGAAGCTGAACTGGCTGGTGGCCACGCGGTCGGAGCCGGTGGCGATGGTGCCGGAGAGGATGTTGACGCCGTGGTCCGACAGGACGCGCGTCACGTCGCTGAGCAGGTGCGGCCGGTCGAGGGCCTCCACCTGGATCTTGACCATGAACAGGCCCTTGTTGCTCGTCCACTCCACCTCGACGACGCGTTCGGGCTCGCGGCGCTTGAGGTTGATCATGTTCACGCAGTCCACGCGGTGCACGGAGACGCCCTCGTTGCGCGTGATGAAACCGACGATGCTGTCGCCGGGCACGGGCATGCAGCAGCGCGCCAGCTTGACCCACACGTCGGAGACGCCCTTGACGGAGACGCCCGGCGTGCCGTGGTCGTGCTTGTGGCGGGTGACACGCAGCGGGAGGGCCTCCTCCTCGACCTCCTCGTTGACCTCGTCGGTGCCCATGTCCTTGACGAGGTGGGCGATGACGTTCTGTGTGGAGACCTGGCCCTCGCCGATGGCGGCGAACACGGTGTCCGGGTTGGCCAGGCCGAGGTCGTCGGCCACCCCCACCATCGACTCCGGGGTGAGCAGCATGGCCACGGGCAGGTTGCGCTTGCGCATGGCGCGCGTCAGCTCGTCGCGGCCCTCGTCGATGGCCTCGGAGCGGCGCTCCTTGCTGAACCATTGGCGGATCTTGTTGCGCGCCTTGGGGCTCTTGACGAAGCTAAGCCAGTCGCGCGAAGGTCCCGCGGTCTCGGACTTGCTGGTGAGCACCTCCACGGTGTCGCCGTTCTCCAGCTTGGTGTCCAGCGGCACGAGGCGCCCGTTGACGCGCGCGCCCATGGTGCGGTGGCCGACCTCGGTGTGCACGGCGTACGCGAAGTCCACGGGCGTGGCGTCGGCCGGCAGGGAGACGATCTTTCCCTTCGGGGTGAACACGTACACCTCGGCGGAGCCCAGGTCCTCCTTGAGCGTGCCGAGGAACTCGTTGGAGTCGGGCGTCTCGCTGGTCCAGTCGGCCAGCTGCTGGATCCACGCGAGGTTGTCCGCCTCGCTGAGCTCCTGTTCGCCGCGCTGGCGGTCGTCCTTGTCCGGGGTGCTCAGCGCGCGGCCCGCCTGGCCGTTGGCCTTGTACTTCCAGTGGGCGGCGATGCCGAACTCGGCGCGCCGGTGCATGTCCCACGTGCGGATCTGGATCTCCACGGGCTTGCCGCCGGGACCGACCACCGTCGTGTGCAGGCTCTGGTACATGTTGAGCTTGGGCATGGCGATGTAGTCCTTGAAGCGCCCCGGCACCGGGCTCCAGCGCGCGTGCACGGCGCCGAGCACCGCGTAGCAGTCCTGGATGGTGTCCACGATGATGCGCACGCCCACCAGGTCGTAGATGTCGGAGAAATCGTGGCCGCGCACGATCATCTTCTGGTAGATCGAGTAGTAGTCCTTCGGTCGGCCCGTGACGGTCGCGTCGATCTTGAGGTCGGACAGGTCGTCCTTGATCTCGGCGATGATCTGCTTGAGGTAGACCTCGCGCTGGCCGGCGCGGTGCGCCACCAGCATGACGATCTCGTTGTAGATCTTGGGGTGCAGGACCTTGAAGCTCAGTTCCTCGAGCTCGGTCTTGATGGCGTTCATGCCCAGACGGTTGGCCAGCGGCGCGTACACGTCCAGCGTCTCGCGCGCCTTGCGCTGCGCGCTGGAGGGCTTGACGTAGCGCCACGTGCGCGCGTTGTGCACGCGGTCGGCGAGCTTGACGACGAGCACGCGCACGTCGCGGCTCATGGCGACGACCATCTTGCGGATGGTCTCGGCCTGCGCGGAGTCGCCGTAGTCCATCTTGGTCAGCTTGGTCACGCCGTCGACGAGGCCCGCCACGGTGTCGCCGAACTCGGCGCGGCACTCCTCGAGCGTGTAGTCGGTGTCCTCCACGGTGTCATGCAGCAGCCCGGCGGCCACGACGATGGGGCCCATGCCCAGGTCCGCGAGGATCTGCGCCACGGCGAGCGGGTGGATGATGTAGGGCTCGCCGGACTTGCGTCTCTGGGAGGAATGCTGCAGGACGGCGCGCTCGTAGGCGCGCGAGAGGATCTCCATGTCCTCGCCGGGATGGTGCTGGCGGCACATGGCCAGGATCGGCGCGAGGGGGTCCAGGGGATTCTCGCCGATCTCGCAGCCCAGCATGTTCGCGGGCTGCAGCTCGTCATGCGCTTCTGCCATGGTCTCCTCCTTCGCCGTACGTGGCCATTCTACTCACCGCGAAACAGGAGGCCGCTTGCCGTGTCCGCGGGACGGCTCACACGCCGGTGGAGCCGAATCCGCGTTCCGCCCGGTCCGAGCCGGGCAGCGACGTGGCGGGTACGAACGTGGCCTCCACGTAGCGCTGGATGACCAGTTGCGCGATGCGGTCGCCGGGTTCGAAGACGGCAGTGGCGTGCGGGTCGAAGTTGACCAGCGGCACCTTGATCTCGCCGCGGTAGCCCGCGTCGATGGTGCCGGGTGCGTTGAGCACGGTCACGCCCTGCCTGACGGCCAGGCCGGAGCGCGGGTGCACGAGGCCGACGTAGCCGACCGGCAGCGCGATGGCCACACCGGTGGGCACCAACGCGCGTTCGAAGGGTTTGAGCTCCACGCGCACGCGCGTGGACAGGTCGGCGCCGGCGTCGCCCGCGTGGGCGTAGCCAAGCGTGACGGGATGCTCGTGATCGATGGACTTGACGAGCACCTCGGTGTTCTCGGGCTCGTTGTAGGCGACATCCACGCTCATCAGGCGGCGCATTCCTTGCACACCGGCTGGCCGTCCGGCGTGGTGTACGCCAGCTGGCTGCGGTGCTTGACCAGGAAGCACTCCGAGCAGATGAACTCATCACCCTGCATGGGGATCACGGTGACGGAGGCGTCCTCGTTGCTCAGGTCCGCGCCCGGCAGCTCGTAGTCCTCCGCAAGGGCGCTCTCGTCGTCGTCCATGTCGTTGGCGCCACTGGACGACCCTTTGCCCAGGGCCTGGAGCGACTCCTCGTCCTCGTCCTTGTTGCGCGACGAATCGTAATCCTGTGCCATCGTTGGACTCCTTTACGTCCCCGGGTGTGCGGCCCACACCGAACATGGTTTTTCCCCGCATAGAATACACGTTTTTGGGGAAATGAAAAATCCGACACGTGGGGCACAATGTAAATTGCTCACAATGTGGATGAAAGAGGTGTGGCATGGCTGCGGAAAACTACCCGAAGGCGCGGTTCGAGTCGGTGACCGGTTCGGGCGCCCTGGTGTTCACGGCCGGCGACCAGCACTTCGTGGTGGAGGTGGACGACCGTCTGGAGCACGCGATGCTCGAGGCCAAGCAGGTGCAGGCGGAGCGGCGCATCGAGGAGGCGCCCAAGCCGGCGCGCACGCTGCCGATCTCGCAGATCCAGTCCCTGATCCGCGCCGGCGCGGACCCCGAGCAGGTCGCGCAGCGCTACGGGCTGTCGCTGGCGCTCGTGCACCGCTTCTCCGACGCCGTGGAGTCCGAGAAGTCCTACGCCATCGAGCAGTTCCTGCGCGTGCCGGCGCCCAAGGAGGGCAAGGAAACGAAGGTGCGCGCCCTCGCCGAGGTCATCGACCGCACGCTGGCGGCGGCGCGCATCCCGCGCGAATCGGTGACGTGGAGCGCCACGAGGCGCGGCCTGGAGCCGTGGTGCATCACCGCGTCCTTCACCTCGGCCGGCCACCCCATCCACGCCGAATGGCAGTGGAACATGCGCGACAACTCCGTCGTGTGCATCAACAACGCCGCGCGCAAGCTCATCGGCGAAGGGGGCCTGCCGCAGGACGGCCCGCTGGACGACGCCATCGGCGGCACGGGGGCCCTCCCCGGCGAGTCGGTGCGCTCGGCGCGCATCGAGATGACCATGGCCGGCTGGAAGCAGGGCCAGGCCGAGGAGGAGGAACAGCCGCGCGACGAGGCGGCCGATCCCACCGTCATCGACCGCATGGCGCTCAAGGTGGCGCCCGCGCCGACGGCCCACGGCAACGGCCCCGCGGCCGCGTACAGCACCGCCACGCCGGCGCCGTCCGCGGCCGCTACGCCGGTAGCGGAAGGCCACCACGTGCCCACCCCCAAGGATGTCCATGCCACCATTCACCCCGTCCAGGCGGCCGCCAAGGATGACGCGGCCGCCGACGCGAAGGACGCCACGCAGGAGAAGCCCGCCAAGGATGATGCCAAGAACGCGGCCGCGCAACCGCAGCCCGAGACGCCCACGACGGCGTCGAGCGCCCACCCCCAGTCGCACACCACGCGCGGCCACCGTCCGCCGGTGCCCACCTGGGACGAGATCATGTTCGGCAAGGCCCCCAAGGAGCACTGACCGCACACCGGCGTGCGGTTACGCGAGGTCGACCAGGCAGGGGATGTCCATCTCCAGCATGGTCTGCGAGCCGTGCACGCCGGGCATCGTCATCGCGCCCATCGTCTGGTGCGCGGAGTCGACGAGCGTGACCGCGGCGGCCGCCTCCACGAGGAGGTCGCCGATCGTCGCCAGCGCACGGTCGCAGGTTGGCCCGAAGAAGCCGGCCTCCACCGCCTCGGCCTTGGTGCGCACCCAGCCGCGCTCCCCCAGCCGCGCGCGCCAGCGCCGCGCGGCGGCGTCGACGTCCTCACCGTCCTCCAGGTACACCATCATCGAGCGCGGTTCGCCGGCCAGCAGGCGCACGCCCTGCATGAGCACGTCGTCAGACGCCACGTCGAGGCGCTGCGAGGAGTCGGGCGCCACCATGCCGTGGTCGGCGACGATCACGATGAGCGTGTCCGGCGGCACCAGCCGGCGCAGCGTGGCCAGCTGGTTGTCGACCTTCTCCGCGGTCGCCACCCACGGTTCGCTGTCCCAGCCCTCGGCGTGGCCGGTCTTGTCGATGTCGCGCAGGTACAGGTACGTCAGTCCCGGCTCGCGCGCCGCCTCGGCGACCTTGCGCACGCGGTCGAGCGGCTGGTCGGCGCAGATGTACCGCGAGCCGCGCAGCGCCGCGCGCGTGAACGGCGACGCGGCGAAGCGGCTCAGCCCCACGCTGGTGACGGGCACGCCGCGTTCGGCGAGCCGCTCGAAGACCGTCGGCTCGCGCTGCAGGTCCTCCGGGGAGGGCGCGCCGCGGAACGCGATGAGCTGCGCGAGCTCGCCGGTCGCAGGGTTCTGCTGCGTGTAGCCGGTCATGCAGGTCAGGCCCGGGCAGGTGCCGGTGCCGAACGAGGCGATCGCGGCGGTGGTGGTGCTCGGCGACGTCGTGCTGATGGGGCGGCGGTTGGCCGGCTCGTCCAACAGCGAGCGCAGGTAGCGCATGTGCGCGAGCCGCATGGCGAGGTTCCAGTACCCGAGGCCGTCCACGAGCACGACGACGACGGCGCGCGCGGCCGGCAGGCCCAGCGCGGCGCGGTCGGCGGCGGGGTCGGGGTGCACGGCGGTGGCGATCGGCTGGCCGATGGCGTCGGTCACGGCGCCCAGCACGGCCGACAGGTGCAGGGCGCCGCCGCGCGGTTCGCGCGAGGCGCACGCGAACTCCCCCGGCACGTCGCAGCCGCGCGACGCGTCCACGCGGTCCCCGTATTGCGCGGTCGGCACGAATCCCAACAGTTGCTCCATCGGCGGCACTTCGATCATGCCTCCCATTCAAGCGCGGGACTTCGACGGCCCGTTGCTAGAATGGCAAGGTTGGCAATGGCAGTGAGGAGCAGCAATCCCATGGTTTCGCGTCGTAAGTCACAGGCACCCGCGTACGACCCGCGCACGGTCAAGGAGCA
>JAXJQE010000151.1:0-7337 GCA_036311305.1 Bifidobacterium sp.
GCGCCGGCGAGGCCGCGCTCGCCGCCGCGGCCGCCGGCAACACCGTCGTGCCCGGCGAGGCGACGGTCCTCGCCGAGGACGCCGCCCTCGAGGAGGAGGAAGCCGAGGAGGAGGCCGAGGCCGCCGTCGAGGCCAGGCAAGAGGCCGAACGGGCCGAGAAGCCGGAGGGCAGGAAGGGGCGCCTGCGGCGGCTGCGCGAACGGCTCTCGAAGTCGAGCAACCCGTTCGGCAAGGCGCTGTTCAACATCCTCGCCAAGGACCACCTGTCCGAGGCCGACTGGGAGGACGTCGAGGACACGCTGCTGCTCGCGGACGTCGGCGCGGAGGCGAGCGAGCAGCTCGTCGACCAACTGCGCACGGACACGCGCGTCACCGGCGAGACCGACCCCAAGCAGCTGCACGCGGCGCTGAAGTCCGAGCTGCTCAACCTGGTCGGCGAGGACACCGACCGCACGCTCGAGGCGGAGAAGGACGACGCCGAGCGGCCGAGCGTAATCATCATGGTCGGCGTCAACGGCACCGGCAAGACGACGACCGCGGGCAAGCTCGCGCGCCTGTTCGTCGGCGAGGGCAAGTCCGTCATGCTCGGCGCGGCGGACACGTTCCGCGCCGCCGCCGCCGACCAGCTCGCCACGTGGGGCGCCAAGGTGGGCGTGCCCGTCGTGCGCTCGGACAAGGAGGGCGCGGACCCCGCGTCCGTCGCGTTCGAGGCGAGCGCGAAGGCCAAGGCCGAGCAGGTCGACGTGCTCATCATCGACACCGCCGGCCGCTTGCAAAACAAGGCCAACCTCATGGACGAGCTCGGCAAGATCCGCCGCGTCACCGAGAAGAACCTGCCCGTCGCGGAGGTGCTGCTCGTGCTCGACGCGACGACCGGGCAGAACGGCATGGCGCAGGCGAAGGTGTTCGCCGAGGCCATCGGCATCACCGGCGTCGTGCTCACCAAGCTCGACGGCTCCGCCAAGCGCGGCATCGTCATCTCCGTGCAGAAGGAGCTCGGCGTGTCCGTCAAGCTGGTCGGCGTGGGCGAGGGGCCCGACGACCTCGCGCCCTTCGACCCGGAGTCCTTCGTCGACGGCATCCTCGGCGAGTGAATCCCTCCCTGGGCGTGACCAAAACGGCGTAAAATGACGGTTTTGGTTGCGCCCGGAGCTTTACACCCTCGTAACCTCGCGTAACGTGGGGAAAACTTGAAGGGCGTTCCATTGCCCATGTGCGCCCCGAGGGGCGGCAAGGCAAAGAGAGACAACCACCGCGCCGAGCGAGGCGCAGACAATACGAAGAAAGACTAGGGAGGTGGTCATGAACACCGTGATCAATTCCGGCAATACCGCGTGGATATTGACATCCGCGTCGCTGGTGTTCCTGATGACGCCGGGCGTGGCGTTCTTCTACGGCGGCATGGTCCGCGCTAAGGCAGTCCTGAACATGCTCATGATGGAGGCGGCTGCGCTCTCCGTCACCATTCTCATCTGGGGCCTGTGGGGCTGGTCCATCGCGTACGCCGGACATTCGGTCGGCGGCGTCTTCGGCGACCCGGCCACCGGCTTCCTGCTGCGCGACACGATGGTCGCCGGCCAGGACGGTGTCTTCACCTCGGCAGGCCTGAACGACAACGCGTACCCCGCCTCCGTGGACGTCGCGTTCCAGGCGGCGTTCGCCATGATCACCGTCGCCCTCATCTGCGGCGCCATCGCCGAGCGCGTCAAGTACAGCACCTGGATGATCTTCGTGGCCCTGTGGGTCACCTTCGACTACGCGCCGCTCGCCCACATGGTGTGGAACAACGGCCTGCTGTCCGCGGACGGCCCGATCTCCCAGGCCATCGGCGCCGCCGCCCACGACTTCGCAGGCGGCACCGTCGTGCACATCAACGCGGCAATGGCGGCCCTCGTCATCGTCCTGATCATCGGCAAGCGCAAGGGCTTCGGCGTCGAGCCGATGCGCCCGCACAACGTCCCGTTCGTCATGCTCGGCGCGTTCCTGCTGTGGTTCGGCTGGTTCGGCTTCAACGCGGGCTCCGCATTCGCCGCGAACGGCACCGCCGGCTACGCCTGGGTGTCCACGTCGCTGGCCGCCGGCGCCGCCATGCTCGCCTGGGGCTTCACCGAGAAGATCCGCACCGGCCACTACACCGCCATCGGCGCCGCCTCGGGCATCGTCGCCGGCCTCGTCGCCATCACCCCGGCGGCCGACGTCGTCTCCCCGATCTGGTCGATCGTGCTGGGCGCCATCGCCGGCGTGTGCACCTGCCTGGCCTGCTCGCTGAAGTACAAGTTCGGCTACGACGACTCGCTCGACGTCGTCGGCGTGCACGGTGTCGGCGGCCTCATCGGCACCGTCGCCCTCGGCTTCTTCATGCAGGACACCGGCCTGTTCTGCGGCGGCGACTGGCGACAGCTCGTCGTGCAGATCGTCATCGCGGTCATCGCCATGGCGTACGCCGCCGTGATCACCACGATCATCGCCTTCGCGCTGGAGAAGACCATCGGCTGGCGCGTCACCCAGGCGCAGGAAGTCAGCGGCATCGACCTGGCCGACCAGGGCGAGCGCGCCTACGACTTCTCCGCCACCGCAAGCTCCGTCATCAGGGAAGTGAAGTGACACCATGAAGCTCATCACCGCTATCATCCAGCCCCATAAGCTCGACGACGTCAAGGAGGCCCTCGCGGCCGCCGGCGTGCACGGCCTGACCGTGTCCGAGGCGAACGGCTACGGCCGCCAGCGCGGGCACACCGAGATCTACCGCGGCGCCGAGTACACCGTCGACCTCATCCCGAAGATCCGCGTCGAGGTCCTGTGCGACGACGCGGACGCCGAGACCCTGGTGGACGTCATCGTCAAGTCCGCCGGCTCCGGCACCATCGGCGACGGCAAGGTGTGGGTCGCGCCGCTCGACATGGTCGTGCGCGTGCGCACCGGCGAGACCGGTTCCGCCGCCATCTGACGAACCACCACCGAACCATGGTCCCCGCGCCGCATCTCTCCTTCACGGCGCGGGGACCTTTTCTCATACCTGTGAACCGTGAATCACGATTCGTGACCCGTGAATGGAGCCGCCCATGGCCACCGCAGTCGACGGACTCAAGCAGCGCATGTTCGAGCTGAGCATGCCCGACACCGACGGCGTGTACCGCGACGGCGCCGCCAAGCGCGCCGCGCGCACGCGGCTCGCCGTCGACGCCCTCGAGCGGCTGTGGGAAGAGGCGCGCTTCGGCGTGCCCTTCGACGTGCCGCGCGACGGCGTCGCGCTCGCCGCCGTCGGGTCGCTCGCGCGCGGCCAGTTCGGCCCCGCCAGCGACCTCGACCTCGTGCTCATCCACGACGGCCGCGCGCTCGGCGAGCCCGAGCTCGCCGAGTTCGCCAACAAGCTGTGGTACCCGCTGTGGGACTCCGGGCTCGACCTCGACCACGCCGTGCGCACGCGCGCGCAGTGCGAGTCGGTCACCGACCACGACCTGCCCGCGGCGATGGGCTGGCTCGACGTCGTGCCCATCGCCGGCGACGCCGCGCTCGTCGCGGCGACGTCCGCGTCGATCCTCGAACGCTGGCGCAAGGCCGCGCGCAAACGCCTGCCCGAGCTGCTCGCCTCCGCCCAGGCGCGCCTCGAGCGCTTCGCGCGCCTGGAATACGTCAACCAGCCCGACGTCAAGGAGGCGCGCGGCGGCCTGCGCGACGCCGTGCTCACCAGCGCGCTCGCCGCGTCCTGGCTCGCCGACCGGCCGCACGGCCGCTACGACGACGCCGTCGAGCGGCTGCTCGACGTGCGCGACTGCATCCACCTGGCGTCGGGCCGCGACACGAACCTGCTCGCCACGCCGTACCAGGCGCGCGTGGCGGCGATGCTCGGCCTCGCCGACCCCACGCTGCCCGAGGGCGCGCGCGAGGCGAAGTCGATCGACGACCTGCAGACGCTGCTCGCCCAGCTCGGCCGCACCATCGCGTTCTCCCTCGATTCCACGGCGTCGCGCGCCCAGCGCACGCTCGTGCACGAGCGGCCGCGCTTCTCGTTCTTCCAGGTGATGTCGCCGCGCGCCGGCGGACGGCGCGAGGCGCCGACCTTCGACGTCGTCGCGCCGGGCGTGGCGCGCCACGAGGGCGAGGTCGTGCTCGCGCCGGGCGCCGACGTCGAGCACGACGCCGACCTGCCGCTGCGCGTGGCGGCGGTGGCCGCGGGAGAGGGGCTGCCGATCAACGCGTCGACGCTCGTCAACCTCACGCGCGCGCCGTGGCATGACTACGCGTGGGACGACGAGTCGCGCGCGCTGCTCATCCGCCTGCTGGCCAGCGGCGGGCACCTCATGCGCACGTGGGAGGAGCTCGACTTCGTGGACCTGCCGTCGCGCTGGATGCCCGAGTGGGCGGCGATCCGCAACCGGCCGAGCGCCTCGGCCGCGCACCGCTACACGATCGACCGGCACATGGTGGAGACCGTCTCGCAGCTGGGGCGGCGGCGGCCCACGTTCGCGGCCGGGGGCGCGATGAAGCGCTCCGGCACCGAGTACGACGACGAGCATTACGCGGCGCTGCTGCTCGCCGGCGTGCTGCACGACATCGGCAAGCGCCCGGGCGTGACCGACCATGCGGCCGAGGGCGCGCGCCACGCGCGGGCCATCGTCAAGCGCATGGGCTTTACGCCGTCCGTGGTGGAGTGGGTGACGCTGCTGGTGCGCGAGCACCTGACGCTCTCCGAATTCGCCACCACGCGCAACGCCCTCGACCCGGCCACCGGCCGCGAGCTCGCCCAACGCGTCGGCTTCGACGGCGTCGTCCTCGACATGCTCTTCGACCTGACCCGCGCCGACATGTGCTCCCTGGGCGCCACGCCGGGGGAGGCCCTCAGCGGCCAGCAGGGCTGGAGCAAGTGGCGCGAGCAACTCGTCACCCACATGGCCTCCGTCACGATGTACCACCTGTGACGTTGGTGGGGATGTGGATGGGGGAGGGGGGGTTATCCACAATGGTGTGAGGTGGATTACAGTGCCATTAACACATGATGCGCGGATATGCAAATCGGAAAGGTGCACGAATGGTGCGGATTTGGGTGTTGTCCCCAAGTTGTCCACCGGGTTATCCACCCAATGTGGATAACTTCATGCACTATCCACACGGTTATCCCCAGAATGTGGATAAGTGGGGATTTTTCCGGAAAGGTTATCCACATCCGCGTGTCGTCCCCTGTTCGCGAACTGATTTGACATAAAACCGCGAAGGACCGTTCCCCTGGCACCTGCCCGGTGCGGGGGAGCGGTCCTTCGTTCAAGTCCTGGTCGGCCGCGCCTTGCCGGCGCGGCCTGTTGCGGGTCATCGTAGCCGAACGGCGTTGCCGTCGGGGTGCCGGTTCGGCGCAGGGCTTACTGCGGTGCGCGTCCTACTTCTCGTCGAGGATGGCGTGGACGTGCTTGCGCAGCGCCGGGATGACGTCCTGCTCGAACCACGGGTGCTCGACGAGCCAGATGTTGTTGTGGCCCGACGGGTGGATGATCGGGAAGTACTTCGGCAGGTACTCCTGGTAGTTCTTGACGACCTCGGTCTCGTCCTCCTTGTAGTTCGGGTGGAGGAAGTAGTCGATGGCGTCGCCGCCGGCGAGGATGGTCAGCTGGATGTCCGGCATCGTCTTGATGATCTCCGGGAACCACTTCGGCGCGAAGTCGGGGCGCGGGTCGATCGCGCCGTGGAAGTCGTGGCCGGTGAAGTAGAAGTCGAGCGGCAGCAGCGCGAACATGCCCGAGTTGTAGAACGTGTCCTCGTCGACGTCCAGCCACTCGCGCAGGCGCTCGCCGGAGCGGTCGTCCCACACGCGGTGGTGCTCCTCGGCCTTGTCGCCCGGGGTCTGGCCGATGATGTTGATGCGCGCGGTCGCCGGCGCCTGGAACAGCGGCTTCTGGCCCTCGGCCTCGAACTGCGCGTTGGCGGGATCGGCCTCGATCTGCTTGGTGATTTCCTCAATGGTTGCCATGGAAAGCCTCCTCAAGGCTCGTACAGCTTGTCTTGGCCTCGATTCTATGCATCGCCCGAAGTACCTGACAGAACGTGCCGCTCTAGGAGAAACAAGCCCTTCACGACAGGATCTGTGCCACCCGTTCCCGCAGCGCGGGAACGGCCTCCTCCTCGAACCACGGGTGCGCCGACAGCCAGAACCGATTGCGCGGCGAGGGATGCACGATGGGGAAGTAGTCGGGCAGGTAGTCCCCGTAATGCTCCACCGTCTCGGTGAGCGTGCGCGAGGAGGGGAGGTCCAGGTAGAAGCGCTGCGCGTAGGCGCCGACCAGCACGGTCAACCGCATGTCCGGCAGCTCGTCGAGGATGCGCTGGTGCCACTTGGCCGCGAAGCCCTTGCGCTGCGGCAGGTCGCCCGAGCGGCCCTTGCCGGGGAAGTAGAAGTCCATCGGCAGCACAGCGAACAGGCCCGAGTCGTAGAAGGTCCCGCGGTCGACGCCGAGCCAGTCGCGCAGCCGGTCGCCGCTCGGGTCGTTCCAGTGCAGCCGCGTCGTCTCGGCCCTCACGCCCGGCGCCTGTCCCACGATGTTGATGCGCGCCGTCGCCGGCGCCGCGAACAGCGGCGGGATCCCGCGCGCCGTGTACTCCGCGTTCATCGGATCGGCCATGATCTCCCCGCGGATCGCCTCCACCCGCTCATCGACGTCCCGTTCACGCATCGCCGTCATCCCTTCGCCCGTCTTCCCCGCCCGTTCGGGCAGTGCATCGGGCCTGTCGCGCATCGTCTCCATGGGGCTTGATTGTAGGCACCTTCCACTTTTCAAGGCACCTCTCGAGAAGTGGAAGGGAAAATTAGACACTTTGGCCCCATAGGGCCCAATGTGCCCAATACCAGTCCCCACTTCTCGAGAGGCCTTCGAAAAAGTGGAAGGAGCCTCCCGCCACCACTCGTCATCACGCCGGTCCTCCCGCCAAAATGCCCCCTATAACGAAGATGCCCCCTATAACAACCCTTGGGCCTTCTTCTTGAGCTCGCCCATCCGCTCACGGTCATCCACAATGGCCGGTTTCCTGTGGACAACGTGGTTGGCCATCCACATATCCACATTTCCGAAGAGGGCATTGGACACCGGAGCGCATCACTGCCACCATGGGGCGCAGTGAACGCGGCCCCGGCCGATCGCGGCGCACAGCGTCGTGCCCGCAGCGGCCGCATCCGCACCCCAAAGGAGACACCGATGACCGATTCCTACGCCAATGACCTCACGCTGGACACCACGCGCTTCCTTGCCGAGCTGGACGAGCTCATCGCGCGCTACGCGGGCGCCACGAAGCATGACGACGAGGCGCGCGCGGACGTCATGATGCTCGCCGAGCGCCTCTTCGGCCCCAGCAGC
>JAXJQE010000152.1:0-13888 GCA_036311305.1 Bifidobacterium sp.
GCATTGCATTAACCGACGTACAAGCGGAACGCACGTTCATCTCCACGCGCGGCGCCGAATGCTTCGGCGGCGCGGACGCCTTCGACGGCGTGGAGCCGGCCGACGGCGACATCGTGCACCTCAGCGGCTACACGCTCGCGCACCCCATCGCCGCCGCGCTCGCCGCGTTCCTGGCGCGCACCCCGCGCGACCGGCGCGCGTTCCGCGCCGTGTTCGACCCCGGTCCGCTCGTCGCGGACTTCGACGGCGCGTGGCTGCGCCGCATGGTCGACTACGGGCCGCTGTGGACGTGCAACGAGCGCGAGGCCGGCGTGCTGGCACGCCGCCTCGGCTGCGAGCCCGGCGGCCTGGCGTGCTGCCTGGGCGCGCCGGTCGTCGTGCGCCGCGGGGCGCGCGGCGCGCAGGTCATGGTGCCATGCCTCGACGGGGGCGCCACCAGCGTCGTCAACGTGCCCGGCTACCCGGCCCGCGCGCTCGACACCAACGGCGCGGGCGACTGCCACACCGGCGTGCTGTGCGCGGCGCTGCTCGACGGGCTCGACCTGTGCCCGGCCGTGCGGCTGGCCAACGCGGCCTCCGCGATCGCGGTCACGCGGCGCGGGCCGGCCACCTGTCCCACGCGCGCCGAGGCGCGCGCCCTGATGGACGGCGACGGCGTCGTCCCCTCCGGCACCCCGTCCCAGGCGCACGCCGCCTGAGCCACCGACAACTTGACACTATCCAACACACCATTCACGGACCGTTCCCAACGATGAGCGCGGATCGCGAACGGGGACAAGGAAAGAGAAAAGAGGTAACCACGATGACCAGTGCAACCACTGAGAAGTCCTCCTCGATCACCATCGAGGACACCGGCATCGACGCCATCGCCGAGAAGGACCGCAAGGGCACGCCACGCACGCTCTTCTGGCCCTGGTTCGCGGCCAACATCTCCATCTTCGGCATGTCGTACGGCGCCTGGGCGCTCGGCTTCGGCATCTCCTTCTGGCAGGCCTTCGCCATGACCATCGTCGGCGTGGTGTTCTCGTTCCTGCTGGTGGGCATCATCTCCATCGCCGGCAAGCGCGGCAACGCGCCGACGATGGTCATCACGCGCGCGACCTTCGGCGTCAAGGGCGCCAAGGTGCCGGCGGTCCTCAGCTGGATCGCCACGCTCGGCTGGGAGATCTCGCTGACGACGACCGCGGTGCTCGCGCTGTCCGCCGCCATCGACCAGCTCGGGTGGGGCAGCGGCGCGGTGCCGAAAATCATCTCCACGGTCATTGTCGTGGGGCTCGTCGTGGTGGCCGGCATCTTCGGCTACGACCTGATCATGAAGTGCCAGCAGATCGTCACCATCTTCACCGCCATCATCACGCTCGGCTTCTTCGCCCTCGGCTGGGGCCACATCGACTTCTCCAAGATCGGCAGCGTCGCCAACGGCTCCCTGCCCGCCATGCTCGGCGCCTGCTTCTTCGTGATGACCGGTTTCGGCCTCGGCTGGGTGAACATCGCCGCCGACTACTCGCGCTACCTGCCGCGCAAGTCCTCCAACGGCGGCATCGTGTTCTGGACGACCTTCGGCGCCTCCATCGCGAACATCTTCCTGATCTCCTACGGCCTGCTGCTCGCCATCTCCAACGCCGACCTCGCCCAGGGCGTCTCGGACAACCCGATCGGCGCGATCGAGTCCATCCTGCCGGCCTGGTACCTCATCCCGTTCTCGCTGACCGCCGTGCTCGGCCTCATGTCCGGCGCGATCATGGACAACTACTCCAACGGCCTGGACCTGCTGAGCTTCGGCATCAAGATCCCGCGCACCGCCGCGGCCGCCATCACCGCCGTGATCACCGTGGCCGGCGTCGTGTACGTCGCCTTCTTCTCCGACACGTTCATCGGGCCGTTCCAGGGCTTCCTGACCACGCTCGGCGTGCCGCTGGCCGTGTGGGCCGGCATGTTCGTGGCCGACGTGCTCATGCGCCGCAAGGACTACGACACCGCCGACCTGTACAACGACAAGGGCCGCTACGGCGCCTGGAACTGGAAGGCCTTCGCCATCTTCGCCGTCGGCACCATCATCGGTTGGGGCTTCGTGGTCAACTCCGCGGCCAGCTGGCTGACCTGGCAGGGCTACTTCATGGGCATCCTGGGCGCCAAGGACGGCAGTTGGGGCTCCGCGAACCTCGGCGTCATCATCGCCCTGGCCATCGGCCTGGTCGGCGCGCTGATCTTCCAGCGCGGCGACATCCGCCACCAGGAGTCCCTCCCGATGGACGCCGAGCTCACCCCCGCCGAGGCCCGCGCCGAGGCCGTGGCCGACTCCGAGGTGCTCCCGGAGCCCGCGGAGGTCGATCCGCGATGACCCGCAACGACATCGGATTCAAGGCCGGCGCGCGATGATCCGCGACGACGAATGGCTCGTGGTCGTCGACCGCCAGCAGGTCTTCGCCCAGAGCGACTGGTCCACCTGGGCCGTCCCGGACGGCGCGTTCTACACCACGGACGGGCCCTACTCGCGCCTCGCCGACGCGTTCGGCGAGCGCGCCCTGTACACCAAGTACGTCTCGCCCGTCCCGCCGACCGGCTCGTGGGTGGACTACTTCAAGGACTGGCCCGATTTCGAGGTGTCGCCGGACGACCCGATGTTCGACTTCACGCCGGACACCGCGGAGCGCGCCGAGGGCCACCCGGTCGTCGTGCGCGACGTGTTCAGCAAGTGGTGCCCCGAGATGCAGGCCATCGTCGGCGCCGGCGGCTGGATGACGGTATGCGGCGTGGCCACGGACTTCTGCGTCCTGCAGACCTGCCTGGCCGCCGCCGACGACGGGATGCACGTGCGCGTCGCCTCCGACGCCTGCGCCGGCACCTCCCCGGAGAACCACCAACGCGCCCTGGACCTCATGGCCCTCTACGCGCCCCTCATCACCGTGGAGGACACCTCCTCCATCCTGCAATAACCTCCCGCTGGTGGGACCGCCGCACGCAGGTGCTCGCGTGCGGCGGTCCTACTACGCTGGGACCCAGTTCACCGACGAACCCGAAACGAACATCGAAAGGAACCCCCATGTTCGAACCCACCGCCGTCTACACCCCGGACCCGAAGCGCTACGAGCGCATGCAGTACGCGCGCAGCGGGCGCAGCGGCCTGCTGCTGCCGCGCGTCTCGCTGGGCCTGTGGCACAACTTCGGCGACATCACCCCGTACGCCCAGATGAAGGACATCGTGTTCACGGCGTTCGACCACGGCATCACCCACTTCGACCTGGCCAACAACTACGGCCCCGAACCCGGCAGCGCCGAGAAGAACTTCGGGCGCATCGTGCGCGAGTACCTCGCCAAGCACCGCGACGAGATCGTGGTGAGCACGAAGGCCGGCTACGAGATGTGGGAGGGCCCCTACGGGCGCGGCGGCTCGCGCAAGTACCTGCTCACCAGCCTCGACCAGTCCCTGACGCGCCTCGGCATGGACCACGTGGGCATCTTCTACCACCACTGCATGGACCCGGACACCCCGCTCGAGGAGTCGATGGGCGCGCTCGAGCAGGCCGTGCGCTCCGGCCGCGCGATCTACGCCGGCCTGTCCAACTACGACGGCCCCACCCTGGAGCGCGCCACGAAGATCCTCGACGAGCTGCACGTGCCCTTCGTCATCAACCAGAACCGCTACAACATCTTCGACCGCACCGTGGAGCACAACGGCCTCAAGGAGATGGCCAAGAAGCTCGGCAAGGGGCTCATCACGTTCTCCCCGCTCGAGCAGGGCCTGCTGACGAACCGCTACCTGAACGGCATCCCCGCGGACAGCCGCATCGGCCACGACCCGCGCTTCCTGGGCAAGGACGCGCTCACCCCCGAGCGCCTGCAGCAGATCCGCGACCTCAACGACATCGCCAAGCAGCGCGGCCAGAGCCTCGCGGAGATGTCCCTGGCGTGGCTGCTGCACGACGACGCCGTGACCTCCGTGCTCGTCGGCGCCTCGAGCGGCAAGCAGGTCCTCGACGACATCGCCGCCATGGAGAACACCGAGTTCACCCCCGAGGAACTCGCCAAGATCGACGAGATCTCCTCGCGCTGACCCATCCCTCGTAAGCGAAATACCCTACTGCAGCACGACTTCCTTGGTGGGAATCACCGGATCGCCGCGCATCAGCGACTGCGCGGTGATCGGCAGCTCGGCGAGCGCCGTGGCGTGGTGCGCCTGCGCGTCCATGATCGCGTCATGCCCCATCCACCGCTCGTCGATCTCGCCGTGGTCCACGAACGTGACGAGCAAATCGCGCCACCCGTCCTCGGGCGTGAACGAACCCAGGGCCGACTCGGACCCCGCGATCACATGCTCGCAATCCGCCAGCGAGTACTCGTAGGAGCGGTAGGCGAGCTTGCGTCCCGGCACGCTCGCCTTGTTCTTCGACTTCTTCGCCACCGGCTGCATCTCGCCGTTCGCCCCGGTGCGCTCCACGAGCTTGTACACCATCGAGCACGTCGGCGCCCCGGAGCCCGTCACGAGCTGCGTGCCCACGCCGTACGAGTCCACCGGCGCCGTCTGCAGCCCCGCGATCGCGTACTCGTCCAGATCGTTGGTCACCGTGATCTTCGTGCCCGTCGCCCCCAGCGCGTCCAGCTGGTTGCGAACGCGCTGCGCCAACGCCGCCAGATCGCCCGAATCAATGCGCACGCCGCCGAGCTCCGGCCCGGCGACCTCCACCGCCAGCTTGACGGCCTCCTCGATGTTGTACGTGTCCACGAGCAGCGTCGTGTCCCGGCCCAGCGCCGCGACCTGCGACTCGAACGCCTGCTTCTCCGAATCGTGCACCAGCGTGAACGCGTGCGCGGCGGTACCAATGGCGCGCAGCCCGTACAGCTTGGCCGCCAGCAGGTTCGCGGTCCCCTTGAAGCCGCCGATCACCGCCGCGCGCGCCGCCGCCACGGCCGCCCACTCGTTCGTGCGACGCCCGCCCATGTCCATGCACGGCCGGTTCTTCGCCGCGCTCGCCATACGGCTGGCCGCCGCGGCCACCGCCGAATCGTAGTTCAAAATCGACAAAATAATTGTCTCGAGCAGCGTGCACTCGCCGAACGCCCCCTCGACCTGCAGCACCGGCGACTCCGGGAAGTACGCCTCGCCCTCCCGGTATCCGCGCACGGTGCCCGTGAACCGGAAGTCCTCGAGGTACTTGATCGTCTCCCGGCCGACGATGTGCCGGTCGGCCAGGAAGCGCAGGTCGTCGTCGGCGAACCGGAAGTCGCGCAGCGCCTCCAGGATGCGCCCCGTGCCGGCGAGCACGCCGTAGCGGCGCCCCTCCGGCAGGTGGCGCGTGTACACCTCGAACACGCAGTCGCGCGCGGCGGTGCCGTCGCGCAGCGTGGCGTCGAGCATCGTGTACTCGTACATGTCGGTCATCAGTGGCACGTTGTAGTCGAGCATGGGTCCCTTCCTTCGGGCGCAAAGAACGTCTGCCCCCAGCGTAGTCGCCGCGCCGGCCGACCGCGTTCGCCGACGACGTCGACGGCGTGTCCGCGCGGCGGCCGGCCGCGCGACCGCCGCGCCCAGTACACTGGTGCCCATGCGTATCCTTGCGGGAATCTGGCGGCTGCTCATCGCCGCGTTCGGCGTCATGGCCATCGAGGCGGCGTGGGCGGTGCCCGGCGCGTGGGCGCACTTCGGCGTGCAGGTGACCGCGCTCGCCGCGTTCACCATGCTGTGGGGCGCCGCCGCGAGCCTCATCCGCGGCGTGCATCCGCCGGCGTGGCTCAAGGGCGCCGTGGTGACGTACGCCGGCGTGACGATGGTCGCCGCCGCGACGGTCATGCCCGCGTCCACGCTCGCCAGCCCGACGCGCGTATTCGGCCTCGACGCCGCCGCGCTCATGTACTGGGTCGTCCCCGCGATGGTCGTCCTCGACTTCGTGCTCTTCGACCCCCACCACCGTTTCCGCGCGCTCGACGTGCTCATCTGGCTCATCTACCCGGTCGTCTACGTGGCCTTCGTGGTGGCGCGCGCGTTCGTCGGCGCGCACGGCCCGGGCGAGCACGGCAGCCCGTACCCCTTCGAGTTCCTCGACCAGAGCGTGCTCGGCTGGACCGGCTTCGGCGTGTCGTGCCTGAAGGCGCTCGCCGCGCTGATCGTCGTCGGCGTGGTCGTCTGCCTGCTCGACCGCGCCCTGCCCGCGCGCTCGCGGCTCACCGCGGAATGACGACGTCGACGCCGCGCCGCGCGTGTCGCTGCGCGCGGCGCGCTGTGAGCTGAACCGCGCGCACGTGCTGCGCGGGGCCGCACGTACACTCGGTACCAGTGCGACCCGCGAGCGCGGGCCGCGAATCGTGAATCGTGAATCGAGGCATACGAACCGTGGAAATCAAGGACCTGCTGGCCGAGAAGACCGTCATCCGCCCCGACGGGCGCGCCGTCGACGAGCTGCGGCCCGTCAAGATCACCAACGGCTTCACCGACATCCCCGAGGGCTCCGTGCTCATCGAATGCGGCAACACGCGCGTCATGTGCACCGCGACGTTCCCCCAGGGCGTGCCGCGCTGGCGCAAGGACAGCGGCCTCGGCTGGGTGACCGCCGAGTACTCGATGCTGCCGCGCGCCACCGCCGAGCGCACCGACCGCGAATCGGTGCGCGGCAAGGTCGGCGGCCGCACGCACGAGATCAGCCGCCTGATCGGCCGCGTCCTGCGCGGCGTCGTCGACATGAAGGCGCTGGGGGAGAACCAAATCCAGCTCGACTGCGACGTCCTGCAGGCCGACGGCGGCACGCGCACCGCGTCCATCACCGGCGCGTACGTCGCGCTCGTCGAGGCGCTGCGCTGGGCCGAGAAGAACCGCAAGATCCGCTCGGCCGAACGTGTCATCAAGGACAGCGTCTCCGCGGTGAGCGTCGGCATCATCAACGGCACGCCGATGCTCGACCTGCCGTACATCGAGGACAGCCAGGCGATGACCGACATGAACGTCGCGATGACCGGCTCCGGCCAGTTCATCGAGATCCAGGGCACCGCCGAGCACCGCCCCTTCACCCGCGACGAACTCAACGTCCTGCTCGACCTCGCCACCAAGGGCAACCAGGAGCTGCAGGCCGCCCAGCGCGCCGTCCTCGCCGCCGACGCCGCCGCGAACTGACCGCCCGTCTGGGTTTTGGCAGGTGACCTGCCAAAACCCAGACGGCGACCACCCTCCGTCGACGAACTTGGCAGCCCACCTGCCAAAAACCCAGACGAGGAAGACGCCCGTCGACGAAGTTGGCAGGTCACCTGCCAAAAATCCAGACGAGGGGTGCCGCCCGTCGACGAACTTGGCAGGCGGCGTGCCAAAAACCCAGATGAGGAGATTGCTATGAAGATCGTGGTAGCCACGCACAACGAAGGCAAGCTGATCGAGATCCGCGAGATCCTGCGCGAGCAGCTCGAGGACCGCGCCGAGGGAATCGAGCTCGTCTCCGCGGGGCGGCTGGGCCTCGCGGACCCCGTCGAGGACGGCACCACGTTCCGCGACAACGCGCTGCTCAAGGCGCGCTTCGTCGCCGGCGAGACCGGACTGCCGGCCATCGCCGACGACTCCGGCCTCATCGTCGACGTCATGGGCAACGCGCCGGGCATCCTCTCCGCGCGCTGGAGCGGCGTGCACGGCGACGACGCGGCCAACAACCGCCTGCTGCTCGCGCAGATCGAGGACACCCCCGACGACGACCGCACCGCGCGCTTCCGCTGCGCGGCCGCGCTCGTCGTGCCCGTCGACGACGACGAGGACGGCGTCGACGAGTTCCACGAGACCGTCGCCGTCGGCGAGATGCCCGGGCAGATCGTGCGCGCCCCGCACGGCGCGAACGGCTTCGGCTACGACCCGATCTTCATGCCCGACGACCAGCCGGAGCGCGCCCGCGAGAGCGGCGACCTGCTGACCAGCGCCGAGCTCACCCCCGAGGAGAAGAACGCGATCTCCCACCGCGGCAAGGCCCTGCGCGCGCTCGTGCCCGCCATCGAGGGACTGCTCTAGTCCTTCGGCGAAACGGGGCCGGGCGTGGCCTACACTGGCCCCAGTTTTAAGTTTTGTTCCCCCGCACCTGAAGGTCGTCATGCGACAGTTCTCATTCACCATGCTCTCGCCCGAGGAGTTCACCGCGTTCTCGTCGACGGCGCCGTACGGCAATTTCCAGCAGACCACCGCCGCCGCGCGCCTGCGCGAGGGCACCGGCGCCGAGGTGGCGTTCACCGGCGTGCGCGAGGACGGCCGGCTCGTCGCCGCCGCGCTCGTCGCCACGACGAAGTCGCCGCTCGCGTCGTTCTGTACGATCACCGACGGCCCGCTCGTCGACTTCAACGACCGCGAGCTCGTCGACTTCTACACCGCCGAGCTCAAGGCGTACGCGAAAAAGCAGGGCGCCGCGCACCTCGACATCACGCCGGAGATGCCGTACCGCCTGCGCGACGACCACGGCAAGCCGCTGCCGGTGGACACGCCCGGCGTGTCCACCGAGCCGAACAAGCGCGCCGTCGACAACCTCAAGGCCGCCGGCTGGCGGCACGAGGGCTTCACCGTCGGGTACACCTCGGTGCCGCGGTGGCGCTTCCTCAAGGACCTCACCGGCATCGCCGACGAGCGGCAGCTGCTCGCCTCGTACTCGAAGCGCACCCAGTGGAGCGTCAAGCGCGCCGCGTCGATGGGCGTGCGCGTGCGCGAGATCGGCGCCGGCGAGCTCGGCATCTTCGCCACCATCGAGCAGGAGACCGCCGAGCGGCGCCACTTCGCGTACCGCGGCGAGGACTACTTCCACCGCTTCAAGGAGGCGTACGGCGACGACGCGCACTTCATGGTCGCCGAGATCCACACCGGCGAGTACCGCGACGCCATGGCCGCGCGCGTCGCCGAGCTCGACAAGCTCGTCGGCTCGCTCGAGGCCAAGCTCGCGCAGCGCGAGACGACCAAGCTGCGCCGCCGCTACAACGAGGAACACTCGAATTTGCAGGCCGCGCAGAGGCGCCTCGAGTCCGCGGAGGCGCTCGCCAAGCGCGGCGACGTGCTGCCGGCCGCCGCGTCCCTGTTCGTCACCCACCCGCGCGAGACCGTCTACCTGTTCTCCGGCAGCGTGGAGGAGTTCAAGCCGTTCTACGCGAGCGCGTACATCCAGCACGTCGCCATGCTCAAGCTGTGCGTGGAGCGCGGCGTGACGCGCTACAACTTCTACGGCATCGACGGCGAGTTCGACGACCCCGACGACGAGGGCCGCGGCGTCCTGGAGTTCAAGCAGGGCTTCAACGGCTACGTCGAGGAGCTCATGGGCGAGTTCATGCTCGTCACCCGCCCGGGCCGCTACAAGCTGGTCCAGCTCGCGCACCGCGTCACCGGGCGCTGAACCGTCAACACCAATTTTGCGAGTAGTCGAGGAACCATGTCATCTATGAATCCTTCCGATGTTATGAATCCTTCCGATGTCCTGACCAAGTCGATCACCGGCGGCGTGGCCCGCTACCGCGCGGCGGCTGGCGACGGCGAGAAGCCGGCGCTGCGCGCCCGCGCGCTCACGGACGCCGAGTTCGACGCGCTCTCCGCCGTCGTGCCGCAGGGCAACTTCCAGCAGACCACCGAGATGCGCGACCTGGCGGCTAACAACGCCGACGCGACGTCGCTCGTCGGCATCGTCGACGCGCACAACGTGCCCGTCGCCGGCGCGATGGTCGCGTACACGCCCTCGCGCCTGGGCGAGACCGGCTCGGTGTGGGTCGGGCCGCTCGCCGACCCCGACGACGCCGCGCTGCTCGGCGCGCTCACCGACGCCATCCGCGCCGACGCCAAGCGCCACCGTGCGATGAGCGTCTCCGCGTGGCCGGGCAGCGTGTACCGCCGCCACCCGTCCGAGGGCGCGCCCGACGGCGACGCGGACGAGCTCATGATGCGCAACTTCAAGGACCTGGGCTGGCAGCACGGCGGCTTCGACGTCGGCTACGGGTCGGTCGTGAACCGCTGGGTCTACGTCAAGGACCTCTCCGGGTTCAAGTCGGCGAAGGAGCTGCTCGCGTCGTACGCGAAGAACACGCGCCGCAACGTCAAGATCGCGGACAACAGCTGCGTGGAGGTGCGCCGCGTCGGGCGCGACGAACTGGGCACTTTCCACGACATCTGCGAGCTGAGCGCGGGCCGCCAGGGCTTCCACAACCGTTCGCTCGAGTACGCGCAGGAGGTGTTCGACGCGTTCGGCGACGACGCGCACTTCATGGTCGCCGAGATCCACCTCGACCGCTACCTCAAGGCGTGGGAGGACAAGCTCGCCGCCGCGCGAAAGACGATCGACGAGCTCGGGGCCGAGGAGGCCGCGCTCGCCGAAAGCGGCGAGGCGCTGAGCGACAAGAAGGCGAACCGCCTGCGCACCGCGCGGCAGAACGCCGACGCGGCCGTCAAGCGCATCGCCAAGGCGAAGGAGTACATCGCCGCGGACGGCACCGTGGTGCCGGTGGCGGCGGCGCTGTTCATCGTGCACCCCAATGAGATGGTGTACCTGATGAGCGGCAGCAACGACAAGTACGCGAAGTTCTACGCGCCGACCGCGCTGCAGCACTGGGCGATGTCCTGGTGCGTGGAGCACGGCCTGGACCGCTACAACTTCTACGGCATCTCCGGGTACTTCGACGACGACCCGTCCGCTGAGGGGCATGGTGTGCTCGAGTTCAAGCAGGGCTTCAACGGCTACGTCGAGGAGCTGCCTGGCGAGTTCACCTTGCCGGTCAGCAAGGGCCGCTACGCCTTGAAGGGGCTCTTGGAAAAGGTCATGGGCCACTGAGGGCTTGAGGGCTACAGGACCCCCAGCGTGATGAGGGTGTGGGCGCAGGTCATCAGGGCCATGCTGATCACGGCCGTGACGGCCAGGGAGAAGCCGGCGAGCTTCGCGTTGCCGAGGACCTCGTCGGTGAAGAGCGTGGAGAAGACGGCGATGGGGGCGAGGCAGCACATCATGGTGGCCTCGCGCACCATCGGGTCGAAGGGCAGCAGGTACCAGGCCGCCAGGGCGAACAGGATCCCGAAGGGCAGGCGCCACGCGAGCACCTTGAACACGGCCATGGTGTCCGAGCGCTTCTCGGGGAAATCCATGAGCATGCCGACCATGAGCATCGCCACGAAGGCGTTCGCGTTGGCGAAGGGCTGGAAGAGGTCCGCCAGCCATGCGGGCAGCGAGACGCCGGCGATGGTCAGGACGATCATCAGTACATAAGTGTCGAAGGGGACCGACCCCACGAAGCCTTTGAGGATGGTGCGCCGGAGCGCCCGGTGTTCGAGCCGGCGCGCGTCCCTGTCGGTCGGCTTGGCGTAGGGGAGCGTGGGCGCCTCGCCCGCGCCCTGCTCGGCCAGCGTCTCGCCGGGCTTGATGTGCAGCAGCGTCTGCGTCATGACGTTGGTGCCCGCGGCCACCATGATGCAGTTGCCGATGTCGAACATGGCCGCCGGCACCACCGCCTGCGTCCCCAGGAACGCCTGCACCACGGGGAAGCAGAAGCACCCGATGTTGAGCCCCGAGGCGTTGAGCATCAGGAAGGCCCGCTGCGCCACGGGCGTGCGCCGGGTGCTCAGGAAGATGACCACCACCGGCACGAACGCCACGATGAAGCCGAACAGCGAGATCCACAGCAGCGAGATGTCATGCGGGTTCTTGGCGAACGAGTACACGATCGCGCCGGGAAGGATCAGGTCGAACAGCGCCACCTGGATGATCCGGTAGTCGCGCTGCCCGAACAACCGGTTGCGCTTGAACAGATACCCCGCCGCGATGATGCACAGCAGGGTAAAAGGTTGGAGAAGGGCGGCCATAGCGCCTAGTGTACGGAGACGTCCCCGACACGCGGATATTGCATTCCGGCGTGTCATCGCCTACACTAATCTATTTGTGTGCTGCGAAAGCAGAGCATGTGCCACTTTAGCTCAGTCGGTAGAGCGGCTCACTCGTAATGAGCAGGTCGACAGTTCGATTCTGTCAAGTGGCTCCACCCCGCCCTAGGCCCAACCGCCTAGGGTTTTGTTTTCCCGCCGAACCGGCGCGGCGAAACGACAGGGCGGGGGAGCGCGCGAGTGGCGTAATGGTAGCCGCGCAGGATTTAGGTTCCTGTGACGCAAGTCGTGTGGGTTCGAGTCCCATCTCGCGCACGCTACAATGGGACCCCATGACCAACGGATTCGACGATTTCTACGCCATCATCCCCGCCGGCGGCACCGGCACGCGCCTGTGGCCCCTCTCCCGCGAGGCCAAGCCCAAGTTCCTCTACGACCTGCTCGGCCAGGGCCGCACGCTCATCCAGACCACCTTCGACCGCCTGGCGCTGATCGCCGGCATGGACCACGTGTGCATCTCCACCGGCGAGCGCCACGTGGACGCCGTGCGCGACCAGCTGCCCGAGCTCGGCGCGGACCACATCTTCGCCGAGCCCGCCCCGCGCGACTCCACCGCCGTCATCGCGCTGGCCACGGCGGTCCTGGCGCGCCGCCACGGCGGCGACATCGTCGTCGGCTCCTTCGCCGCCGACCACGTCATCCGCGGCAAGGTCGCCTTCGTCGACGCCGTGCGCCAGGCCGTCGCCGCCGCGCGCGCCGGCTACGTGACCACGATCGGCATCGCCGCCTCCCGCCCGTCGACGGCGTTCGGCTACATCCACGAGGGCCCGTCGCTCGCCGAGCAGGTGCCTGAGGCGCCCGACGCCGTGCTCGTCGAGCGCTTCGTCGAGAAGCCGAACGCGGTGACCGCGCAGGCGTACCTGTCCACCGGCGAGTACCGCTGGAACGCGGGCATGTTCGTCATGCGCGCGGACACGCTGCTCGACCACCTGCACGCGCACAAGCCGCAGCTGGCGCGCGCGATCGACCGCATCGCCGACGCGATCGTCGAGGACGACCGCGCGTACGAGGCCGCCGTGAAGGCGGCCGTCGAGCGCGGCGAGAACCCGCGCGAGACGGTGGCGCGCGAGGACTTCCACGAGCACCGCGACGCGGCGATGGCGCGCTGGTGGCCGTCGATCGAGAAGATCGCGTTCGATTACGCCGTCGCCGAACCGCTGAGCGTGGAGGGCGGCGTGGCGATGATCCCCGGCGACTTCGGCTGGGACGACATCGGCGACTTCAACTCCGTGGCGGCGCTGCTGCCGAGCGTCAACGAGCGCAACATCAAGGTGCTCGGGAGCATCGACGATGTCGCGCTGCTCGACTCCGCCGGCGACATCGTCGTGCCCGCGGCCGGCCGCACGGTCGCGCTGCTCGGCGTCAACGACATGGTCGTGGTGGATACACCCGACGCGCTGCTGGTCGCCCCGCGCGCCCGCAGCCAGGAGGTCAAGAACATGGTCAAGCACCTCGAGCAGTCCGGCCACGACGACATCCTGTGAGCCGCGTCGCGTCCCCGAGAAACCTCACGTTTTTCCGTGACTTTTCTAGGGCCGGCTTCGCCGGCGCCCTAGAAAAGTCACGGAAAAACGTGAGGTTTCTCGCGAGCGGGCGCTGTCGCAATTCTTGAGTAGTGTGGGGGTCGTGTGAAGCGCTGCAAGCGTTTGCCGTGCCGTGCGGCGCGCGCATGGGCTTCAGATGATGATGAAAGGACCCATTAACTATGGCAATCAATCCTCCCGTTGACGCCACCCAGACCAAGGCGTGGGCCGAGCTCCAGCGCGAGTACGACCAGATGCAGTCCGAGGGCGTCGGCCTCAAGAAGTGGTTCGCCGACGACCCGGAGCGCGTGGACAAGCTGTCCTTCGACGCAGGCACCCTGCACTTCGACCTGTCCAAGAACCTGATCAAGCCGGAGATGCTCAAGCTCTTCGCCGAGCTCGCCGACGAGGTCAAGCTCAAGGAGCGCACCGAGGCCATGTACACCGGCGTGCACATCAACAACACCGAGGACCGCGCCGTGCTGCACACCGCGCTGCGCCGCCCGGCCGA
>JAXJQE010000153.1:0-5723 GCA_036311305.1 Bifidobacterium sp.
GTCTCGGCCTTGCGCCGCTCCTCCTCTTCCTCGCTCGCGCTCGCCGGCGGCTGCGCGGACTGCGCGGCGCGGCGCTCCGCCGCGAGCCGCGCGTCCGCCTTCGCCTTGGCCGCCGACTGCGACTTGGCTATCGTGTTCTTGCGTGAGTGGTCAGCCCAGGCAAAGCCGGCGATGAGCAATGCCGCGATGACCACGACGGCGATGATGCCGTACACCATGTTGGTATCCATACCGTCCCAGCCTAGGCGTGCGCGCCAACTTTGGCGACCGCCGCGCCCACGCGCGTCCGGTCCGCGGACGCGCGCATGGGACTGCGTGGCGGAGCGTCGACGCCGCGTGGCAGTGGCGTGGGGCTGTGCCAAACTGGAAGCCATGGCCAACTCATCGAGAATGTCTTCCTACCAGCGCCGCGAGCAGCTCATCCGCGTCGGGCGCTCCCTGTTCGCGTCCAAGGGTTTCGAGGCGGTCAGCGTCGAGGAGATCGCCGCGCACGCCAAGGTGAGCAAGCCCATCGTCTACGAGCACTTCGGCGGCAAGGAGGGGCTGTACGCCGTCGTCGTCGACCGCGAGATGCGCACGCTCAACGACACGCTCATGGAGGCGCTCAGCGAGCCGGACGCGCACCCGCGGCAGATCGTCGAGCGCACGACGCTCGCGCTGCTCACATATATAGAGGAGAACGCCGAGGGCTTCCAGGTGCTCGTGCGCGACTCGCCGACCACGGACCCGACGAGCTCGTTCTCGTCGCTGCTGGGCGACATCTCCACGCGCGTCGGGCAGATCCTCGAGGAATGGTTCAAGCGCCAGAAGATGCCCGCGAAGAACGCGATGTACTACGCGCAGATGCTCGTGGGCATGACCGTGTACTCCGGGCAGTACTGGGCGGACCGCCGCAAGCTCAGCAAGGAGGAGCTCGCGGCCCTGATCGTCAACCTGGCGTGGAACGGCCTGCGCGGCATGGACCCCAAGCCGACGCTGCGCTTCGAGGGCGCCGACGCGAAAAAGCGCGCCGAGAAGGAGGCCGCCTCCCAGGAGAAGGAGGCGGCGAAGAAGGCGAAGGACGCCGAGCCGGGCGAGGTCGAGGAGACCGTCGAGGAGACCGTGGACGTCACGGTCACGGACGATGGCGACGATGGGGACGCCGTCGAGGCGGAGACGCCCCGCCAGTAGCCGTTGCCACCGTGGTCGTTTTCTGAATGTCGATTCCTGAAGCGACCATCGGCGCCACGGAACATGGTCGGTTCCTGAACCGACATTCAGAAAACAACCACGGCGGCGCCCACGGACGGTCGGTTCCTGAACCGACATTCAGAAAACGACCGTCCGCGGCCGCGACAGCCGCTACTTCGTCCAGTGGTCGCTCATCTTGAAGGCGTTGCCCATCAGGTTGCTGGACGTGTAGAGGACCTGGTTGAGCAGGTCCTGCGTGCGCCGCTGCAGCCACGAGGCCATGCGCCCGTTGGCGGCCTCGAGCTGCACCATCACGGCCGCGTCCGCCTCGGCGGAGGCGTCGGAGACGAGCGCGGCGGCGTCCTCGGCGATCGACGCGTCGGTCTCGCGCACCACGCGGTGGCCCATGACCTGCACGTCCTCGATGTACTGCTCCACCGCGGGGTCGTTGTCCATGAAGTGCGCGTCGGCCATCACCGCGATGATGCGGTTCGTCCAGTACAGCGAGTCGGTGGACGCGTCGCGGCCCGGGGTGTCGCGCAGGTACGCGGGCGTCTCGCGCACGTTCGCGTAGAACGGCGCCGGCGTGGTGAACACGCCGGAACCGTAGGAGATCCACATGATCGACCGGTAGGACGCCGGCAGCCACGGGCGCATCTGCATGCAGGTCATCTGCCCGGTGCGGTTGACGCCGATCGGACGGTAGCGGTGGCGCGACTCGGCAGTGCCGGTCGTGCCGTAGCAGTCGAAGTCGGTGCCCTGGAAGTGCGAGCCCATGAGGAACGCGACGTCCTCGACCGTCACGCGCTTCTCCGGCACGCGCGCCCACGGCAGGTCCTCCGAGGCCGGCGTGTGGCGCGCGGCGGGCGAGTCCCAGTCGTCGGACGGGTTCAGGTAGCGCTGCATGTACCAGGCGCGCGGGGTGTTGTAGATCTCGTCCTTCGGCGTGGCGGTGCCGAACGCCGCGCGCGGGTCGAAGTGCGAGGGGCGGCGGTCGTCGTGCGCGAGCGAGCGGTCGAGGTGGTTGTCGTCGATGAACGCGCGCAGGTCGGCACTGCACATGCAGTGCCGCCGTTCGCTGAACGCGTCGTCGAGGTCGAGCGAGTCGATGCCCAGCTGGTTGGGGATCGCCGCGTAGCAGTCGTCGGGCAGCCGCTTGGCCATCCAGTGGTGGCCGCCGATGGTCTCCATGTACCACACCTCGTCGGCGTCGGCGAAGATGACGCCGTTCGACTCGTACGTGCCCACCTCGGCGAGCAGCGCGCCGAGGCGCTCGACGCCCTCGCGCGCGGTGGTCACGTACGGCAGCGTGATGGTGATGATGTCCTCCTCGCCGATGCCGCCGGGCGTCGCCGGACGGTAGCCCGGCTCGCCCTCGCGGCCGGCGGGCGCGGCGGCGACGAACGGGTCGGCGGCGAGCACGCGTGGGTTGACGGCGATGGTCTCGGTGGCGCTCATGGCGACGTTGTGCTCGTTGACGCCCGACTCCGCGAGGATGCCGCGGTCGGGCAGCACGTCGGGGACGATGGCGTAGCGGCACGGGTCGTCGGGCAGTGTCAGCTGCATGTGGCTGATGACGCTGTGGTAGTCGCGCGGCTGGTCCTTGGGTTCGATGACCACGAACTTCTTCGGGTCGTAGCGGCCGGAGCCGGAGTCGTCGTTGCGGGCGATGATGGTCGAGCCGTCGTAGCTGGCGGCCTTGCCGACGATGAGTGTGGTGCATGACATGGCTACCAGCGTAGCGCGGGGGCGGCCGCGCGCGCCGGTGGCACGTTATGTTCCCGGCCGCCGCCGCGCCGCGCCACGCGCCACGCGTTTGCCATGGATGGCGCAGGTGCTGTATAATGGCACGCCGTATGCCCCTCTAGCTCAATGGTTAGAGCAGCGTCCTTTTAAGTCGTGGGTTGTGGGTTCGAGTCCCACGGGGGGTACTGCACAGAAGCCCAAACCGTTGGAATTCCAACAGTTTGGGCTTCTCTCATTTGTGCCGGAAGGCCATTTTCTGGGCCATTATTCGCCAAAAGTCAGCATAAACTCAGCAGATTCAATCGCACAGAACCGCACAGCGAATCAGCGGAAACTCAGCATTTTCAGGCCAAGGAATAGCCTACGCAAGCGTCTTCTATGGCCTTCGCCACCAGATCGGCGTTCACGTTCACGCGCATGTAGACATCTTCCGTAATGCGCTTGTTCTCATGGCCCAGATAGTCGGCTATGTCCTTGTCGTCCACGCCGGCTCTATGCATGAGCGTGGCGCACGTCTTACGGCACAAGTGCGTGGTGATATGCAGATCGGGGGAGCCCAGTGAATCGCGCACTTCGCGCAAGTGCTTGCCCACCGTGCGCTTGTCGCGGATGTTGCCCAGCACCGTGGGGAACACAAGGTCGTGTTCGTTGGGCACCGGACTGGCGTCTTGCGCGGCCTTCCGCTGGTGAAGCAAGTCGAGCATGGCCGGCGCTATCGGGATCCTTCGCCGTGACTTGTTCGTTTTCGTGTAGTCGGCCAAGTGCAAGCCGGTGCCGGTGTAGCTCAGCGCTTGGCGCCGTATTGTTATCGTGCCCTTGTCGAAGTCTACGCAATCCCAGCACAGGCCGCACGCTTCGGCTATGCGAAGTCCGGTGAACATCATGAAGTGCAGTAATTCGGCGTCGTCCCACGCCACAAGCTGGTCGTTCGCGTACAGGGCGCGGACGAACTTCGGGATCTGTTCGGGCGGCACGCCTTCCGCGCCTTCCGTCTCAACGGAAGGCAACTCAAGACCATGGACCGGATTGTCCCTCACGGCGCCGTTGGCACGCGCAAGGGCGAACATGCCGCCCAGCACCGATTTGCACGTCTTTGCCGTGCCCACGCCGTGTTCTTCGGCCATTTTGTTGAGGAACGACTGTAAGAGCATGGGCGTCGCTTCGCGCACGGTGATCTTGCCCACGCCGTCACGGATGTATTTCTTTATCGTCCCGTAGGTGCTCAGCGTCCCGTCCGAACGGCCCTTGTGCTCAAGGTTGGCGATATGCAGATCGCACAGTGTAGCCAGATCCATGGAAGCGTCCATTTTGGCACGTGTTTTAGTGGCTTCTTCGCGGCATACCGCCAAGAGCGCTTGGCGCGCCTTCTCTTTGGAAGCGCCTATGCGCTGGATCTGCCGGAATTCGCCCGATACGGTTCGCACGCACGTGCGCGCTATCCATTTGCCGCCTTCGGTCTGTACGCAACGCACGTCACCGTGCTCCCCCACTGGGATACGTGGTCTTGCCATGGCTTTACCTCACTAGATGAAACGGGAAGGCCGCTGGACCAAGAAAGGAAGAAGCCCAGCGGCCATGGAAACATGAAGACCCAAAAACAAGTATACGCTTTTACATATTTAAAAGCTCATTATTTACTATTATTTATCACCTTCTTTATCATCCATAGGCAAATCGTACAGACCACTGTTTTCTAGCGCTACCCTAGTTTTTTCAGCGTCCCGTTCTTGGCGAGTGAAGCCGGTGTAATAACCATCCGCGCGAGCACGCTTCACCCAATTATTGATAGTCATGGTGGTCACACCGAAAGCGTTGGCCAGCAATTCGCTTGGCTTGCGGGTAATGGCACATGCAATGCAGAACAGGCGCGCGAATGGCATGGATTCAGGCACCTTGCCCGTTTCGTTGCGCTTATCGACCAAGGACCGTAGGGCGTCCATAAAATCGAAACGGATTAATTCAGCGTCGTTGTATGCTTCCTTCGGATCGATGGAACGCGCGTAATAGACGCAATCAAACAAGGCCGGAACACGGTAATCCTCATACTTAATCTTGCGAAGAATGGCGCTGCCTACCGGTTTTTTCTCTGCCATAGGCTCTGCACGACTACGAACCATGACCGAGGATCCCACGAATTCACACCGGACGTCATCCCACTCGAAGACAAGCGACGCAAGGAAGTCCGGTTCATCCGGAATGGGCATATCCCGAAGACCGATTCGCATGGGCATGAAGATGTGGTTTTCATAGTTTCCCACTGCCGCCATATTCCCAATGCCCATACATTCAACGTTCAGCGGCTCAGCGTTCACGGTATGCGTCGTGAAGCGGTAAGGATAGACGTCGGGGACGCAACCGTAGACGACAATGTGCGGATTGATCTCCGCAAGCCGTTCTTGCATTTCAGAAGTTCTCATATTCCCAGAATAGCGGGAAAACGCCATACGTATTTAGCTCTTTGCGTAATGCTAAAACAACGTGTATCATCTGGACGTATTGAGCATGTGGCTAGAAGCTAAAACAGAAAGAAGGAAGCAATGAGCAACGACACACCAACGATGAAGGAAACGCTTCTCACCATCGACCAAGTGAGCGAATACCTCGGGATCAGCAAGAAATTCATCTACCAAAGCCGCGTCTACCGCCCCAACGACGTGCCGCCCGCCATCAAGATCGGCAAGAACCTTCGCTGGCGAAAAAGCGACGTGGACAACTGGGTAGCCAATCAGCAAACCGTCTGAACGAAACCGAACATCAACCGAAGGAATCAAAGCAATGCAGAACATGAAGACCCCGAAGGAATTCGA
>JAXJQE010000154.1:0-11211 GCA_036311305.1 Bifidobacterium sp.
CCGCTTACGCCAAGGGCGTGAGCCGCCGTCCGCGCCGCCCGGCCCGCGCCTACCGTGGCAAGCGGAGCGTCGGCATGGCCACAGACCGGCACAGGGGTGCCGGCGCGTGCCGCACGCGGGAAGGACGGACGAGCGATGACGGACGGACGGTACCTGACGCAGACGATCGCATTGAACACCACCTACCAATTGCCGGTGGAGGGCTACGGCACATGGCTGACCCCCAACGACCAGGCGGCCACCGGGGTCCACCAAGCCATCAAAGATGGCTACCGGCTCATCGACACCGCGCACGACTACGGCAACGAGCAGGGCGTCGGCGAGGGCATCCACCGCGCCATGGACGAGCTGGGCCTCAAGCGCGAGGACCTCTTCATCACCACCAAGGTGGACGCCGACATCATGACCGCCGAGCAGACGGCCGCCTCCGTGGACGAGTCGCTCAACAAGCTCGGCGTCGACTACGTGGACCTCATCCTCATCCACGCGCCGCGCCCCTGGAAGTACATGGACGCCACGCCCGGCCCCGACGGCGACCACTTCTACGAGAAGAACCGCATCGTGTGGGCCCAGCTCGAGCAGTCCGAGCGCCTCAACTACACGCACTCCATCGGCCTGTCGCAGTTCTCCGTCGACGACATGGAGCACCTCACCAAGCACGCCACGCTGCCGCCGGCCGTCCTGCAGACCGAGGCGTACGCCGGCAACCTGCCGCGCGGCCTCATGGCGTACTGCCAGGAGCACCACATCGCCATCCAGGCGTTCTGCCCGCTCGGCCACGGCCGCATCCTGGACGACCCCACCCTCAGGCAGGTCGCCGCCCACTACGGCACCGGCACCGCGCAGGTGTGCCTCAAGTACCTCATCCAGCACGGCTTCTCCGTGATCCCCAAGTCCCTGGACCCCGCGCACATCGAGGCCGACACGAAGCTCGACTTCACCATCACCGACGCGGACATGCACTCGCTCGACGAGCTCGACCTGTCCCACGCCCTCGACGGCCTGTAAAGCGCCACGCCGTGCCCGCGCGCGCCGTCGGCCGGCGCGCGGGCACCCCTTTGCCACCGACCACGTGTCGTGCTAGACATGGATTCCGCGTCGCGCGCGCGACGTCCCAGGTGACGAAAGGAACGGTGACCCGTGGCATACGACACGGCATACGACGACGAAGTACCCCAGCGCTCCGAGGCGGAACTGGTCGGCGACCTCAACCCGCAGCAGGTGCAGGCCGTGGCCCACGAGGGCCCCGCGCTGCTCATCGGCGCCGGCGCCGGCTCGGGCAAGACCCGCGTCCTGACGCGCCGCATCGCATGGATCCTCACCCAGAGGCGCGCATGGCCCTCCCAGATCCTGGCCATCACGTTCACCAACAAGGCCGCCGCCGAGATGAAGGAACGCCTGCGCGGCCTCATCGGCCCCGTCGCCGACCGCATGTGGGTCTCCACGTTCCACTCCGCCTGCGTGCGCATCCTGCGCCGCGACGGCGCCGCCATAGGCCTCAAGTCCGGCTTCACCATCTACGACACCCAGGACTGCGAGCGCCTCGTCAAGATCATCGCCACCGACTTCAACATCGACGTCAAGCGGTTCACGCCGCGCTCCATCCTGGCGCGCATCTCCGACTGGAAGAACGGCCTGACCTCGGCGCGCGACGTGTGCGCCCAGTACGCCCCGGACTTCAAGCCCGGCAACCGCTCCTTCCGCTTCGGGCGCGTGGGCAACATCGAGGAGGTGTACGCCGTCGTCTACGCCGAGTACCAGCACCGTCTGGCGCTGGCCAACGCCGTCGACTTCGACGACCTGATCTGCCGCACCGTCGAGCTGCTGCGCACCCAGCCGCAGGTCGCCGCCTACTACCACCACAAGTTCCGCTACATCCTCGTCGACGAGTACCAGGACACCAACCACGCCCAGTACGTGCTCATCCGCGAGCTCGCCGGCATCCCCGACGCGCGGCGCGCCGCGTTCGCACCCGCCGAGCCGCCGGCGTGGATCACCGTGGTGGGCGACTCCGACCAGTCCATCTACGCGTTCCGCGGCGCCGACATCCGCAACATCCAGGACTTTGAGAGCGACTTCCCGCAGGCCACCACCATCATGCTCGAGCAGAACTACCGCTCCACGCAGACCATCCTGGACGCCGCCAACGCCGTCATCGCGCACAACGAGGGCCGCAAGCCCAAGAAGCTGTGGACCGCCGCCGGCAAGGGCGTGGCCATCACCGGCTACGCCGCGGACACCGCGCAGCTCGAGGCCCACTGGATCGCCCACGAGATCGCGCGCCTGCACGCCGAGGAGGGCGTGCGCTACAGCGACATCGCCGTCATGTACCGCGCCAACGCGCAGTCGCGCTCCCTCGAGGAGGGCCTCATCCAGGCGCGCGTGCCCTACCAGCTCATCGGCGGCACCAAGTTCTACGAGCGCCGCGAGGTCAAGGACGCGCTCGCCTACCTGCAGGCGATCGTCAACCCCGCGGACGACATCAACATGCGCCGCATCCTCAACGTGCCCAAGCGCGGCCTGGGCGCGCGCGCCGAATCCCAGCTGACCATGCACGCCACCGCCCACGGCGAGAGCTTCTCGTGGGCCGTGGCGCACGCCGACGGCATCGAGGGAATCACCGCGCGCACGCTCAACCGGCTCAAGCGGCTCGCCGGGCTCATCGACGGCCTGCGCGCCTTCGCGGCCGACCACGACGCCAAGCCGTCCGCCGTCGTCGCCGAGGTGCTCGAGCGAAGCGGCCTGCTCGCCGAGCTCAAGGAGTCCCAGGACCCCCAGGACCAGTCGCGCGTCGAGAACCTCGCCCAGCTGCAGTCCGTGGCCGCCGAGTACGAGCAGACCACGCCCGACGCCACGCTCGCCGGCTTCCTCGAGACCACCGCGCTGGTGGCCGACTCCGACCAACTGCCCGACGGGGACGCCGACTCCGGCAAGGTCACCCTCATGACCCTGCACACCGCCAAGGGCCTCGAATACTCCATCGTGTTCCTCACCGGCATGGAGCAGGGCACCTTCCCGCACTCGCGCGCCATGGAGGACGAGAGCGAGCTGCAGGAGGAGCGGCGCCTCGCGTACGTGGGCATCACGCGCGCCAAGGAGCACCTGTACCTCACGCGCGCCGCCGTGCGCTCGCAGTGGGGCAAGGCCAGCGACATGATGCCCAGCCAGTTCCTCGACGAGATCCCCGACGAGCTGATCGACTGGAAGCGCCGCGAGGCCGGCGTCGAGCGCATGCGCTCGGGCTGGGGGAGCGGCTCCTCCGGATTCGGCGGCAGCACCGGCGGTTGGGACGAGGAGGAGTTCGAGGATTCCTGGCCGGGCGGCTCCCCGTACGGACATTCCTCGTACGGCTCGCGTGGCTCCTACGGCTCGGGTTCCTCCCACGGTTCCGGTTCGCGCTCGCACGGCTCGTCGTCCTCGTCGCGCTCCGGGGCGGTGCATACGCGCCGTACGGCCAAGTCCCAGGCGCCCAAGGCGCAGCCGGCGTCCTCGCTCAAGGCGGACAACCACCTGGACATCGCCGACTTCCAGCCGGGCGACCGCGTCAGCCATGACAAGTTCGGCCTGGGCAAGGTCCTGTCCGTGGACGACAAGGGCCGCAACTCGGTGATCACCGTGGACTTCGGCTCCGACGGCGTCAAGCGGCTCATGCTGCGCGTGGCCCCCATCGAGAAGCTGTGAGCCGCCCCTGTCCGAGGGGGATGCTTACAATGCCTGCTTGGTGCCGTGTCCCGTACCGGCATCGTCTGGAGTCCTAGCCCGTCAGTGGGTCGGCGGCCGCGAGGCCGTTCGTGCTAGTCACGGCGAAGCACTGGAGAGGCCGACTCAGCGCGGGGTGCCACGCAGCCCGCGTTCCGTTCAGACAACGACAGAACAACCCGAAAGTGAGACATTCATGTCGAACAACCAGCGTTCCCGCCGTCAGGTGCGCCAGTCGCGCGCCCTCGGCATCGCCCTGACCCCGAAGGCCCAGCGCATCTTCGAGAAGCGCCCGTACGCCCCCGGTGAGCACGGCCGCACCCGCCGCCGCGCCGAGTCCGATTACGCCGTGCGTCTGCGCGAGAAGCAGCGTCTGCGCGCCCAGTACGGCATCTCCGAGAAGCAGCTGCGCGCCGCTTACGAGAAGGGCACCCACACCGCCAGCCAGACCGGCAACGCCATGCTGACCGACCTCGAGACCCGTCTCGACGCCCTGGTCCTGCGCGCCGGCATCGCCCGCACCACCGCCCAGGCCCGCCAGTTCGTGGTCCACCGCCACATCCTCGTGGACGGCAACATCGTCGACCGCCCGTCCTACCGCGTCAAGCCCGGCCAGACCATCCAGGTCAAGCCGAAGAGCCAGACCATGGTCCCGTTCCAGGCCGCCGCCGAGGGCGTCAACCGCGACGTCCTGCCGCCGGTCCCGGGCTACCTGGACGTGAACGTCGCCTCCCTGAAGGCGACGCTGACCCGCAAGCCGGAGGCCGAGGAGATCCCGGTGCAGGTCAACATCCAGTACGTCGTCGAATTCTACGCTCGCTGATAGGGATTCCCGTCAGCCCCAGGATCTAACCATCCCAAGGACCTACACGAAGGACCCCGCGCCCACCGGACGCGGGGTCCTTCGTATGCGCGGCAGGGTGCCGGCGGGGGAGGCCGTCAGGACCCGATGGCCCAGTTGACGATGCCGCTGACCAGCGAGATCACGATCGAGCCGAGCACCGACCACCAGAAGCCGCCGACCACGACGCCCACCCCGAACAGGGACAGCGACAGCCACGAGGCCAGCTCCATGAACAGCCAGTTGATGATGAGCGCGAACAGCCCCAGCGTCAGCACGGACACCGGCAGCGCCAGCAGCTGTACCACGGGCTTGATGGAGGCGTTGAGCAACGCCATAAACAGGGCGAACACGACGATGCCCAGGATCGCCGGGTTCCCCACGGCATGCATGCCGGGCAGGAGCCACACCATCGCCGCGCAGGCGATGGCCATGACCAGCCAACGTACGAAGAATCCACTCATGCCTACAGATTACACGCGCGCGCCCGCGCGTGGGCCGTTGTACGCTGGGACGCATGACACTCCACCTTTACCTGGTCAGGCACGGCCAGACCATGTTCAACCGGTACAACCGGCTGCAGGGCTGGTCGAACTCCCCGCTGACCGACGCGGGCCGCGAGGACGCGGTGCGCGCCGGTGGCCGGCTCGCCGGCATCGACTTCGCCGCCGCCTACTGCTCGGACACCACCCGCGCCATGGACACCGCGCGCACCATCCTCGACATCAACGAGGAGCACGGGCACGCGCGTCCGGCGCTGGTCGCCGACATGCACTTCCGCGAGCAGTGCTACGGCTACTGGGAGGGCCAGGACATGGGGCAGGCGTGGCTGGCGGCCGGCGGCCCGCACGGGACACCCACGTACGCGGCGATCGTGGAGCGGTACGGCATCGGCGCCACCCGCGACTTCCTCAAGGAGGCCGACCCCTTCCACGACGCGGAGTCCGATGCCGAATACTGGGAGCGCATCGCCGGCGGCTACGCCCTGGTCGCCTCCAACCCGGACCTGCACGACGGCGACAACGTCCTGCAGATCTCGCACGGCAACACGCTGCTGTCCCTGATGCAGCGCTTCGCCCCCGCGGGCTACGACCTGACGGTCCGCCCGCTCAACGGCTCCGTCACGAGGCTCGACTTCGAACCGGACGCCGATTTCGCGTCCGCCATGACGGTGGTCGCCTACAACGAACATTGATGATGCCACGGGGCGGACGGCCCGTGCGCCCCGTCGGGGCGAACGGTTACGCTAAGGCGGGTAAGTAACCGTCGCCGTCGCCCCGATGGCCGGAGGAAACCGAGGTAACAGCCATGGGAGCTGGAGAAATTGCAGGACTGATCGCGGCGATCGCGTTCGCCGTACTCGCAGGGTTCCTCATCTACCCGCTGATCCGCCTGGGCAAGCTGTTCGACCAGATCGCCGAGACCGTCAAGGACGCCGGCGACCACGCGCTGCCCGCCCTGGACGAGGGCGTCACGACGGTGCAGCAGGTCAACAAGTCCCTCACGGACGTCAACAAGATCTCCGAGGCGGCCTCCAGCACCGTCAACAACGTCGGCGCGCTGACCAACCTCTACGGCTCCTTCCTGGGCAAGCCGGTGATCAAGCTGGCCTCCACCTTCTACGCCATCAAGACGACCGCGCAGTCCTTCGCGGGCAAGCACAAGGACAAGAAGGACGCCGAGCCGAAGGCCGAGGCGACCGTCATCGTGGAAAGCGAGGGGAAGTGATGCTCAAGCGCGTATTCTGGATCGGCGCCGGCGTGGTGCTCGGCGTGCTCGCCGTCAGCAAGGCGCAGGCCTACGTGAAGGCCAACACACCGGACAAGGCCCGCCAGTTCATCCTCGGGCCCGACCAGGAGAACGTCGGCATGCGCACCCTGGAGGGCCTCGTCAGCGAGTTCCGCACGGCGCAGCATGACCGCGAGGAGGAACTCAACAGCAAGTACATGGGCAAGCTCAAGTAGCCGGCCGGCCACACGATTTTAGAGAAGAACAACAAGGAGACCCAACCACATGCGCACCGCTGAGATCGCACAGCGTTACCTCAACTACTTCAAGAAGCAGGACCACCTGGTGGTGCCGTCCGCCTCGCTCATCTCACCGAACCCGACGACGCTGTTCACCATCGCCGGCATGGTGCCCTTCATCCCCTACCTCATGGGCGAGCAGACCCCGCCGAGCCACCGCATGGCCAGCAACCAGAAGTGCGTGCGCACGCTGGACATCGACGAGGTGGGCAAGACCACCCGCCACGGCACCTTCTTCCAGATGCTGGGCAACTTCTCCTTCGGCGATTACTTCAAGGAGGAGGCCATCCACTACGCGTACGAGCTGCTCACCAGCCCGGTGGAGCAGGGCGGCTACGGCTTCGACCCCGAGAAGCTGTGGATGACCACCTACACGGACGACGACGAGGCGCGCGCCATCTGGAAGAACGAGGGCGTCGACCCCGAGCAAATCCAGATCCTGGGCATGGAGGACAACTTCTGGACCACCGGCGGCCCCGGCCCCGGCGGCCCGTGCTCCGAGATCTACGTGGACCGCGGCGAGGCCTTCGGCAAGGACGGCGGCCCCATCGTGGACGAGAACCGCTACATCGAGATCTGGGACCTCGTGTTCGAGAACTACATGGTGGACAACGTCAAGTCCAAGACCGACCTGCACATCGCCGGCGAGCTCAAGCACAAGAACATCGACACCGGCGCGGGCCTCGAGCGCCTCGCGTACCTGCTGCAGGGCAAGAACAACATCTACGAGACCGACGAGGTCTACCCGGTCATCGAGAAGGCCGAGCAGCTCGCCGGCATCAAGTACGGCACCGACGAGCAGGCGGACGTCAAGATGCGCGTCGTGGCGGACCACGTGCGCTCCGCCCTGATGATCATGAGCGACGGCGTGCGCCCGAGCAACGCCGGCCGCGGCTACGTGCTGCGCCGCCTCATCCGCCGCACCGTGCAGGCCATGCGCGTGCTGGGCGTCACCGAGCCGGTCATGCCCGAGCTGCTGCCCGTCTCCGAGGCCGCCATGGAGCCGAATTACCCGGAGCTGGCCACCACCTTCCATGACGTCTCCGAGGCGGCCTACGGCGAGGAGGACGCGTTCCGCCGCACCCTGACCAACGGCCTGGAGATCTTCGACATGGCCCTGGGCAAGGCCGAGGACAAGGCCAAGGAGGAGAAGGCCGAGGGCGACAAGGACGTGGAGCCCGTCATCTCCGGCGAGGCCGCGTTCACGCTGCACGACACCTACGGCTTCCCGATCGAGCTGACGCTCGAGATGGCCCAGGAGCAGGGCGTCAAGGTCGACGAGGCGAAGTTCCGCGAGCTGATGGGCGAGCAGAAGTCCCGCGCCCGCCAGGACGCGCTCAAGAAGCGCCACAACGTGGACCTGTCCGAGTACGACACGTTCAAGAACAACCTGCAGGCCCCGATCGAGTTCCTCGGCTACACGGACATTACCGCCCGCGCCCGCGTCATCGGCATCATGATGGAGGGCGTCGGCTCCGTGCCGGCCGCCTCCGCCCCGGCCACCGTCGAGGTCATCCTCGACCGCACCCCGTTCTACGCGGAGGCCGGCGGCCAGCTCGCCGACGAGGGCACCATCATCTCCGACGACGGCGCCGTGCTCGAGGTCGACGACGTGCAGAAGCCCATCAAGGACCTCATCGTGCACCAGTGCCGCCTCGAGGAGGGCACCCTCGTCGTGGGCGCCGAGGTCACCGCCGAGATCGACGTGGAGCGCCGCGGCGCCATCGCCCGCGCGCACACCGCCACGCACATCGTGCACAAGGCGCTGCGCGAGGAGCTCGGCCCGCACGCCACCCAGCGTGGCACCGAGGACGCCCCGAACCGCCTGCGCTTCGACTTCCAGTGGCCCAAGGCCCCGACCAAGCAGCTCATGAGCGCCGTCGAGGCGCGCGTCAACGACCGCCTGCGCGACAACCTGCGCGTGAGCACGCAGGAGATGAAGTTCGACGACGCCATCGCCCTGGGCGCCATGCACCTGTTCGGCGAGAAGTACGGTGACATCGTGCGCGTCGTCACCATCGGCGACGACGGCTGGAGCCGCGAGCTGTGCGGCGGCACGCACGTCGACTATGCCGGCAAGATCGGCTCCGTCAACATCATGTCCGAGGCCTCCATCGGCTCCGGCGTGCGCCGTGTCGACGCGCTCGTCGGCGAGAGCGCCTACGACTTCAACGCCCGCGAGCACGCGCTGGTCTCCCAGCTGTCCGACACGCTCAACGCGCGCCCCGACGAGCTGGCCGAGCGCATCAACACGCTGCTGGGCAAGCTCAAGGACCAGGACCGCAAGCTGGCCGACATGTACGAGGCGCAGGTGCAGGCCTCCGTGCCCGCCATCCTCAAGGAGGCGGAGGCCTCCAACGCGCCCGTGACCGTGGCCGCGCGCAACGTGGGCCACTTCGGCTCCTTCGACGTGCTGCGCAAGACCGTCATGGACCTGCGCAACCGCCTGGGCGACGCCAAGCCCGTCGTGGTGGCGCTGGCCGGCGTGGACGTGGACGGCAAGCCCATGATCGCCGTGGCCACCAACGAGGCCGCCCGCAAGGACGGCATCAAGGCCGGCGACCTCGTGCGCGACGCCTCCAAGATCCTCGGCGGTGGCGGCGGCGGCAAGCCGGACTTCGCCCAGGGCGGCGGCTCCGACGCCTCCAAGCTCGACGAGGCGGTGGCCGCCCTCAAGCAGGCCGCCCTCAAGGCCTGAAGCCGGGCCGGGCGGTGACCTGGCTGGGCGTGGACCTGGGGGAGGCCCGGGTCGGACTGGCGTTGTCCGACCCGGAGGTCACCCTCGCGCATCCCGTGGGCAACGTGCAGGTCCACGGCGATTCCTTCCACGCGCTGGACGACGTGCTCGACGTCATCGAGGACGAGCACGTCGAGCGCGTCGTCGTCGGCCTGCCCCTGCAACTGGACGGCACCGAGGGCAAGAGCGCGAAGAAGGCGCGCCGCTGGGCGCGCGCGCTCGAGCGCCGCCTGGACGGCGAACTGCACGATGCGGCATCCGGCATCGATTGGAGACCGGAGGTCGTGCTCGAAGATGAACGATTGACGACGGTGGACGCGCACCACCGGCTGGCCGCGGCGCAACTCGACAGCCGCCGCCACCGCCGGGTCGTGGACCAGCAGGCGGCGATGACGATCCTGCAATCCGCCATCGACCGGGCGGACCGATAGAGGAGCGAGAGTGTCGGACGATATCCACGATTTCTTCGACCAGGTGGACGACGCGTGGCCGGAGGACGACGCCGGCGCGGCCGACGGCGGCGCGCCCCGCCCGCCGCAGCCGCCGAAGTCGCGCAAGGAGATGCGCCGCAACCGCGCCAGGCGCAAGCAGCAGCGCATCGCCAAGATCGTCGCGGCCGTCGTCGCCGTCGCCATCGTCGTGGTGGCGTGCGTCGTCGGCGTGCGCCTGGTGCGCTCGTGGCGCGCCGCCACCGGTTCCGACGACTCGAGCGTGGTCGAGGACTACCCGGGCCCGGGCGAGGGCAGCGTGTCCTTCACCGTGGACGCCGGCGAGGGCGTCACCCAGATCGCCGAGAAGCTCAAGGCGGACGACGTCATCAAGTCCGTCGACGCCTTCACCAGCGTCGTCAGCGCCAACAATCTCACCATGTACCCGGGCACCTACGCCCTCAAGAAGCACATGAAGGCCAGCGGGGCTGCCAAGTTCCTCGCCGACCAGGGCAATGCCAGCGGCTTCGTGGAGGTGCGCCAGGGCGAACGGCTCAAGGAGGTCCTGCAGCGCGCCGCCGAGGCCACCGACCAGCCGCTGAGCGTGTACACCGACGCCGTGAAGGACAAGGACATCATCGCCGAGCTGCTGCCCGAAGAGGCCAACGGCAGCTTCGAGGGCTGGCTCGAGCCGGGCGTGTACAGCGTGGGCGACGACAAGAGCCCCAAGGCCATGCTCAAGCAGATGGTCGACGCGCGCATCGCCAAGCTCGACGAGCTGGGGGTGCCCCAGGGCAAGGAGCGCGAGCGCATCCTCATCATCGCCTCCATCGTGGAGGCCGAGGTCAACTCGCCGGACTACTACGGCAAGGTCGCCCGCGTCATCGACAACCGCCTGGCCAAGGACATGACCCTCGGCATGGACAGCACCGTCGCCTACGGCTTCGACACCACCGGCACGCAGCTGACCAACGACCAGCTCAACGACGGCTCCAACCCGTACAACACGCGCGTGAACAAGGGCCTGCCGCCCACGCCGATCAGCAATCCGGGCGACGACGCCGTCAACGCGGCGCTGCACCCGGAGGACGGCAACTGGCTGTACTTCGTCACCGTCAACCTCAAGACCGGCGAGACGAAGTTCACCGACAACTACGACACGTTCCAGCAGTACGTGCAGGAGTACAAGACCAACAACCCGGACGCCAACTGACGGACGGGTACGCGTGCGCCCCGCGGCGCCGTCGACGGCGACGCGGGGCGCACGCGGACCCGGCGGACGTGCCCACGGTCGTGGGCGGCCGGCGACGCGGCGCCCGGGGCGTCACGCGCACGCCAGCACGGCGAGCATGGCCGCCGCGGCCATCGGCGGCACGAACGCCACCTTGCGCCGCCCGGGCCGCACGAGTCGCCATGCGGCGATCCACGCCAGGCCCAGCAGTCCCATCGCCAGCCACCAGCACAGGAACGCCCCGGGAC
>JAXJQE010000155.1:0-31617 GCA_036311305.1 Bifidobacterium sp.
ACTGCTGCACCGGCTCGCCGCCGTCGCCAGCGACCCGCTCGACGAGCCGAACGCGTCGGTGATGACCGACGCGTTCGCCACGGTCGTGCGCGTGATCGAGGCCGACGAGGAGCTGTTCCGGCTGCTGGTCGTCGATGTGCCCGACGAGCGGTTCGTCGCGCGGTGGAAGGACGGCATCGCCGCGTACCTGTGGCGGCGGCTGTTCGACACCGACGCGCGCGACGGCGCGCTGCGCCTGCCCGTGCGCGACGGCGCGCCGACGGTCAACCGCGAGCTCATGGTCGAGATGTTCACCGGGATGATGCTCGCGTTCGTCAGGTTCCGCCTCGAGCACCCCGAGCGCGTGCGCATGGAGGAGGTCATGGCGCTGATGCCCGAGCTGACCGCCGCGATCAGCCGCGTGTGGTAGCCGGCGCTGCGGTCGGACGGTCCGCGGCGGTGGTCGGACGGCCTTCCGGTGCGGTCGGACGGGGCTAGGCGGTGGTCGGACGGGCTTCCGCTGTGGTCGGACGGCCTTCCGGTGCGGTCGGACGGTCCGCGGCGTGGGCCTTGGCGATAAGGGAGCGCTGCCAGGCGGCGACGACGTCGACGCGCGCCTTCTGCGGCAGCAGCGACAGCACGCCGTGCTCGACGCGGTTGAGCAGCGACGGCATGATCGTCAGCTTGCCCTTCTGCATCGCCTTGTAGGCGGGGCGCGCGGTGTCGATGGGGTCGCCGGCGGTGGAGCTGTCCGCCTTGCCGGCGTGCGCGGCCCAGTTGGTCTTGATCGGGCCGGGGCACAGGACGGACACGGTCACGCCGGTGCCCTTGAGCTCGCCGTACATCGCTTCGGTCAGGCGGTACTCGAAGGCCTTCGTCGGGCCGTAGACGTTGAAGTAGGGGTCGGGGACGAGCGCGCCCAGGGACGAGACATTGAGGATGCGGCCGTGGCCGGCGCGCACCATGTCGGCGCCGAAGAGGCGGCACAGCACGGCGACGCTCACGGCGTTGAGCGTGATCAGGCCGATCATGCGGTCGGGGTCGATGTCGACGACGCGGTCCTGCAGGCCGGCGCCGGCGTTGTTGACGAGCTGCTCGACGTGGATGCCGTGCGCGGTGACGGCGTCGTAGAGCTCCTGCGCGCCTTCGGTTTTCGAGAGGTCGCCGGGGAAGTAGTCGGCGCGCACGCCGTAGCGGGCGGTGAGCTCGTTGGCGGCCTTGACGAGGCCGGGTTCGTCGATGTCGGCGAGCACGAGGTCGTGGCCGTGCTCGGCGAAGACCTCGGCGAAGGCGCGGCCGAGGCCGCCGGCCGCGCCGGTGATCAGCACGCGGCCCTTGGTGGTGTTGGTGTGGTTGGTGGTGGGGTTGGTCATGGGTGTGCCCGCTCCTTTCCGGTGGACCTCGTCGTCCGTGGTTGTGTGTGGCGGTGTGGTCCGTCGCGCCTGTGCGACGGCAATCGTGCCCACCATGTAACCACTTTGGTTCGCGCGTTTTGCGAAGGTGGAGTGGGGAGTCGACGGCCATGTGCCCACTGTTGCGGGCGTGCGCCCGGGCGGCCGGCGGTGGTCGGACAGCTGTCCGCGGTGGTCGGTCGGTCAGCTGTTGTGGTCGGTCGGTCAGCTGTTGTGGCGGGACGGGGCGCGTGTGTGGTCGGACGGCCTGCCGCGGTGGTTTGACGGGGGTCGGATGTGGTCGGACGACCCCGTTCTGTCGGCTAAAATACGTGGTTCGGCGCGCAGCTGAGTTGTCGCGCGTGTGGGTCGTCGCTCCTTTAAAATGACATAATATGAAGACGGTTACGGTCAATGGACGACAGCTGGACGTGCTCAAGCTCATCGGCCAGGGGGAGCACAGCTATTCCTTCCTTGTGGCCGACCACAAGCTGCCCCAGCGCAAGTACGTGCTCAAGTAGATGTGCTACACGCCGGGCAAGCTGCACCGGGTCGGCGAACATGTGCGCGAGGACATCACCGACTACCGCCGGCTGTGCGAGCTTGGGGTGCGCGTGCCGGCGATGCTCGACGTGGACATCGAGAACGAGCGCATCCTCAAGGAGAGCGTGAGCGGGCCGACGGTGCTCGAGCTCGTCATGACGGGGCAGATGCAGGACACGTACCTCGACCAGGTGCGCGCGGCGGCCGACCGGCTGACACGCAAGCACATCGGCATCGACTGGTTCCCCGCGAACTTCGTCGTGCACGACGAGAAGCTCTACTACGTCGACTACCAGTGCGACGACTACGACGAGTCGCGCGACTTCGAGCACGTCGGCATGCCGTACTGGACCAAGGGCCAGCTCCTCGAGGACTACGTCAAGGCCCACCCGGTCATCTGCGCCACCGTGTAGTCGACGGCCGTCGACGGCGTCGTCGGCATCGCCGTCGACATCGCCGTCGGGCGGCACGTCGAGCGGCACGTCGTCGACATCGTCGTCGGGCGGCACGTCGTCGGGCGGCACGTTGTCGACATCGTCGCGCGCCACGACGCACGCGCGCTACGGCGCATGCGCGCCACGGCGTACGCGGCCGCGACGCGCCGGCGCTGCGCGGTGAGCGTGGGAGGCCTTGCGCGTGGCCGCGGCGGCCTACGATGGAGACATCACCGTTCCATCCGGTCCGGGCACCGGGCGGCACCCGGGATGCCCGGCGTTTTTGCGCGAAAGGAAATCCCATGCGTGCCAAGAGTCTGTTCACCCGCGCGGCGGCCGTGCTGTCGGCCGTCGCGCTGTCGCTGTCGCTGGGCGCGTGCGGCGCGTCGCGCGCGGGCGACGTCACCGTCTCGCAGTCGACCGCGGCGGCCGGCTCGGGCGACACCACCACCGCCGAGTTCGGCTCGTACACCGCGAGCAACGTCGGCTCGCTCGACTGGACGATGCAGAAGGCGCCGAACTACTACGAGGTCATCGGCAAGGCGAGCGTCGACAAGACGCTGCCCAAGGGCACCGTCAAGAACGCCGAGGTCGACTCGCTCGGCCGCGCGGGCGTGGCCGAGGCGACCGTCACGCAGAAGATGCGCGAGGAGGGCTCCGAGCGCGACCGCAACATGCAGGACCCCGCCGGCTGGCCGAAGTCGAACCCCAAGGTGTACATCACGCTCGACACGGGCAAGAAGTACCACGGCAACTTCTGGAACCGCTCGCACGAGATCGCCAAGTCGCTGGGCGGCGCGGACACCGCGGACAACATGGTGATCGGCACGCGCATGCAGAACGTCGGCGACAACAACCCGGCCGGCGGCATGGCGTACACGGAGACGCTGGCGCGCGACTGGCTCGACAAGCACAAGGACGGCGTCGTGTACTACAACGTCACTCCTATCTATGAGGACAACGACATGGTGCCGAAGGTGAGCATCGTGAACATCCTCACGAGCGACGACTCCATCGACCAGTGCGTGAAGGTGTACAACGCCGCCAACGGCTACACGATCGACTACGCGAACGCCACGTTCACGAAGAACTAGCGGCGGGGTGTGGCAGGGTTTCAAGGCGAGGCTTTAGGGCGGGGCTTTAAGGCGGCGCTTTGAATCCAGGCTCGAAAGGACCGGGCCCGGCAACCAGGAAGGTTGCCGGGGCCGGTCCTTTGTTGTTGAGGGCTGTCCTTTGTGGTCGGGCTTGGTTCTTTTGACCTCGGGCCCCTGCTCTGCGAGGTCCGCTCTTGAGGGCCGAGGTCCTTCTCTGTGTTAAAGGTTTCTCTGTGTTATAGGCCCTTCTCTGCGTTATAGGGGGCATTCGATTCGTTATAGGGGGGCACTTCAGAGAGGCGTGGCGGATCGGATGACGCAGACCCTGGTTAGGTGTGATGAATGTGTCATGGATAAGGGTGGGATGTGTCGCGGGAAGGGCTTCCGGCGATGAAAACTCTTGGCGGGGGAGGTGAATGCGTCGCGGGAAGCGCTTACCGCGACGAAAGATGCGCTTGCGGCGACAAGATGTGTCGCGGGAAGGGCTTCGCGCGATGCAAACCCCTGTTTAGTGCGATGAATGTGTTGCGTCAGGGAGGCCTATGCATCACGGGAAGGGTTTCGGGTAAGGCATGGTGTGCTTATGTGCGATGCATGTGTTGCGTTAAGGGCACCTTTGCATCGCGGGAGAGTTTTCGGGTGATGCATGCCGCCCTTTAGCATGATGCATGTGTTGCGTTAAGGGCACCTTTGCATCGCGGGAGGATTTCCGATGATGCATGACGGCCTTGAGTGCGATGCATGTGTCGCATTAAGAACACTTTTGCGTCGTGGGAGAGTTTCGGGTGATGCATGCCGCCCTTAAGTGCGATGCATGTGTCGCGTTAAGGAGGTCTTGGTGTCGCGAGGAGGGCCGACGCGAGGGAGCCGAGGCGAAGGGATGATGCGAGGGGGGGGGGCAGTGGAGGCGGGTAGCGCGTGGACAAAACCTTGCACAATCCATGTTGATTTGATGGGTTTTTGGTGTGCTGTGGTGTGCGGATTTCGCTCTGGATGTGAATATCACTGCACAGCGTTATAACAAAACCGCTCATGACCACGGAAGCAAAGCGGCTTTCGGGCATGGGGGAGAGAACCGTCACCGGCGAGGAGGCAGGGATGAATATGGTTCTGGCGCAGAGCGCCAACGCCTCAGCTATACGGCTGAGCCTGAACTGGGTGGATTGACTGCTGCTGATCCTGTATTTCGCGATGATCGTGTGGATCGGCCTTTCGGTGCACCGCACACAGAAGTCCAGCGAGGACTTCCTTCTGGCGGGCAGGTCGATGCCGGCCTGGATCGCTGGCCTGGCGTTCTGCGCGGCCAACCTGGGCGCCACCGAGATCCTCGGCATGGCCGCCAACGGCGCGCAGATCGGCATGTCGACGATCCACTACTACCTGATCGGCGCCGTGCCGGGCATGATCTTCCTGGGCATCTTCATGATGCCGTTCTACTACGGCTCCGGCGTGCGCTCGGTGCCCGAGTTCATGCTCAAGCGATTCGGCAAGGGCGCGCACCTGACCGTGTCCATCTGCTTCGCGGTCTCCACCATCCTGCAGGCGGGCATCAACCTGTTCGCCATGGCGCTGATCCTGCAGGCCATGCTGGGCTGGAACCAGTGGCTCGCCATCGGCGTCTCCGCGGCCTTCGTGCTCGCGTACATCACGCTGGGCGGCCTGACTTCCGCCATCTACAACGAGGTCATGCAGTTCTTCGTCATCATCGCGGCCCTCATCCCCGTCACCGTCATCGGCCTGCACCGCGTCGGCGGCTGGAGTGGCCTGCAGACCGCCTTCCAGGGCACCCAGATGCTCAGCGCCTGGGGCGGCACCGGCATCGGCCACGTGACCAACCCGATCGGCGCCGACTGGTTCGGCATCATCATGGGCCTGGGCTTCGTGCTCGGCTTCGGCTACTGGACCACGAACTTCACCGAGGTGCAGCGCGCCTTCGCCGCGAAGAACATGAACGCGGCGCGCATGACGCCCATCGTCGGCGCGATCCCGAAGATGCTCATCTGGATGGTCGTCGTCATCCCAGGCCTGATCGCCGCCGCCACCGTCGGCAACCTGTTCGCCGACGGCACCCTGCAGTACAACGAGGCCATACCTAAACTGTTCCAGATGTACCTGCCGAACGGCGTGCTCGGCATCGCCGTCACCGGCATGATGGCGTCGTTCATGGCCGGCATGGCCGCCAACGTGTCGTCGTTCAACACGGTCATGTCCTACGACATCTTCCAGGACTACATCCGCCCGGGCAAGGAGGACAAGTACTACCTCAAGCTCGGCCGCTGGATCACCGTCATCGGCATCCTCATCTCCGTGGGCACCGCGTGGGTGGCGTCGCAGTTCGGCAACATCATGACCTACCTGCAGACGCTGTTCAGCTTCTTCAACGCCCCGCTGTTCGCCGTGTTCATCCTCGGCCTGTGCTGGAAGCGCCTGACCGGCCCCGCCGGAACCTGGGCCTACGTGTGCGGCATCATCGCCCCGCTCATCACGTACGTGTGCTACGTGGTCTCCAAGGCGCACGGCACGCCGATCTTCGGCTCCGACACCGCCGAGACGATGTACGGCGCGATCATCTCGCTGCTGGCGACATGGATCGTCGGCGCGATCATCTCCGCGTTCACCAAGCCGAAGACCGACAAGGAACTCGAGGGCCTGACCTTCGCGACCGGCGGCATGAAGTACTTCCGCACCCGCAAGCAGCAGCAGCGTGCCGAGGAGCGCGCCGGCCAGCTGCAGCCGATGCTGCAGGCCGACGGCACCGTCAAGGTGGCCTGGTACCGCCGTCCGTTCCCCATCGGCATGACGATCCTGGTCATCAGCCTGCTGATGTACATCCCGTTCTTCTGACGGGCGGTGCGCGGCAATGGACGCAACGAAAACGAACGCAACGAAGAAAACGAACAAGACAACAATGGAAGATGTATCCGGTGAGGACCTGAGGAGCTGGTCATGGACAAGGCACTAGCGCAAGAGGAAAAGAAGCTGGCCAAGGCGGAGTCGATACTCACGCCCGAGGAGAAGAAGGAGGCCGTCGCCGGCGCGCGGCGCAACGACCTGCGGCTGCTGCTCGGCGTGCTGTTCACGATCTACGGCGTGATCGTGACGTGCGTGGGCATCTTCAACCCCAACGACGGCATGGACAAGACCGGCGGCATCGCCATCAACCTGTGGACCGGCATCATCATGCTCATCGTGGGCGTCGCGTTCCTCATCTGGAACTTCGCGCGGCCCATCCCCGAGGAGGACATCATCGAGTCCGCCGAGGAGTCCGCCCGCCACGTGGCCCAGAAGGACCAGACGATGTCGAGCGAGATCCACCAGGAGGCCGTCAACCAGGAGCTGCGCGTCATCGCGAACGACGAGGCACGCGCCGACGACCACCGCGGCGAGCGCCGCTGACGCGCTCGCCGGCCGGCGCGACTGTCGGTTCACGACTGTCGATTCACGACTGTCGACTGTCGACGATCCACTGCGCGGCCGGCCGACCACTAACCGGAGCCCTCTGCGTTCAGGGAAACCTGAACGCAGAGGGCTCCGTGTTTCGTCGACGCCCCGTCGACGCCCTGTCACGCCATCCACTCCAGCGGCGACTCCACCGTCGTCGTCGCCGTGAACAGCGGCTCGCCGGCGCGGTACGAGGCGAGCACGTCGGCGCGCTCGTACACCGCCTCGAACGGCGAGGCGGCGTCGAGCACGATGAAGTTCGCGGGGTTGCCCACGGCTAGGCCGTAGTCGTCGAGCATCATCGTCACCGCGCCGTTCACGGTCGCGAAGTCGAGCGCGCGGTCGATCTCCGCGCGCGTCATCATCTGCCCGACGTGCAGCAGGTAGTCGAGGATGACCATCATGTTGCCGTTGCCCAGCGGGTACCACGGGTCGCACATCGAGTCCTGGCCGAGGGACACGTTCACGCCGGCGTCGGTGAGCTCCTTGACGCGCGTGATGCCGCGGCGCTTGGGGTACGTGTCCTGGCGGCCCTGCAGGTACAGGTTCTCTGTCGGCGCGCACGCGAAGTTCAGCCGCGAGGCGCGCAGCAGCTTGAGCAGGTGGAAGAAGTAGCTGTCGTCGACCGAGCCGAGCGAGCACGTGTGGCTCGCGCAGGTCATCGCGCCGATGCCCTCGGCGTGCGCGAGCGCGGCGAGGAGCTCGACGTAGCGCGACATCGGGTCGTCGGTCTCGTCGCAGTGCACGTCGATCATGCGCCCGTAGCGGACGGCCAGGTCGACGACGTCGTGCATGGAGCGCTCGCCCATCTCGCGGCACGGCTCGTAGTGCGGGATGCCGCCCACGCAGTCCGCGCCGAGCTTGAGGCCCTCCTCGACGAGGTCGCGTCCGCCGGGGTACGCGTACATGCCCTCCTGCGGCATCGCGACGACTTGGATCGTGACGGTGTCGCGCAGCTCGTCGCGCAGCTCGAGCAGCGCGCGCAGGCTCGTGAGCTTGGGGTCGGTGACGTCGGCGTGCGTGCGGATGTACTGCACGCCGTGGCGCACCTCCTTGGCGACGGCCGCCATCGCGCGCTCCTTGACGTCGGCGACGGTCAGGTCCGCCTTCGTCTCGCCCCACCGCTGGATGCCCTCGAACAGCGTGCCGGTGCCGTTCGTGGCGCCCGGTTTGCCCGCGGTGAACACGTAGTCGAGGTGCAGGTGGGTGTCGCAGAACGGCGCGGTGACGAGGCGCCCGGCGAGGTCGACGGTGCGCACGGGCGCGCCGTCGGCGGCCAGCAGCGCGGCGCGCCCGGCGAGGTCCGGGCCGATGGCGGCGAAGCGGCCGTCGACGGCGAGCAGGTCCTGCGGGCCGTCGACGCCGGCGAGGCGGGCGTTGGTGAACAGGGTGGTGGCCATGGCGTGTTCCTTTCGTGGGGGCGGCGGCCGGCGATGCGCGAGTCGTAACCGGGACGCCCGCGGGCCGTAATCTCTGGCCGATATTCTCGGCGGCGTCATTTGCGGTGGCGTAACGCGCGCATGAGCGCGGAGGCCCGGGGATTGGACGGTTTGTATGACGGTGACGATGGACCAAGTGTTGGAACGTTCGGCCATGCGGCTGACCGATCCGGAAGTGGTGGCCGGAGCGGCCGGATTGGGCAATGCGGTGCGCTGGGTGGTCACGAACGAACGGTACGACGCGGCACGGTTCCTGTCGGGCGGTGAGCTCGTGCTGGTCGAGGGGAGCGCCTTGCTGGCGCATCTGGACGACACCGAGCTGGTGCGATACGTGGATTCGTTGGCGGACATCGGTGCAGCCGGATTAGCGATCGAACTGGTGGAAGGCGTGCGTACCGTGCCGCGGGCGCTGCGGGTATGGGCCGAGCGGCGCGCCCTGCCGGTGATCGGGCTGCGCCGCCGCATCCCCTTCGTTGAACTGTGCCAGAGCATCGATACGCTCATTGTCACCGACCAGCTCACGGTGCACATGGACGTGGACGAACTGTCCACTGTATTGCGCCATGAGATGCCCGAGGGTGCCGCAGTGGCGGACCTGGCGGGAGTACTGGCGGAGGTGTTCGGAGAGAGCGTGGCCATATACGATGCGCATGCGCGATTGGTGGGCGAGGCCGGCCCGGCCTTCCTCCCGGAGGAGGTCGGCGCACCCACCTCACGCGTGCCGGTCGACGTCGGAGGATTGCCTACGTTGGTGGTGGAGCTCTCACAGCGTGTGCGCGTGTTCGACCCGGTGTCCGTGACGAACCTGTCGGCCGCATTGGAACGGATCGTCAAGCACCTCGCGGACGCACCGGCCGTCACCCTGCGCGATACGACGGCGACGATGGAGGCGCAGGGCAGCGACGGACGCGCGGCTGCCATTCTGGACATGCTCGTTTCCCAGGTCCCCTTGGTGGCAGGGGACACCTACGTGCCCTTGGTGGTACGCATGCGGTCGCTCAACGAGGCGATGGGACCGGTGCGCTCGGTGCTCGACGCGATGGGTACGGCCTACGGCGCCCCACTGGGCATCGTGCTCGAGGAGGACACCCTGTACCTGTTGGTGCGCGTCCCCATCGACGCGCGCGGCGACCTGGCCCGTCTCAATATGATGCTGGCCCCCTTGGAGACCGGAAAGCCTTGCGCGGTGCTGCGGGGACATCCGGAGACGGACCGGACGCTCCTGGCGACGCAGTTGACTGTGATGCGCCGCACCCCTGCCAAATGGGGCAGCATCCGCACGGTGGGTGATGTGTTGGGCACCTACTGTCTGGGGGAGGGGTGCCTGGGGGAGCCGGCGGCCGTCTTCACGGGGGTCATGCTCGGCTCCGTGCTGCTGCGCGACGGGACACTGCTGCGTACCTTGGCCGCATGTTTCGACACGGCCCACAACAAGACCCAGGCATGCTCGTCGTTGGGCATCCAGCGGCAGACCCTGTACAACCGACTGGACAGGGTGCACATGCTCACCGGCATCGATCCCAACGGCTCGCCGGTGTGGCCCCAACTGGCGTTGGCGGCGCGCATGGCACTGATTCTGCGCCGCTGAGACGTTCGCTACCGGTGCCGTTGCCATGGGGTTTTCCCTTTGCGGAGTGGTGGACGGTTCGTCCATCAAACCGTGGCGGAGTGAAACATGAGGGTCACATCGGGGCAAACCCGATGTCCGACAGTGCGAGTGTGACATCCATACTCCACTTGAAGGACCCCATGACGAAGGGAAGGTGATCCCCGATGAGTGACATGCCCATCGCGACCACAGGACCGCGCACCGGCGCAGGCGCACCGCAACAGGAACAGGAGGGCTGCGAGGACTTCCTCCAGGTCATCCCCGAGAAAGAGAAGACCAAGAGCATCTTCGGACAGTTCTGGACCTGGTTCGGCGCGAACGTGGCACCCATCAACTGGCTGCTCGGCGCGTTGGGCATCAAGATGGGACTGGGCATCTGGGAGACCTTCGCCGTGATCCTCGTCGGCAACGTCATCGGCCTGTCGATCTTCGGCTGCATGGTGCTGCTGGGTCAGAAGACCGGACTGAGCGCCATGCTCCTTGGCCGACGCGTGTTCGGCCGCGTGGGCAACTACCTGCCCAGCGCCATCCAAGCGGTCGTCGTGGTGGGCTGGTGCGCCGTCAACACGTGGGTCGTGCTCGATCTGGTGGCCGCGCTGCTGGTCAAGGTCGGCGTCATCGACACCACGGAAGGCCACTTCTGGCTCAAGGCCGGCATCGCTGCCATCGTCATGGTGATCCAGGTCATCGTCTCCTTCTTCGGCTACAAGGCCATTTCCACCTTCGAGAAGTGGACCGTGCCGCCCACTGTCGTGATCCTGCTGGCCATGACCATCGCCGCCTGGGGATTCATGGGCATCGATTGGAACTACCAGGGCACCCTCACCGGCGGCACCGACAAGTGGGCCGCGATCTCCTCGGTCATGACCGCCGTGGGCATCGGCTGGGGCTTCACCTGGCTGACCTATGCCTGTGACTACTCACGCTTCGTGAGCAAGGACGTACCCAAGCGCAAGCTGTTCTCCGCGAGCGCCCTGGGCCAGCTCATTCCAGTCGTGTGGCTCGGCTTGCTCGGCGCCACCCTGGCCACCAAGTCCGGCACCATCGACCCCGGCCAGCTCATCGTCGACAACTTCGGTTCCCTGGCCATCCCCGTGCTCCTGCTTGTCCTGCACGGCCCCATCGCCACGAACATCCTCAACATCTACAGTTTCACCCTGTCCGTGCAGTGCCTCGACCTCAAGGTCGATCGCCGTGCCCTCAACGTCGGCGTGGGTGTCTTCGCGTGGCTGGGCGTGTGCCTGTTTCTGGGCATCAACAACATCGGCGACACCCTCGACGGCTGGCTTTCCGCCGTCGCCGGTTGGACCTCCGTGTGGGCTGGCGTCATGTTCGTGCACTTCTACGTGATCGAGCGCCACCGCAGCGACTTCTCCGATGTGCTCGAACCGCGCGGCGCCGCCAAGCGCCTGGTGTGCTGGCAGGCCCTGGTCGCCTTCTTCGCGGGCCTGGTCGCCTCCTGGTTGTTCAGCTACGGGTCGCTGCCCCTGTTCCAGGGGTCGATCGCCACCGCCATGGGCGGCATCGACCTCTCCTGGTTGGCCGGCATCCTCACCTCCGGCCTGACCTACTTCGTGCTCGCCAGGGCCACCGCCATGGAGCGTCGCTTCGAGCTCGACGCCCCTATGCCCGCACTGGCGCTCGACTGAGGAACCGAGAAAGGGGACAGGGCCATGATCATCCATGACGTGCGCATCGAGAACGCCGAACCGGCCAGCGACATCCGCATCGAGGACGGTAGGTTCAAGGAGATCGCTCCCGTCGGCACCTTGCTGGCGGCCGACGGCGAGCAGGTCGTCGAGGGCGCCGGACACCTGCTGCTTCCGCCCTTCGTCGACCCGCATGTGCACCTCGACTCGGCCTTCACGGCCGGTGAGCCCGAATGGAATGAATCGGGTACCCTGTTCGATGGCATCCGCATCTGGTCGATGCGCAAGCAGGCCCTGACCGTCGAGGAGGCGCAGGAGCGCGCCGTGCGCGCCCTGTGGCTCATGGCCAGCCATGGCACCCAGTTCGTGCGCAGCCACGTGGATGTCACCGACCCCGACCTCGTGGCCCTGCGGGCCCTCGTCGAGGTGCGCGAGGAGGTCAAGGACGTCGTCGAACTGCAGCTCGTGGCCTTCCCGCAGGAAGGCATCCTCTCGTTCCCTGACGGACGGCGCCTGATGGAACGCGCGATCGACGCGGGCGCCGACGTGGTCGGGGGCATCCCCCACTACGAGTTCACCCGTGACTATGGCGTCGAGTCCATCCACTTCCTCATGGACCTGGCCAGCGCGAACGACAAGCTCGTGGACGTGCACTGCGACGAGATCGACGACCCTGCCTCACGGTTCCTGGAGACCCTGGCCACGGATGCGCTCGAGACCGGCATGGCCGACCGCGTCACCGCCTCGCACACCACCGCCATGGGCTCCTACAACGACGCCTACACGTACAAGCTGTTCCGGCTGCTGCGCATGTCCGGCATCAATTTCGTCTCCAATCCCTTGGTCAACATGCATCTGGGCGGACGCTTCGACACCTATCCCAAGCGCCGCGGCCTGACTCGCGTCAAGGAACTCGACGCCGAGGGCATCAACGTCGCCTTCGGTGAGGACGACCTGCGCGACCCGTGGAGCCCGCTGGGCACCGGCAACATGATGGACGTGGTGTACATGGGCGTCTACGCCGCCCAGCTCATGGGCTACCGGCAGCTGCAGGACGCCTACCGCTTCGTGACCACCAATGGAGCGAAGACCCTGCACGTGACCGACCACTACGGCATCGAGGTAGGCAAGGCCGCCAGCTTCGTCATCCTCGACGCCCCCGACTTCTACACCGCCCTGAACACGCATGCGCCCGTGCTGCTCAGCATGCGCGAAGGAAGGACCCTGATGGAGCGCACACCGGCGAAGACCGTGAAGGAGGTGATGATTCCGGCGCATTCGTGACCCTCCCTCTTTTTGCTTTCCTTTCCCCTCCGCCCCGATCGCGCATTGGAGCGGAGGGGATTGTCCTGTCCGGGACATGGAACACTCACCCGGTGCAAGTCCCTTGGGATGACAATCTGTCCATTCCCCTCGCCACGCGCTACATGTCCCCTTTACGCGCCGGCAACCGTCCCGAGGGAGAGTGGCCCCCATGCCGCCGACCACGCGAGAAAGAGAGAGCGTCATGCAGGCCATCACCCACGCCATCGTGTTCACCGTCGACAGGAATGACACGGTCCTGCCGGATGCCACCATCCTCATTGACGGCACGCGCGTCGTCGCGCTCGGGCCATCCGATGAGGTGCCGGTGCCCGCGGACACCGACGTCACCGACTGCGCCGGACGCTTCGTGGTGCTCCCCGGCCTGATCGACACGCACAACCATTCCTCCCTCATCCGCGGGGTCGACGAGAACCTTGACCTGGTCGACTGGCTTCCCGTCTATGATCTCGAGCACCGCACCTGCACCCCGCAGGACGCCAAGGCCGCCTACCGGTTGGGATACATGGAATGCCTGCTCAACGGCACCACCACCGTGCAGGACATGCACCGGTACATGGACCAGGCGGCCCAAGTGGGCGGCGACATGGGATTGCGCGTGTTCCTCGCGCCTTACGCGGCGGACGTGGACCCCTACGATTTCTTCGAGACCAGCGAATCCAACGAACGGCTCATCCGCGACTGGCATGGCGCCTTCGACGGCCGTGTCCAGGTGGAGGCCGGCATCGAGGACGTGTTCTACTGCAGCGAGCAGATGTACCGCGACGCGCTCGCCATGCATGACAAGTACGGGGTACGCATCCACACCCATGGTCCCGAGCACGCGGAGGAGGAGACCACCGCTCGGAACCGGTTCGGCATGAGCATCATCGAATTGCTCGGCCAGCGTGGATTCCTGGGTGATTTCCTGTCCCTGGGCCACTGCGTGCCCATCTCGCGCTCCGACATGGATCTCGTGGCCGCGGCCGGCGCGAGCATCTGCCACTGCCCGATCTCCGCCGCCAAACTGGGCTGCGGCACCGCACCCGTCAAGGACATGCTGGAGGCGGGCGTCAATGTGTCCCTCGGCAGCGACGGGCCAATCGACAACAACAGCATGGACCTCTTCCAGGAGATGAAGGTCGCCTCCCTCATGCAGAAGGTCCGCTATGGGGACGCCAAGGTGTTCGACGCACGGCAGATGCTGCGCATGGCCACCATCAACGGTGCGCGCTCGCTGGGCATCGATGACCAGGTCGGTTCGTTGGAGGTGGGCAAGAAGGCCGACCTCATTATGGTGTCCCTGGACCATCCGAGCCTCCGGCCGGTGTGCTGGAACGCGGAACGTACGGAGACGAACCTCATCTGGGCGCTCGTGTTCGCCATGCAGGGCAGCTTTGTGGACACCGTCATCGTCGATGGACGTACCTTGGTGAAAGGAGGTCACCTCACTGTCGCTGACGAGGGATCCATCCTCGAGGAGGCCCAACGACAAGGTGAGGATTGGATGCGCCGACGCGACCTGGCGGCGGACCGAATCCTCCAACCCATCCGCGATTGAAAACAGGTTTTGGCGGTCGTGATTGCCTGCACATTGCTGCGATATGGTCCCCATTCCGGCTAAGTGCATGATTTCCGGGGTCGGCCAGGGTTGCATTCGGCTTAAGTGCATGACCGGTCAATGTATCCCGGACGGATGGAAGCTGTCGCAAGTCCTTTTATTGATATTTCAATTGCCAATCACTCGTATTAATTGGTGAAACAATATAAAGCTCGACCGGTCTACTTGGCGGGTCATGCACTTAAGCCGAATGCAACCTCCGCCGACCCCCGAATCCATGCACTTAACGCAGATACCCTGATCCTCGGAACAAAAACCGGGCCCGGCAGCCGAAGCCGCCGGACCCGTTGTTGCAATATAGGGTGCACTCGCACGTGCCCACCAGCTTCGGGATTCGTCAAAGTCTCGCGTCAAGTCCACCGCGCAAGACCGCTGACGTTCGCCTATCCTTGGCTGGTGTTCCTCACTGTACTCGAACTCGCGGAAAGTAGCCGGCTGGTAAGTTTTGGTCACCTCAGGTAGCGTCGAATCGGGTCGATCGCTTCGCCGACGAGGCTGCTCACAGGACGCGCTTGACGACGTTGAGCGCAGTCTTGGCGACCTTGGGGCCGTACTTGACGATCGCCGGTGCCGCGGCGGCGACACCGGCACCGGCCGCCGCCACTATTGCCTCGGCTTTCTGTTTATGCTCCGCCGCACAGGCGTCGCAGCGCTTGCCAGTCCAACTGCCAGGCAATTCCGCGCTGCACTTCTTGCACCGCTTCACGTGGGGGATTTCCGTGGCGGTGCCCTCGATGATCACGATCTCCTCCCGCTCGTCCTGCGGCCGATCTGGCTCGCCCTTTCCACGATGGAACATCGCGCGCACGTCAATCGGCATGGATGGTCATCTCCTCCTGATGGTCATAGGTCAGTACGGGCTCGAGCATGCGCGGATCGAGCGTGGCACCGAGGCACGTCCGGTCATCAAGCTCGACTACCTGCTTGCCGAGCGTCTCCAGTTGGTCCACGAGCTGCGGCTGTTTGTTCGTGGCCTTGATGCGGCTATTAATTTCGAGCAGGGTATCGCGTTCGTCGAGCCGGTTCTCCACGATGAACTCGCGGAACCCGTGTAGGCAGTACAGCTGCGCCTCCGGTTCGCCGGCGAGGGCGTACGCCTCGGTCTCCACGTGCACCATGTTCGTGATGGCGACGAGATCTTCGAACGCGTCGAGCGCCGCACGATGCCGGTTCCTGTACTTCGGGTCCTGCAGCGCACGCCACTTCTGAGCGTAGTTGCGCATGAGTGTGTGCTTGGCGTCGGTGGTCATCTGGAGCACCTGGTCGAGCATGCGGTCACGTCGACGGGTGTCGGTCACGCTCGTTGCTTGCATGAGCAACGCCCAGGCGGCGTCCGCTTTCGCAAGTCGGTCCTGCTGGATCTCGACCTGCATCTGTTCAAGGCTGTGCTCGACATTCCTGATTTCCGTGAGCACCATCGCGATGGCGGCCTGTGTCTGCATGTGCTGGAGCACGAGCGTGAGGTTCGGGACGGCCTGCATCTGTTCGAGGCGCACTTTCTCCACGATGCGGTTGTTGCCGTCGACGACCTGCGGCAGGAGGTTGCCGTCACGGTCGAGCTGGAACTGCAGGATGCCCTCATCAACGAGTTTGCGCGTGCTCTCCTTGAGCTTGGCAACCATGCCAGTGTCCGTGCGCTCGGTCATCTGGCGGATGAACTCGGCGAGGTCTGGCGCCATCTGCAGCAGCCAATCCCAGTCGGTGAGCAGTTCGAACAACCGACGGTTGTCATCGGGAGAGAGATGGAGCGGGATGGGAGTGCCGAGGTCGAGGGGCTCCATGTCCCTCTGGACGAGGGGCACCGGCTCGAAGGTGCACTGTTCGGCGATGGGACGGGCGGCGTCCGGTGCCTCGAATCCGCAATAGGCGCAGCGACGGGCGACCTTGGAAATATGGGTGCCGCAGTTCGGGCATTGGGTCATGGCCATCTGCCAACCTCCTTGTTGCTGCCATGGTAACAACAAGGAGGTTGGAATAGGAGAGTGCAAGAAGATGCTGCACGGAATATGCACGGGTGCTTGCGCCCCCTATTTCCGTTAAGTGCATGATTTCCAACCCCGCTCGACCCCGTGATTTATGCACTTAACGCGAATACCTTGCCCATCGTGGACCAATATGGCAACACCAACCCCGGCACCTAGGCCGCCGGGCCTCTCCTCCCGTTGGGGTGCCCCCTATAACAATCGAGGTGCCCCCTATAGCGCAGGAGGGCGTTCCCTACGTCCTCCACCACCAACGCCCCAACCAGAAGATCTGCGAGGAGGACATCCTCGAGGCCCACAGGGACCCCTCCGCCCACTGCCGCCTCGGCTGACCGTCCCGCAGGCGCTACCATGGGAGCCGAAAGGCAGGCAGCATGGCGCAACTCTACTTCAAGTACGGGGCGATGAACTCCGGCAAGAGCATCGAGATCCTCAAGGTCGCCCACAACTACGAGGAGCAGGGCAAGCCGGTCCTGCTGATGACCACCGCGGCCGACACGCGCGCCGGCCACGGCGTCATCGAGAGCCGCATCGGCATCGCGCGCGACGCCGTGCCAGTGACCGCGGACATGGACGTCGCCGCCTACGTGGCGGCGCTCGACCACGAGCCGCACTGCGTGCTCGTCGACGAAGCGCAGTTCATGACGCGGCGCAACGTGCTGTCGCTCGTCGACGTCGTCGACGAGCTCGGCGTGCCGGTGATGTGCTTCGGCCTGAAGAACGACTTCCGCAACGACCTGTTCGCCGGCTCCGAGGCCCTCCTCGAGTACGCCGACAAGATCGAGGAGATCAAGACGATCTGCCAGTGGTGCGACCGCAAGGCGACCATGAACCTGCGCGTCAGCGACGGCTTCCCGGTCCGCGACGGCGCGCAGGTCCAGATCGGCGGCAGCGAAAGCTACATCTCCGTGTGCCGCCGGCACTGGTTCCACCCCGTCGTCGACGAAACCGGCCGCATCCTCCTCTGACCGCGGGCGCCCCCGCCGCGCTCAGTCGGAATCCGTGTCGATGGTCGTGTCCTGCGTGTTCTCGTAGGTGCCCTGGGGGATGGCCACCTTGTCGGTGGTGGTATTGGAAAAGATGTACAGCTCGGGGCCGTTGCCACCCGAGCCGACGCGCCCCGTGCTCTGCAGGCCCGACTACGCGTCGGTGAACACGTAGGTGCCCCCGTCGTTCTGCCACGTGCCCTTGCTCGACTTGTCGCGCTCGTGGATATCCATGTACGAGTAGGTGCCCCGGCGTCGATGCTCACGCTGTACCACCCGTTGCTGGTCTCCCACGTGCCGACCGCCTTGTCTGCGCCGCAGCCGCCCAGCATCGCCACGCTGGCCAAGGCGGCCGCCACGACGGCCGCGATCCGACCCGTCCTTCCCATCGCCGCCCCCCACCTAGGAATCGTTACGTCGACTCCATTCTAGGACGCCGCTCCAACACCGCCACAGCTACGCGATGGCGTCGCCACCCTCGTGCACAATCGTGCCCACCGACCGATCCGCCCGCGGAAAGGGGCCGCCGTGTCCGCCACGCCCACCATCGAGCTCACGCTGCCCACCGCCGCGCACGCCGCGCAGGTCATGGCGGCGCGCGACGCGCTGCTGGCCGACGGCGTTGCGGACGGCACCGCCGGCCTGCCGTCGTGCGCCACGTACGCCGAGTGGCTCGACTTCGAGGGGCGCGGGCGGCGCGACTACGGCGACGGCTACGTGCCGTCGACGACCTGGCTCGCCACGCTGCCCGACGGCACCGTCGTCGGCTTCCTCGACCTGCGTCACCGCCTGAGCGACCACCTGCTGCGCGTCGGCGGCCACGTCGGCTACAGCGTCCTGCCCGAGCACCGGCGCCACGGCTACGCGACGGCGATGCTCGCCGCCGCGAAGACGGCCGCCCGCGCGATGGGGCTGCCGCGCCTGCTCCTCACCTGCCACGACGGCAACCTCGCCAGCGAGCGCACGATCCTCGCCAACGGCGGCGTCCTGGAGAACGTGGTGGACGACGGCGACGGCGGGCGAGTGAAGAGGTTCTGGATCGATCTGGCGTAGGCGCGGCGCTTGCCGCTTCTACTTTTGCCCCTTCCGGTTCGCCGTCCCCGCCTCGTTGCCTTCCTTTCGTTATAGGGGGCAGCTGGTTCGTTATAGGGGGCACCAAAACCGCGAAACCTTGGGTATGAAGGGCCAGTTTCCGCCCTTCATACTCGCGGTCTGGCGATTTTGGTGCCCCCTATAACGAACCAGCTGCCCCCTATAACGCGGAAGGGACGTGAGGGTGTGCCGCTCGGTGGTCGGTTCTATCGTTGCTGCCACCCCAGCGTGCACGCCATGCATGTTTCACGTGCAACGTCCAGTGAGATGGCGCCAAGGAATCAGCGGTACTCCACGTCGGCCTGGGCCGGCAGTTGCGGGTGGCGGAAACAGTGGCGGTCGTGGGCGTTGCCGAGGCCTCCTCCTTCCTCGCCCCGAGGTGGCGGGAGTCGTTGCCCTCCATCTTGGCCCGTGACCCCTTGGCCGCAGGCCGCAGGGGTGACCTTCTGCGTCGTATGCCGTGGTCATGCGGAAGATGCATGGATGTTTTGGCCGCCTATTCCGGCTAAGTGCATGATTCAGCCCCTCCTCCGGGGTTGCATTCGGCTTAAGTGCATGACCCGCAAAGTAGACCGCTTGCCTGATGCCCGCTCCAAGCGGTTTTATGGACACAGCAATCACTAAAACGCTTATATTAATTAACGAATTATGCAAAGTGCAATTTGTCTACTTGAGGGGTCGTGCACTTAAGCCGAATGCAACCTCAGGGGAGCGGTGAATTCATGCACTTAAGCCAAATACCTTGATCGCGGTGACCAAGAACCGGCTCCCGCCGCCACCCTGCCCGCCCCGTCGCCCCGACCCGCGCTTGTCGCGCCGCCAAAAAAGACCGCCGCCGTTGATGTGCGGTTGATGTGCCACGGACGCCCCATGGACGCCCCCGTTCCGCCACCCGGCCCCCGCCTTGTGCGTCCCCCTCCACCCCGCTACGCTGACCCACACGACGCGCGCCCCAACGCGCGTCGTGCAGGCAATCCGGAGACGAAGGAGGGACCCTTGGATCACGGCGCATGGAACGATGGCGTGGTGTGCTGGGACGGCTGGCGCGCTCGCGGCGGCTGGACGCGCGAGGACATGCTCGCGGAACTGCGGCGCGAGTACGACGGCAAGCTCGACTCGCAGCAGCGCGCGGCGATCCTTTCGCTGCCCGAGCCCACGCTGCTCGAATGCCTCTTCAGCGTGATGGGCACCGACCCGGAGGGCGGCGACGACCTGTACGGCCTCGACCGCGAGCAGCTCGACTGGCTCATCTCGATCGACAGCCAGTTCCAGCCCACGTACGAGCTGGTCTATCAGGCGACGCTCGGCGGCAGGCACCACACGCGCGTCGAGTCGTTCCCCAGCAAGCGCGAGCGCGCGGTGTACCACCGCGAGCACACCGACGGCCTCGCCGGCGACGGCTGGACGCTGACGGCCACGCGCGTGCGCATCGTCGACTGAGCGCGGCGCGGACGGATATGAAAAGCCCTCCCGGACGATGCCCGGGAGGGCTTTTGCTTAGCGGAGAGGGACAGGATTCGAACCTGCGGATGCCGAAACATCAACAATCCCGAAGGACTGTCTTCCTTAGACCGCTCGGACACCTCTCCAACGCGAAGCGCACTACCGAATATAGCAGCGCGCCACGCATTTCGCCCGTGGCGCATCCCGGTACCCCGACGCTGACGACGCCCTCCTGCCTGCGGACTGCGGTGGTGGCCTCCGTCCCGCCGGACGTTTAGTATCCGGACGGTACGATTAGGGTGTCCGGACCGACCAGACAGCCCAGGAGCATGTCGGTGATGTGTTCCAGGTCCCCTTCGCCCAGGCGTCCCAGCAGCTGGGCGTCACAGGCCGTCAGGTCCATGGCGCGCACATGTTCGACCTGCGCATGGCCGTCCAGCACGCTGCCGTCGTCCAGACGCGTGGGAGTCAATGGCACATGCAATTCGAAGTCGCCGCGTCCGTGGGAGACGGGCACCACGATGGTGGTGGTGCAGTGGCGGTTGAATTCATCACTGCTCACCACCACCCCGGGTCGCCGCTTCTTCTGTTCGTGGCCCAAGGTGGGGTCCAGGCCGACCATGACCACGTCGCCATAATGCCACGTCATATCACCACACCTCACTGCCCGCGGCAGGGCCGAATGGGTCGTCGCCGGCGTTGTAGGGCTCGTCGCGGTCCGCGAACAGTTCCCTAAGGTTGACGGGGCGCACGATGCGTGGCGTTCGGCGCTCGGGCGTGAGCACGATTGCGCCGTCCTTGACCTCAGCCTCGAGTTTTTCGCCTTCGCGCAAGCCGAGGCGCTCGCGCATGTCCTTGGGAATGCGCACCCCTTGTGCGTTGCCCCACTTGCTGAGCGTTACCGTCGTCATATCGGTCTCCTTCCCATGACTCGATGTATATCCGTATGATATCCAATAGTGGTGTGTCAGGCAACCCGGGACTTACGTGGAAGCGGTGAGGAAGCCAGGTCGCGCGTCCACCCCGGGCGGCGTGGTCGCGCGAGCCGCCTGCGAACGTGGTCGCGGTGGGTTCGTCGGCGCCGTCGCGGTACCGGATGCGATAAGGTCAAGTCAGGTGGGGGTTGTGGAGCTTAGGATTCTGCGCAACCCCCACCGGTTCTTGCGTCGACGGCGACGAGGGGCCTGGGATGTCCATTCCTGGGGGCGCCATGTGGCCCTGGGCTTGTGGACCCATGATGGGTTGACATAAAATGAAGTGGTGGAACAGGATCCCTCGGGGTCCGGCCGCCTTGGGGGATCATTGGCGCTCCTCTTCGTGGTTCCCTTCGTCTTTGGCGGTGCACACAAGGTCACGGCCGTCGGCGAGAGCCGGAGGAGCGGCGGACCGTGGTGGACAGGACTCGGGAGCCGTCACCGCCGGTTACCTCCAGGTGTTGATGGCTCCCGTCCTCTCCGCACTCGACCCCCATTCCTCGTCGAAGCAGCCGATCTGGCAGCCCGCGTCCGTCAGGGCGTGCAGGGCGCGCGGAAAGTCGGCGCCCCGGTGGACACGGTCTTCAGTATGTTGGTCTGGCGGTATGCGCGGTGACGACAAGGAGACGGCGATGGCGTTGGACGAGCGATGGCGGGCGATGCTGCGCGCGGCGATGGCGGTGCGGGGACACCGCGAGGTCTCCGCGACCGTCGACGCCGGCTCGGTGGCCGCGGCCGTGCTGTCGTCGACCGGCGCGGTCTACACGGGCATCTGCGTGGACACGGCGTGCTCGCTGGGCGTGTGCGCGGAGCGCGCCGCCCTGTTCGCGATGCTCACGGCCGGCGACGACCGCGTCGCGCGCGTGCTGGCGGTGCGCGCCGGCGGCGAGGCGGTGGCGCCGTGCGGCGCGTGCCGCGAGCTGCTCGCGCAGCTGCGGCCGGGGGAGGTCGACGACGTCGAGGTGCTCATGGACCCGTCGACCGGGCGCGTGGCGAGGCTGGGGGAGCTGACGCCGGAGTGGTGGGTGTGACGATGCGGTGGGTGCAGTCCACGGATTATTGGAGGCTTGGTGGGCTGTGGGAGGTAATGCCGCTTATCGGATTTGGATTCTGGTGCTGGCACAATCCATGTGCCTAAGGGTGATGTTCCGCGCGTATAGGCCCGGTCCCTTTATTGTTCCGGTTCCATTGGCTCTTGGTTTTCGGTCGTCTTTTTGTGGGGTTGCAGGTAGCCGATGCCCGAGAACGCCTTGGCCAGTTCGGGGGGGATGGACGTGGCCATGGTCTTCGACAGCCGGTCGAGCACCGTGCTCGACATCTTCCTGATGGTCTCCTGCATGGCCGGGTTGTTGAGTGCGGAGGCATTGACCACGGCACAGGCGTTGTTGAACGCGGCCATGCTCCGCTGAAGGGAATCGGCGCTGTTTTCCATGGATTTGACCAGTTGCCTGGCCTGTTCCTCCTCGTCGTGCGCGAAGAGCCGCTGGATGGTGGTGTTGGGGTCCATGCCGAGCGCCCTGAGCGCGTCGACGGCCTCGGTGAGCTTGAGGGAGCGTTCGCCGCGCTCGATGTTGTACACCGTGCTCTTCGACCAGCGGTACCCCTTGTCGCGCATGTGGGCGGCCAGCACGTCCATGCTCATGTCCGCCTGCTCGCGCAGCTTGGTGAAGTTCGCGCCGACGATCTGGTCGTCCAGCCGCTCGCGTTTGTCGTCGCCATGGTCCATGTCCGCCTCCGTCCCGTCGATATGGCTCTAATTTTGCCACACGTAATCGACTTGCGTTATCAAATCTATACATGTAGTGTTTTTAGTACAACCAAAGGAAGGAGGTTGCGATGTCCGACAACAAGGCCGCCTATTCGGCGGCGTCGCGCGATTTCGTGGACAGCGCCCTAGCTGGTTCGGCCGACGACAAGCGCTACTACGACCGTGCTAAGCGGGCCGAGGCCCGCTTCAACGAGGAGTGGAAGCAGACCGGAATGGTCAACCTGAACGAAATCTGCGACCGGTTCGCCCCCGGCGCGCGTGGCAAGCGTGTGAGGGGCAAGTTCGAGTTCCAGGGCGAGCGGTACACGGTGGTGGCGGACATGTCGGCCGGGTACGTACGAATCGGCAAGACGCTGCCTGATGGGTATACACAGTACCTCAAGCTCGACGGCAAGCCGGGCGACAATAAGGAAACCCATTTCAAGATCAAGCGTCGAGAGGAGATGCGCTGATGAAGATTGACCTGTTCAAGACCCTGGAGGCGCCGTCCTACTATGGCGACCTGCCCGACTTTCAGCCTGATGACACCGAGCATGTCATCAGCGCGTATTTTTACGGGAAACGCGCCTACGACTTCGACCTGGAATTGACGGAATCGCTCAACGACTCCACCGACGGGATACTATCCCTGGCGGACGTGGATTTCTACGACGCGGACACCTGCCGCGAGCTCATCGACTGGATCGACACGCACCAGGATGACATCAACTAGCGCAACCTGGGCGACATCTTCCGCACGGCGCGCAATTTCGCGTGCACCGCCATCCAGTGGGGCACCGGCATCGCCATCGAACTGTAGGGAGGAGCGGGTGAAGAGCACATACCAGCTGGCCGGCGTGTACTGGGACCGGCGCCCGGAGGCGAGATCGTGGCGCACCTGCGGCTTCGACGACACGTTCCAGCCCGTGGGCTCGCCCTGCAGCCTGTTCGACATCAACGGGGCCAGACGGTACGTGTCCCTGTCGGACCTGTGGACCGTGGAGTCGGACGACCGGTTCCGTGCACTCATCGCCACGCTGCGCGGATGTGCCCGGTTGGCGGTCCTGCTCGATTACACCCCCGGCTGCGCCGCGGGCACGCATCGGACGTTCTACCGGCGACGCCTCGGACAGGTGGTGCACGCGCTGCGCCAAGCGCTGCCCGGCACGATGGTGGTATGCATGCGATGCGACCGGGAGCGTAAAGGGGAGAGGCCATGAGCGCGCCGAGACTCGATACGCTCATGCGCACCATCGACCTGTACGCCGCATGGCTCGAATCCACCGGCGTCAGTCTCGATGCCCAAGGTTTCCCTTGCTTGCCGCGCGAATGGTACGCGCAGGAAATGCCCGCGGAAATGGTGCCCTTCCACCGGCGTGTGATGATCACCTGCGCGCCCGACCGGGCCGCACTGTGCTTCTATACCTCCGACCAATGCCTCTATCCCCGCCTCGCCAGGATCCGCCGTGACTTGGGAACCTACCGTAGCTTCGGCGCGGTGGTGGGCATGGACGTGACCGTGACACGCGACATGGACCCGGAATGGCAACGCGAGATCATGCTGCTCAACAGCCTGTTCACCGCCGTCTTGGGAGCCAACGGAGTGAAGGTGATCGCCAACCTGCGCTGTGGGCACGAATCCACGCTGCCCTTCCTGGAAGCCATACCCATGGGTGTGCCCTGCGCCTCGGAAGTGTTGGGATGCGCCCGAACCGAGGCGGACGACCAGTCTTACCTCGATAAACTCCTGCAGGTACGGCCGTCCATGGTCCTGCTGTACGGCAAATGGGACCGGCACATGCAGGAGCAGGTGGGGAGTACCGGCATCCCTTGGAAACGGTATCCCGACGCTCACAGCCGCTGCCGGCAGGCATATCGCAACCGATTGCAACGACCATGACCGTGAACGACAGGATTTGTCTGGAGTCCCTGCTTTTCACAATGGAGGTATGGAACTGTCTCTAAAACGGCCGTTTTGGGGACGTGTGTGGTGCTATTGGGTGACTTGGCGTCGGGACTGGTGGCTGTGGGGCTCGTGGGTGCCATGGCGTTGCGCTTGCCATGTCTGTCATGGAGAATGGTCCCATGACGATATATGAGCTTGCCGAGGCGTGCGCTGCCGTGGTGCTCGGCTTGGAGCCGGCGCGAGATGATGACATCGGGTTTGCGCTGTTCGCCGGCGAGCCGTGGTGCGCGATCGAAACGGCACTGTTCGTGGCGGTCAGGCACGATGGATTGCTCGACCGCATGCCATTGGAGGAGCTGTCCGAATGCAGGCTCGACAATGACTACCTCGTTGACCGTGTCGAGCTGGCGCTCCAACGACGCGCGTCCGTACCGGCAGCCGCTGCGGAACCGGAGCGAGGGGTGCCGGCGCCGCCGCTGTCCGTGGGCGACTTGGTGGATTGGTACGCGCATGCCCTCGAGGAGTTGCAGGCCCATGATTGGGTGAGCTACGCGCGCCGCCTCGAGGGTGAGGGAAAGCCCGCAGTAGGGTTGGCCAGTCTCGTGCAATACGCCTGGCACCAATGCGTCGAGGTGCCCGACGATGTCCGGGACGCCACCTTGTACCATCTGTCGGTCGCGCGGGCGGACGGTGAGTACGATGCCGACAGTCTGGCCAAAGGCAGGACGATGGCCAGGATGCTCAACCGTGGCCATCCCCTCTGGGGAGGGCCGGCGGGCAAGGTCATGCTGAAATGAGCGCCCTTTGGAATCCATGGACCGGTATTGCCGCCATTCGCATCGTGGCGCCCTCTTGCGCGTGGATAGCGCACCGATAGTCTGGGGCGGAACATCGGCGGGGGAGTGACTCGCGCTTTTTCGCTTCCACGCCTTCCCCGATGGATGTTCCTTCATGCCAGGCACGCGCACGCACAGCTCGCACAGGCGCCGATAGTCCAGGATGTTCTCGCGCACGTGGCCCGTGTGCGTCGGCATCCCCGCTTCCCCATCCGGGGAGGGCGGATTGGTTCTTGCGGTTCAGGCGCGGGGTTTGCGGGCGAGCATGAACAGGCGCGGAAAACGCAGGATGACCTCGCCGTTGGCGCGCACCGCCAGCACGCGCGCGGCGGCGCGTGCCGTGAGCTGCTCGCGCAGCTGCGGCCGGGGGAGTACGACGACCTCGAGGTTGCTAATCCCAAGTTCAAGGCATGCTTCCATGCCAACACACCACGGCCGGGAGGCCCTACGCATTCTTGGCCATGATCCAGTCGGTCTGCGGGTCGTCGCCGAGCATGAACGTGTGCTCGCCGACCTTCCTGAAGCCCTTGTGCAGGTAGAAGCGGTACGCGGCGTCGTTGTGCTCCCATACGCCGAGCCACACGCGCCGCTTGCCCAGGCGGCGCGCCAGGTCGAACGCGCGCGCCATGAGCGCCGAGCCGACGCCGTGGCCCTTGTATTCGCGCAGCACGTAGATGCGCTGGACCTCGAGCGCGTCGTCGCCCATCGTCTCGGTCTGCGCGGCGCCCACGTTCACCTTGAGCACGCCGGCCGGCTTGCCGTCGACGGACGCGAGCAGGTAGCGCGACTCGGGGTCGTCGATCTGCGCGCGCAGCGTGTCCGGGTTGAGGTCGCGTTCGATGTAGAGCGCCATGTCCTCCTCGCTGTTGCTGGCGGCGAACGTCTCGCGGAACGTGGCGACGCTCACCTCGCGCACCGCCTCCACATCGTTCTCGTCCGCCTCGCGGATCTGCACTGTCATGCTTCCTCCTTGATCGAAACGGCATGGGGATAGTCACTCCCGCCCCATGCCCCGCGGGAGTCCCGATAAAGGATGACCGGCATATATCTGGTCAGCCGGCCAGTTTCAGGCCGATGATGCACGCCACCAGGCCGACCAGGCATACGATCCTGGCCACGGAGACGGGTTCCGTGCCGGTGGCCATGCCGTACATGACGGTCAGGGCTGCGCCGATGCCGACCCATACCGAGTACGCGGTTCCCGTGGGGATGGAACGCATCGCGTACGATAGTCCGCCCATGCTGGCGACCAATCCGGCCACGAACACCAGGGTGGGTATGAGTTTGGTGAATCCTTGTGTCTTGTCGAGCGCGATGGCCCATACGGCCTCGCATATCCCGGCCGCTACCAGTACCGGCCATGCCATGGCTTGCCTCCCCTTTTGGCAAGTCTTTGCGCTTTCCTGGTACTTGACCGTCGTCAGGAGGCCCGCACCGTTGACCGCGGACCTGGTGTCCACCTTATCGCACGCATGGGTCTTGGTGCGCGGACGGCGGGTGCGCGGCGAGTATCCTTTCGGTGGTCCGAGGCTTGGGTTGGTACGGGATTCGCGGTTTCTTCTGTTTGCCCATGGCCGGTGAGGTTGTGCGGGGTTGGCTTACAGGTCGAGGGCGATGGCGGTGCCCATGCGGTGCGCCCTGGCCGCCCATGTGCGCACGATGTGGAAGAAACCCTGCAGGTGGGGACGCTGGGCGATCATGTCGGGGTGGGTGTCGATCCATTCGACCAGCAGGGCGCATTGGTGCGCGTCCAGGTAGTCGGCCTCGCCCGGGTCGAGCAGCGCGCCGGTGGCCTGGTCGATGGAGTCGGTCAGTTCCTCGTCGAAGTCGTCCGTGCCGATCCACAGGAACATCGCGGTGTCCATGTGCTCGATGTCCTCCAACCCGAAGCATGGTCCGTAAGCGGAATGATCGTCCGCCTCCAGGGTGCGAAACAGGTTGATCATCGGCATGGCGACCTCACTTCCCGGCGGCGAGCCCGGGAAGGGACTCGTCGGGCATCACGGGCTCGCAGCCGCTCATGGGACCGCAGTAGGCGTGATCGATCCGGCCGGTGTCGACGTCCACGACACGGAAGGTGTCGCTGACCTCCACGAAGTCGTGGTAGCCGGGTTGCACGCTGGCCCATGCCCAATGGCCTTGGCGGTGCAGGGGAGGCCCGTACATCCCGCGCGGCAGCTCGGTGCCCTCGACCAGGCGGTCGATGACCTCGTCCAATCCCATCGGTGATGGCCCCTCCGTCATGGTTCCCCTCATTCCTGTCGCGCGGCGTTGCGAAAGCTCCATGATAGCCGCAGCGCGCACGACCGTGCCGGCATGGTCCGGCAACCGGGCCGGCCAATCCCACAGGTGGGAGAAGGCAGCGGTCAGTCCTGGTCGAAGTAGTCGATGTCGATGCGTTTGACCTGCCAGTCACGCTCCGTGGCTACGCCCAGATCGTGCTCGATCATGAGCTGGGCGAGTTTGTGGCCGTCGATGAGCACGATCGTGGCGTGCGGATACGTCTTCGCGTATTCGATGGCGTCCTTGGTGAAGACCGAGGTGGTGATGAACACGCCGCGGGTGCGGTGCCCCAGGGCGCCGGCGAATGCCTGTATCTCGGGGCGGCCGACCTTGTGGTCGCGCGCATAGCGTTTGGCCTGGGTGTAGATGGGGTCGAAACCCAACGGGTCGGTGGTGACGATGCCGTCGATGCCGCCGTCGTTGGAGTACTGTGTGGCGTGGCCGCTGCCGTAGCCCATCCGTTCGAGCAGGTCGACGACGAGGTGCTCGAAGAACTCCGGGCTCTTGGACAGCACGAGGTCGAGCAGTTCGTCGGCCAAGGAGTCGTTGAGTGACTTCATGGCGCTCTCGATCGCCTCCTGCGGGGAGACGCTCGCATCGAGGCTCTTCGTCGGCTCCTCGGTGGCCGTGTTGCCTTCGTTGTCGCTGTTCCAGGGGTGGCGTTCGGCGATCAGGTCATTCACCCGCTCGGAGAAGTCCGGCAACGGCAGGTGCTGGGCGAGCAGTTGGCGACCGTCCTCGCTGAGGTGGTAGGTGCCGCGGGCGACGCGGTCGAGCAGACCGGCGCGCTGCAAGTACTGGATCGCCCAGCCGCGGCGTCCCGCGACGGCGGACTCGCGGTGTCCGGGCGCGGGCTTGAGATCCTCCGCGGGCAGTTGCAGGGCGTCGATGACACCGCCCTTGATCTGCTTGTTCGACCGCGTCCTGTCGTCGGTCATGTACTCCAGGACGAGGGGATACATCTCGATCTGCGTAGGAATGCCCATGACCAACCTCCCGGGAAAGGGAATCAACTAACCCCGCATTATAGGAAACCACAACAGGGTGCCGCTGTGCGTCGTCCTCAACGCGCAACCGCATCAAAAATCGGTGGGAAGACGCGATTGTATACGTCTCCCCACCGTTTTGTTGTGGTCAATGGCGTCATCCGATGCGTTTGAAGGTCGGGCAGTTCTTGATGCGGACCTCCTGCTTGTCCTCGGCGGTGAATTCGGGGTAGCCACCCTGGGGCGCGTCGAACTGCAGGATGTCACGGTCGTACTCGCGGGTCCATTGCGCCTCGTCGATGTAGACGGTGTAGGTGCAGTTCATGCCGGTCACGTCCTCGGTCGCGCGGTACTTGCCGGCTTTCATGTTGTCACCCACCTGCCAGGTGCCGTTGGTCACGATGTCCTTCTCGGCCTCGGTGACCTGGGCGGTAAGCTTGTCGAGCTCCTCCTGCTTGGCGGCGATGTCATTGGTCAGCTGCTCGTGCTCCTCGCGCAAGGCCTCCACGTCGTAGCCCTGAGCTTCCTCGATGGTGGCCTTGGCCTCCTCGACATCGGAGGACAACGTCTGGTATTCCGCGCTGTCCTGGGCGACTTGCGCATTGGACGTGTCCGCCGCCGCGGTCGTTTTGCCGGCGGTGTGGCCGATGGGGATGCCGATGCCCAATCCGACCAGCAACGCCACGATCGCCGCGGCGAGCAGCATGGGCAACTGGTAGGTGCGGTTCTTGCCGTTCATGTCATGGTTCCATTCCAATATGCGCCTGGGGTTACTTGACCTCGAAGGAGGCCACAGTGTCGGAGTCGTACTGATCGCTGTCCATGCTGTTGTTGTTCGACAGGTGCAGGATCTGCCATTCGACCGGCACCACCCGGTAGCCGGTCTTCAGGTTCTCGGACTTGACGGTGCTCCTGGCTGGCGCGGTGGCGCCGGACTCGAAGTGCACCGGGTTGGTGGTGGCCTGCCCGGTGGCGACGATGTTGCCGGAGGCGTCCTTGATGTTGTAGTTGATGAACACCTCCTCGACGAGGCCGGGAATGTTGTTCCTAAGCGTGAACGTGATCTTGGTGTAGTCGGAGTAGTCCATGGACTCGGTGCGCATGTCCGTCACCTCGATGGCCGGCGGCGTGGCCGGCAGCTCCAGGCCCACGGCCTCGCGCAGGTCGCGCATCGCGTCCGACGTGTCGTAGGAGCGCATGATCATCTCGATGTTGTCGACCGACTCGGTGTTGGCGACATTGACCATGATCCCGCTGTTGAAGTCCATCAGCTGTGCCGCGTCCGCCACCTTGTCCTTCAAATCGTCGGGCCACCCTGTCGTCTCCGACAATTGCGTGGACGCGTCGGTCAGGGCCTGCGCGTAGTCGCGCGCGCACCTCGATATCGTCCCCAGGTCCTGGGTGTAGACCGCATAGTTGTAGGCGTCGATCGCCTCCCATACCGGCGGCATGACCTCGGCTATCAGGTCCTTGGCCTCCTGGTCGCTCATGAGCTTTTCCTCGGCCTCGATCACCGTGTCGTCGACCGTGTCCTGGAGCGTGGCCGTGGGCTCTTTGACCGGTTCCAACGTTCCCGTCGACTCGGCCGTGCTCCCGCCGCATCCTGCCAATGACGCCGTCATCGCGCACGCGGCGACGAACGCGCCGCATCCCCTGAACCAAGCATCGCTACGCATATCTTTCCCTTCTCTCTATGGTTCCCTCTTCCCTGTTGCCACTTCGCTGTGACGTAACAGAACATCATAGGAGAAACCGGCGGTCCGCATCACATGGATACCACGAGACGGCACTTCCTGAAACGGCTGCTTAGGTACTGCGTCGCGGAATGTGCCATGCATGGGGCACGCTCATCGGCAACGGCCAAAAGTGAGGATGTACAGCATTCGGAGGAAAGGTGCGTAGGGGACCGGGGGAAAAAATGAAGGTACAATATGCTCCACTGTAGCGTCAAGCCCTGTGGGCAAATCCCATGACGATATGGATATAATAAATAGAGTAAAAATCCACAATGGTTGTCAAATAATTTAAAATATAGAACTATGCTTATGGATATACTCGCTCATTATTAGCAATTATATATAAGGGAGAATATATGAAATCTGTAGAAGCTAAATATTTGTATCATTACACCAGCGTAGAGAATCTCGCGTTGATACTTGAGAGCCAGAATGTTAGGTTCAACTCATTGGACAGGATGGACGATGCGCAGGAACGTGAGAACTTGGACGGCATACAGATTGGGCAGCATGTCTTTGTCTCGTGCTGGACAGATGAGAGCAAGGAGAGCATTCCGATGTGGAATATGTACTCCGGCATGGAAAACGGGGTGCGAATCAAATTGCCGGCTCAGCCGTTTGACCGGAGCCATCTGGATGCGCCAGTCGGTGAACTCGGGTACGTGACCAAATATGATATGCTAAAAAATGGTATTTTCTGCGATAATAATCGTACTGATAAAGTGGATTTATTTAAAATCGAATATACTGATGATGAAGATTACCTGAATCCAAGGGTGATGAGTGATGACACTGGTGGCGATTTCGGTATTCATATTTACCTAGATAAAATCGGACATTATAAAAGCACTGCATGGGAATTTCAGCAGGAATGCCGATATGCCTTGATTTTCTTTCCCTTTGACTGGAGCCACGTGACCTGTGAGGCGGATATCAAGAAGCAGAGGAACGATGGATACGGCAGATTGGTGGCGGGCGAATCGATCATGACAAAGAAATATTAGGCTCTGTTAGACCAAGGTTGACTTTTTGACTTGTGTAGTAGTTACTGAGTAGCTACAATAGTGGTATGAGAACAGGCAAGGTGGCGTGCATAGCCGATAGGGTCAGGAAGGAGCTTGGCGAGTTGACTACGCAAGAGCGC
>JAXJQE010000156.1:0-6657 GCA_036311305.1 Bifidobacterium sp.
CGCCCGGCACCGGCAAGACGGCGACGATCCAGTCGATGATCGCCGACGAGCTGGTCCGCCGCGCGCTGGCGGACCGCGACGCGCCGGTCATCGTCGGCACGGCGGCCACGAACCAGGCGGTCACCAACCTCCTCGACTCGTTCTCGTCGATGGCCTCGCGCGACGGCGGCCCGCTCGCCGCGCGCTGGATGCCCGCGCTGGACGACCACGGCCGCATCGACGGCACGCTGTCCGGCATCGGCGTGTGCTTCCCGGCGCGCTCCATGCTGGACGCCGTGCGCAAGCGCCACGTCCCGTGCGAGCAGCGCCACGGCGATGGCATGTTCAAACAGTATTCGGACCAGAACTACATACGCCGTGCGCTGCCGCTGTTCATGGAGCGCGCGACCGCGCTGCCCGCGTGCGCGGGCCTCGCGCGACGCGGCGACCTCGCGGACGTGCGCGAGGTGCGCGCCACGCTGCTCGCGACGCTGCGCAAGCTCGACGAGCTGCGCCGCCTGCTCATCGCGAGCGTCAACAAGGCACTGTCCGAGTGCGCGCACGGCAACCCGCTGGAGGTGTTCCGACGGCGCACGTCGCCGCTCATGGAGCAGGTCGCCGCGCTGGGCGTGCTCGACGCCGCGCAGCTCACGCGCCTGCGCAAGTGGACGACGCCGATCCTCGGGCAGCGGCTGTCGTACCTGGCGGTGCTCGTCGCGCTCGACGAGGCGCTCGACACGACCGTGCGCGTCGCCGAATTCTGGCTCGCCGTGCACATCTTCGAGGCGCGCTGGTTCGAGTCGTGCCTCGACGGCACGCTCGCCAGCCCCAGCGAGCACGACCTGCGCCGCGACCGCGACGCCAACGACCGCTACTGGCCGCGGCTGGCGAACCTCGCGCCGGTCGTGGTGATGACGACGGCGATGCTGCCGACGAATTTCCAGCTGCGGTGGGCCGGCGACGGCGGCGCGCGCGAGACGACGCCCGACTTCGGGCGGATCGACCTGCTCATCGTCGACGAGGCCGGGCAGGCGACGACGCCGTGGGACGCGCCCGACGGCCACGCCGGGCTGTTCCTCAGCGAGCACTACCGCTGCGTGCCGGAGATCATCGGGTACTGCAACCAGCTGATGTACGACGGCCGGCTCGTGCTGTGCTGCCCCTCCGATGGGTGGCAGGAGCGGCTGGGGTCGATCGTGCCCGCTCCTCTTTCTTATGTGGTCGTGCCGGGGTCCGCGTCCGTGACGGTGGGCACCAGTCGGCGCAACGACGCCGAGGCGGCCGCGATCGCGCAGTGGATCGCGGAGCATGGCGCGCAGGTGGTGGACGCGTACCGCGCGTCCGACGGCAAGGCGAAGCCGTTGAAGGACCTGCTGGCCGTCGTCACCCCGTTCCGCGCGCAGGCCGCGGCGATCGCGAGCGCGGTCAGGTCGCGCGTGCCCGGCGACCTCGCCGACGGCCTGGTCATCGGCACCGCGCACAAGCTGCAGGGCGCGCAACGCAAGGTCGTCCTCTACTCCTCCGTGTACGGCGGCGCCGACCAGGCCGCCGCGTTCGTGGAGCTCAACCCGAACCTCATGAACGTCGCCGTCTCCCGCGCCGAGGACGCCTTCGTCATGTTCTGCGCGGTCCAACGCCTCCACGACACCGGCCGCGTCACGCGCAGCTACTTCGAGGCTGCTACGGCGTCACCGGTCGACCGCGACGCGCGCCGCACGGGCGCCGACGGTCGCGGCGTCGCCGATAGCGCCATGGCTGTCGACAATCGCGGAACCCTTGACGGCGTCGGATTCGCCAACAGCGTCGGTGCCGCGACCGCGAGGCTGCAGGCAGCGGGCATCATCATGCGCCGGCCGGGCGATCCGCACGGCTGGTACGCCACCGCCAAGGGCCGCGCCCTTGGCGTGCGCGACTCCACCACCCCCGACGGCCGCCACGCCTGCGTCTATACCGTCGAGGCCATGGTCGCCCTGGCACCCCTCCTGCGCGAGGACTCCTGAGCGTCGACGTCGTCGTTCTACTGGGTGCGGATGCCCAGGCTGGCGGCGAAGGCGGCGGCCAGGTCGCCGATCTGCGGGAGGGTCATCGTCGTGCCGCGCAGCCACTGCACGCCGGAGATCGCGGTCAGGTGGGCGTCGCGCAGGTCGACGTCCTTCAGGTCGGCGTGCTGCAGGTGAGCGTGCCGATGCGCGTGGTGGGGAACGCCACGCGCTGCAGGCGCGCGTCGGTGGCGTCGAACTCGTCGATGAGGCAGTCGGTGAACGTCACGTCCCTGGCGATCGCGCCGCGCAGGTTCAGGTAGCCGATGCGGCAGTGCTCGAAGGCGAGCGAGGTCAGGCTGGCGTCCATGGCCTCGAGCGCGCCGATGCGCACGCCGTCGAAGCGCGTCTCCGCGACGCCTGCGCGTACGGCGGTCAGCTGGGTGAGGTTGCAGGCGCGCCACAGGCAGTGCTGCAGGTGCGCGGCGTCGAGCGTGGTGCGGGCGGCGTCCAAGTCGGCGAAGGTGCAGTCGAGGAAGGAGCAGAGGGCGGCGTCCAGGGCGGGGTCGGCGGCGGCCGCGCTCGCGGCACTGCCGGTGTACGCGGCATCTTCGGGGTACGCGGCAACGCCGGCGACGAGCGGGGAGAACGCGACGCCGTCGTAGGAGCCCTCGGTCTCGATCGCGCCGACGGGCAGCTCGCGCGTGGTGACGGGGTTCGTGAAGGTGGCGCGCGTCAAGCGTGGCGCGACGGTGGCTGGCGACTTCGGCATGGGCACCTCCCGGATGTGATGGCTCTACAGTACGCACTGCCCCGTCTCTCTACGGCCACCGGTTTTACTGCCACTGGTTTTACGGCCACTGGTTCCGGGAGCAAGCCATGGCCAGCGCGACGCAAACGTTCCTTCTCCGCGACAAATTCGTCGCGGCTGACACCTATATGCATCACTGGAACGCTCACCGTGATGCAACCAGGCCCTAAGCGCGATGAATGTGTCACGCCTAGGAGGGATATGCATCACTCCCAAAAGTTCCCGCGACCAAACCCACGCTTACCCGTGACAAATTCGTCGCGGATAACGCGGGAACGCATCGCCGGAAAGGCTTAGCGTGACGAATACCTTGATGGCGGCATGGGTTTGCATCGCGGGAAGGGCTTAGCATGCAACAAACCTTCCGCGACAGGCCCATATGCATCACCGGAAGGGCTTACCGCGATGCAAGTGCTTCTTATCCGCGACAAATTGATCGCGCCTACCACCTAAATGCATCACCGGAACGCCAAACGCGATACAACCAGCCCTTAAACGCGATGAATGTGTCACGCCTAGGAGGGATATGCATCACTCCCAAAAGCTCCCTTGACCAAACCTGCGTCTAGACACGACGAATTCGTCACGCGAAGCACCACCATGCATCATGCCAAACGTTCGCGCGATGCAACCAGGCCCTAAACACGACGAATTCATCGTCCCAAACACCGACATGCATCACGGCGCCATCACACCAAGGCCGGATCTGCCTCGCGCCCAACCCCACACGCCAAAACCGGTCCAGAATTCCGCCGAAACCCCTTCCCTTTCGCCCCGCGGTATGCCATAATCGGGAAGGTTTGCCTGACGGCCGCGCAAGGACGGGGACCGCAGGCCGCCGACCGCTCCCGATGCAACGCATACCGCGCCCGCAAGCGCCCGCAAGCGCCCCGCGCACCCACGCAGGCACCCAGTGGCACGCAACGCACCAGTGCCCGCACGCGCCCGCCAGGGCCCCGCCCGCACGCCCGCACGGCCCACGCGCCACGCGCCCGCGCGCGTTCACACGGCAACCTTGGGATTCCCTGAATGCCCACGTGTGCATCAGTCGAGAGCGGAAAAGCGCACAAAACAGGACATTCCAAGGAATGGGACCGAGAATTCAAGTGTTGGACATAGCGAGCACAGGAAAGGAGAGCAGAGCTGTGAAGCACCAGAAGCAGACCGCATCAACGCAGACCGCCAAGACACCAAAAGTGGAGAACGCCGCCTGCCGCCTGGTCCTGCTGCCATACAACCCGTTACGCGCGTGGAGCCGCAATGGTGAGCGCCACGTGCAGCGTACGAGCCGCATGGCCCCCGCCGTCGCCTGACAACGCGAACGCGGGCCGAGCACCAAACAGGGTCGGACAACAAAGGGGACGCCCTGGTCGCCGCACAACGGCGCCGGGGCGTAACTGTACCCGCGAAGCGAAGGAGGCCTCACTCCTCCCCGCCCGCGAAGTCCATGCGCGAGATCGCGCGCACGGCGTCGTGGTCGACGGGTGCCCAGTTGAGCGACGGCATCTCGCTCGGCTTGACCCACTTGAGCCGCTCGTGCTCCTTGACGTTGAGCAGCGGATGCCCCGCGCGCAGCCGGCAGATGAACACCGTCAGCTCCACGCGACCGAAGTCGTACAGGTATGTCGACGAGCACACCTCGTCGCCGACGCGCACGTCGCAGTCGAGCTCCTCGCGCACCTCGCGGCGCAGCGCGTGCCGCGGGTCCTCCCCCGGCTCGACCTTGCCGCCCGGGAACTCCCAGAACCCGGCGAGCGTCTTGCCCAGCGCGCGCAGCGAGCACAGCACGTGCCCCTCGTCGTTGATGATGGCCGCGCCGACGACGTGCGTGACCTTGGTGGACTTGACCGGATCGTTCATGATGGCCTCTTTTCCAACGGTCTCTGCCGCAAATCGTAATCGCCGCCCGCCGCGCGCGTCACCGCTGTCAGCTGTCAGGGACATAACGCGCCGCGCGACGCGGCGTCACGCCCACGCGAAGTTCGTGCGGCCCGCACCCTCCTCGAAGAAGTACTTGCCGATGCCGAGGTCGACGTCGGCGAAACGGCCGGCGCGCGCGTTTCACATGAAACAGCGCGCGCCTACGCGGCGTCGCCGGCCGAGCCAGCCGACGGCGCGCCCGGAGACGCACCCGTCGACGTGGGCATCGCCGTGGAGGGCGTCGCGGACATGGACGTTGCGTCATGCGTCGGCACCTCGGGCGCCGCCTCGCCGGTCGCTTCCCTCACGTCATCGGAAGCGTCACGCGGCAGCTCGAAGACCTCCTCGCCGCACAGGTGCGCGCCGAGGAGCAGCGCGCCCTGGACGTCGAAGATGAGCGTGCATACGATGGCCGTCACGAGGAACACGCGTTCCAGGCTCGGCCGCGGGATGTGGAACGCGTACGCGGCGACGGCGATGGTCGTGCTGTGCGCCATCGCCCAGGACACCACGGCGAGCGCGATGACGAGCTCGGTCTGCCCGGCGATGATGCCCAGGTCGCTCATGTACTGGTTCGACAGCTGCGCGCCCAGCCGCGGGTGCGGCTGGCGCTGCGCGTACAGCTGGTTGACGCGGATGTGCCCGGCGGTCGTCAGCGCGAACGTGACGAAGCAGCCGAGGAAATAGGTCTGCCGGAACAGCATGAGCGGGCTGGTCACGATCAGCGCGCAGATGATGACGTTCGACACGCGCAGGCGCGGGGCGCGCGCCATGAGGCGGCCGGCGAACGTCTGCGCGAGGAACTGCGCGGCGAACATGGCCGCGAACATGAGCAGCAGCAGCTCGGTGCGCCCCTCGCCGATGAAGATGAAGACGCCGAAGAGGATGACGTAGATGAGCACCTCGCTGTAGTACATGGAGTGGAACTCGAAGTGCGCCTTGCGGCGTCCCAGCTTGGCGAGCGCGGTCACGACGACGAGGGTGGCGGCGATGAACATGAGCATGACGTCGCCGGCGTCCGCGGTCTGGCGGAAGAGGCGCACGACGAAGACGAGGAGGAGCAGGGCGACGGCCGGGATGATGTGCCGCCAGTCGCGCGTGGAGGTGTCGAAGAGCGGTTTGCGGTAGCCGGGCTCGTGCCGGGTGAGCGCGTGGATGGTCGTCAGGGAGACGATGAGCAGCAGGAAGTACGCGACGTACGTGCCCTCGCTGTAGTGGTCGGGCAGCAGCATGATCACGAAGAAGAGCGCCACCATGACCAGCATGCCCCACTGCGAGGCGTGCGGGTACGGGTAGTCGCCGCTTTTCTTCAGGTCCGCCTTGACGGTCTTGTACATCGGGCCGAACACGGACAGGCTCGCGCCCATGAGGATGGCGCCGATGTCCTCGAAGCCGAGCCACGCGAAGCCGAACATCTCGAAGAACGCGCCGGCCGCGGCGATCGCCAGGCACCACTGCGCCAGGCGGTAGGGGTTGGTGACGGTGCCGATGGCGCCGAGCGCGTAGTCGCCGACCTTGAGGAACGAGTAGAAGATGACGAAGGGCAGCACGTAGCGGAAGTCGCCCTCGTGCAGGCGGAACATCGTGAAGAACATCATGCATGATGGGCAGCATCGCGCCGCCGCCCGCGCCCGCCTCGGTAAGGATGACCATCGCCCGCTGCACACCGTGTCTCATGCCCTTCATTGTCGTCGCGCGCGCCGGTACGACGGCAGAATGTTCGCTTTCAACATGTCGCTTCCAGAAACGACTGTTTCCATCCATGCCGACAGTCGTTTTTGACATGTCGGTTCCAGAAGCGACAACAAACCCCCAAGTCCATGGTCGTTCCTGGAATGTCGATTCCGGAAGCGACTGCCGGCAGCCGCGAAAACGGTCGGTTCCGGAACCGACCACACGACAGCACCGGCATAAGCGGCGCATCTGTCGCCACAACACTCCATAGCTACAGATAATCGATTATCTGTA
>JAXJQE010000157.1:0-1837 GCA_036311305.1 Bifidobacterium sp.
GAAGATGGCCGCTCAGGGCCGTTACGAAGAAGCCCTCGAGCTCATCCGCCAGGACAACCCGTTCCCGGCCGTCTGCGGCGCCGTCTGCAACAAGCGCTGTGAAGACGCCTGTACCCGCGGACTCGTCGACAAGCCCGTCGCCATCGATGAGATCAAGAAGTTCCTCGCCTACCGCGAGCTCGACAACGGCCTCCACTACCTGCCCGACTGCACGAACGACGTCGGCGAGCAGTGGGACGAGTACAAAGTCGCCATCATCGGCGCCGGTCCCGCCGGCCTCACCGCCGCGTACTACCTGCGCACGAAGGGCTACCCCGTCACGGTCTTCGAGCGTGAATCGCGCCCCGGCGGCATGCTGCTGAACGGCATCCCGTCCTTCCGCCTCGAGAAGGGCATCATCGAAAAAGAGATCGACATCATCCGTGAGATGGGCGCCGACATCCAGTGCGGCGTCGAAGTCGGTAAAGATATCACCCTCGACGAACTGAGAGCCCAGGGCTACAAGGCGTTCTACATCGCCATCGGCCTCCAGGGCGGACGCCTCGCCGGTGTCCCCGGAGAGGACGCAAAGGGCGTCGAGTCCGGTGTCAGCTTCCTGCGCCGCATCAACCAGGATACGAGCATCAAGCTGGACGGTGACGTCGTGGTCGTCGGCGGCGGTAACGTCGCAGCCGATGTCGCCCGTGCCGCAGTCCGTGCCACCGACGGCAAAGTCACCATGCTGAGCCTCGAGCAGCGCGACGAGATGCCGGCCGCGAAGGACGAGATCGCCGAAGTCCTCGAAGAGGGCATCTTCGTCGAGAACGGCTGGGGCCCGAAGGAAGTCGTCAAGGACGCGAAGGGCAACGTCAAAGCCATCGTCTTCAAGAAGTGCACCTCCGTCTTCGACAAGGACCACAAGTTCGCTCCGGTCTATGACGAGGACGACACCCTGACCATCGACTGCAGGAACATCCTCATGGCGATCGGCCAGACCGCCGAGTGGGGCGACCTGCTGAAGGGTTCCAAAGTCGAGCTCAACCGCAACGGCACCGCCAAGGCGGACAAGATCACCTACCAGACCGCGGAGCCTGACATCTTCGTCGGCGGCGACATCTACCACGGTGCGCGCTTCGCCATCGATGCCATCGCGAACGGCAAGGAAGGCATGATCTCCATCAACCGCTTTGTCCACCCGGGCCAGTCCCTGACCATCGGCAGAAACCTGCACGAGTGGGACATGCTCGACAAGGACGACATCACCATCCCCTGCTTCGACAACGCCGAGCGCCAGGCACCTCCGATGATGGATGGCGACCCGGTCAAGACCTTTGGCGATTTACGTCTCCCGCTCACCGAAGACCAGATCAAGATCGAAGCAAAACGCTGCCTCGGCTGTGGCAAGAGTGTCGTCGATGTCAACATGTGCATCGGCTGCGGCCTCTGCACGACCCGCTGCAACTTCGACGCCATCCACCTGAGACGTGACGTCCCCGGCGGCGCCGACATGCACACGGCCGAAGAGAGGATGGCCTGCGTCGGTCCGTACGCTCTGAAGCGCATGGGCAAGATCGTGAAGCGCGAGATCTCCGACCGCGTCGAGAAGAAAGCGCCGAAACTCTTCCAGGCGATCAAAGACTTCTAACTCAAAAACCCCTATCCGAGCATAGTGAGATAAGAGAGACCCCCGGCGTCCGAACGGACCCGGGGGTTTCTCGTGGGATGGTACCGGGTTTTTGATTGCAATAATGTTAATTCATCTGCAGATCGGCCCCAAGCAGCAACGCATTTACGTCTCACAAGGACTTGACAATGTTATAATTTGCTGTATAATAGCGACATAAAGGAGGATAAAGCA
>JAXJQE010000158.1:0-2067 GCA_036311305.1 Bifidobacterium sp.
CAACTGCCTGAAGCGTGAGGGCATCCACACCATCGGTGAGCTTGTCTCCCACACCGAGCGGGATCTGCTCGACATCCGCAATTTCGGTATGAAGTCCATCGACGAGGTCAAGGACAAGCTCCAGTCCCTGGGACTGTCCCTCAAGGCGTCGCCGCTCGGCTTCGACACCACCAACCTCGAGGGCGGCACCTTCTTCTCGCCGGAAGACGAGTAAACCGCGCCACTTCGAACCACACACCCCCACGCCGGATTCGGATGTTCGGGCATCTGCCCACCTGAGCCCGGCGCGGCATCCAAGGAGAAACAATGCCTACACCCAAGAAGGGCCCGCGCCTGGCCTCGAGCCCGGCCCACGAGCGCCTGATGCTCGCGAACATGGCCACCAGCCTGTTCAAGAACGGTCGCATCACCACCACGCTGCCGAAGGCCAAGCGCCTCCGTCCGCTGGCCGAGCGCCTGATCACCTTCGCCAAGCGCGGTGACCTGCACTCCCGGCGCCGCGTGATGCGCGTCATCCGCGACAAGTCCGTCGTCCACAAGCTCTTCACCGAGATCGCGGAGCAGATGGAGCAGCGCGAGGGTGGCTACACCCGCATCATCAAGATCGCCCCGCGCAAGGGCGACAGCGCTCCGGCCGCCATCATCGAGCTCGTCACCGAGCCGGTGAGCCCGAAGCAGGCCGTGGTCAAGGAAGCCGAGGCCGCGACGAAGGTCGCCGCCAAGGAGGAGGCTCCGGTTGAGGCCGAGGCCACCACCGAGGCCGAGAAGGCCGAGTGAGCGCGGTAGGGTAACCTGCCAAGGCACCTGACAGGGGCCGGGATCCGAAAGGGTCCCGGCCCCTTCTCCTGTTCGGGGCGAGGGAGGTGCCCCCTATAACGAAAACGAAGCATCAACGCCGGAGCGCGGCGGGCGCCGCGAAGGGGCGCGGGGCGGCGTGCTAGACTCGCCCCCATGGTCCGTTTGCGCATCGATCTCGCCTACGACGGCTGCGCCTTCAACGGCTGGGCCATCCAGGGCGCCCAACCCGTCCGCACCGTCCAGGGAGAGGTGGAGCGGGCCCTCGGGCGCATCCTGTGCGGCCGTGACCCGGACGCGCGCCTGCCGCACCTCGTCGTCGCCGGCCGCACCGACGCCGGCGTCAACGCCTCCCACCAAGTCTGCCACCTGGACGCCACCGAGGACAAGCTGGCACGCTGCGTCGGCCACATGCGCACCGACGCCGTGGAGGCCCTCCGGACGCGCCTGCAGCGCATGATGCCCGACGACATCGCCGTCCACCGCGTCACGCGCGCCCCCGCGGGCTTCGACGCGCGCTTCTCCGCCCTCGAGCGCACCTACGTGTACCGCATCTGCGACGACCCGGCCGCCTGGGACCCCCGCCAGCGCCACTACGTATGGCGCACCGACCGCCGGCTCGACGAGGACGCCATGAACGAGGCCGCCGCGCTCACCCTCGGCCTGCACGACTTCGGCAGCTTCGCCATCCCCAACCCCGGCGGCACCACGATCCGCGAGGTCAAGACCGCGTACTGGAGCCGCGTGCCGGCGCGCCAGCTCCTGGCCCGCACGCGCGGCGAGGCGTACCGCACACCGGCCATTGAGTCCGGGCTGCTGTGCTTCACCATCGTCGCCGACGCGTTCGCGCGCAACATGGTGCGCTCCCTGGTCAACGGCTGCGTGCAGGTGGGCCTGGGCAAGCGCGACGTCGACTGGTTCGCCGGCAAGATGGCCGTGCCGAAGCGCGAGGGCTCCACCGGCCCGATCGCGCCGCAGGGACTGACGCTCGAGCACATCGCGTACCCGGCCGACGGTGAGCTCGCCGCGCGCGCCGAGCGCATCCGCGCGAAGCGCACCCTCGGCTGACGCGCCCGGCTGCTTTGCTCACGGAATAACGACATAACCACCCTTCCGGCGTCTCCTAGCGTGGATGGCGGAACGTGCCGGGGCGTGGCCGGTGTGCCGCGCCCGCACGCGCAGAGACGGACAGAGAACGGACGATGGTGGCTTTCGGTACACACGGCAGGACAACCAAGGACGCGCGGGGCACGCGCGCGGCGGCGCGAGGGG
>JAXJQE010000159.1:0-6677 GCA_036311305.1 Bifidobacterium sp.
ATCATCACCCGTGACCGCACCGCATTCCAGCGCTCGACCGTGCGCAGCATGAGCTCCGACGAATACGTGCGCCTTTTCTCGCGGTGAGCATGACGGCTCACGAATCGTCGTTCACTGGACATAGGACACGTTGCTCAGCGCGTCCAGCAGCCGGATCCACAACTCGGTCTGCTCATTTATCTGTCGCTCGCCCCACGTGTTCTCTTTCTGCGCCTGTCCGACCATGAACTGGAATTTCAGGCTTTGCTGGGCCACATTGAAATGCCTGATCTTCTCCATTGCGTCGAGGTTGTTGCGGCGGGAGTTCTCCCGAACCGTCAGCAGACATAGATTGCCGAAGTCGTTCACATTGCCTGGAGCATCGCCACCGCCCAAAGGATGCTGCGGCGAGAAATGCTCCACGGAATTGCGATAGCGGAAACGGAACTGTCTGCAATCGAGAGTCTGCGTACCTCCGTCGGGCCGTGCGGTCTGCGATGCGTATTCCTTCCACCGCGTACACACGTCCGACGCTACCGCCGGCCGCTCATCAGTTCCGAAGATGCTGGCCGCAGACCCGTCCTCTTCCTGTGACGAATCATCGGTATGGGTGAGCAGCTCCCACAGCGCATAGTCCAGATAGTTGAAGATGAAACGCTCGGTGCCGACGCCTCGGTTGACGGCTTCGCGGATATGCGACTGGCACTCATCCGTCGGCGCATTCTTCAGATCCTTCGGACGCAGCGCCCCTTCAAGCCTCCCACGCGCATACTCCCGAATGACCTGCAGGAAGACAGATCCGTCAATCGTTTTCGCGTTCCACAACCACTGCAGCATTGCGTACAGTGCGTTCTTGTAGTTGTTGCCCGCTTCGGTCACCTGGAACATGGACTGGATCATGATCAGTTCCTGCTGGACCTCATCCGAGAACGCATTGGCAAGGTAGTATGACCGCTCCTTCTTGCTCTTGTTTTTTCTGCAACATTTGAGCGTCCATTCGGTGGCATCGGATGAAACGGCCGAATCCATATGCGTTTTGACGATGTAGTTGTCGAACAGGAAACGGCATCGCAGCAGCGCCGCAGCGAATCGTTTCGCGTTGTCCTCCGCGGATGCTGAGGGAATGCCGACCGCCTTGTCGTCAAATATGTTGACCACCCTGTTATTAAATTCGCTGAGCAATGACGCATCGTCAAGAGAAACATTCTCGTAGTCACTGTAGATGCGCAGCACATGCATGAGAAACGCCGGGAAGCTGATGACGGAACGGTATCGCTCGGTTTCGTCATCCGAATGGGCACCCGATTGTGCCTGCTGTTCCGCTTGCGGCGGTTCCTCGCTGAGCGCTTCCTGCAGCACATCCTCGAATGACTTGGATAATTTGGCACTGCCGTCGTCGCCGCCGTCATTGTCCGGAGCCGCCTCGCCGACGAGTCGGTTCCAATCGGCAGGCGGCGCCGACGTCCACCCCTCGCCGAACCATCGCGTCCGCTCATCGGGAGTCGCGAGGCATTGCATGTAGTGATCCATATCCGAGCAGACATCCCAGATGCGGCCGATGGTTTCGCGATCGGTCGGGGAGGATACGGCGCTCATGAGGCGCGCCTTGACGACATCCTGCGGCCTGAGCTGCACGCCGCGCGTATTCATGACTTCGAAATAGCGGTTGAGGTCGGTTCCCGAAGGCAATTCGTCACGCACGATGCTCACATTGGTACGCAGTTTTTCGAGGTCTATCCGGCGCTCCGGACCTTCGAAGTCCTGACGGTCTTCCAACTCCTGACGGTCTTCCAACTCCTGACGGATGATCTGATATCCGTCGAGCAATGGGCGGCACATCGTCTCCTGATCGGAAGGTCCGTCCTGCGCGCCGACGTCCTCCGGCTGATCGGGCGCGCCGCTCTTACGCAGCTGTTGCAGCAACGCCCCATATGATTCGGCACGGCATTCATATTCCAATCGCATATGCCATGCGTCCAACGCAGCGGCGGCTTGATCGTCATCGTCATGGCAGAGCGCCGCCATCAGCAGATACAGCGTGGTCAGACGTTGCTGCCCGTCGATGACCTCGTACACGGTCCTGTTCCGCTCACTGCCGCATCTCGCAACGACCAACGAGCCCAGATAGTACTGGCCGTCGGCACGCCTGACGTCGTCGAGCAGCGTCTTGATTTCATCAGCGCCCCACGCATATGCGCGCTGATAGATCGGAACCCGATATACGCATCCCTCGTCGAAGAGTTCAGCGATGTTCAGTACCGCCGGCTTGCCCGTCATCGGGTCTCCTCCCCACGCTTCATGTTCCCCTCTTCTTCCATGCCTCCATCACCGGCCCGAGACTTGGAATCGCGTCGCATATAGCGGCTCCACAGTTCCTGATAGCGCCGCTTCACGTTGTCCGAATCTTCATCAAGAGGCTCCCGAGCAATGCGCGCCATATGGGACAACACATCACGCCCGCGGTCAGCATCGCGGATCATCTCGAATATGCGGGCGTTCCGCCACCATCGATCGGCGCCCAGCGCATAGTTGTTGACGGTGGCAAACCGCAACGAGCGCATGGCGAGTCTCATATACGCGGCATGCAGGAACGCCATTCTGGCGGCTTCGACGGCGTCGCCATCGCCGAATCGATCCCGGTAATATAGCAGGATGGTATGGAAGAGTTCGGTCATGTAACGGTACCGCCACTCGTCCACAAAGGGCACGACATCGGCGCAGGCTTCCTTCCACGGATCCTCATCATGCATGAGCTGCTGCCGGAGCAGCGTCCGATAATGCTCCGCGAAGCAGAAAAACGCCTCGCCGTTGATCACCGGCTGATCGATCTGGAACGCATATGACGTCTCCGACCCGTCATCGGCGCGCTCCTTGCTCGCATACCAGGCCGTGACATAATTGCGCTGCCACGGCGCGCATTGCCGCTCGTTGCCGCGGCCCGGCAGATCGACGCCTTTGAACATGGCGATGGAATCCGAATCCAGACCGCCGGGCTTCGTCTTCTCCCCTCGGCTCCAGCATGCGATGCGATAGAGATATGTGCCGAAGAGCGGCTGGATAGCATCCTGATGCAGCTCCCACCGCCGCACCAGCTGTTGTTTGCGGCTTTCATCCACGCCGTCGGCATCCATGCGGCGAAGATGGAACGCCTTGAGCAGATCGGTGGGGTCGAGTTCCTTGCCGCGCGCATTCTGCGAATCGAACATCTGGAACGCTTCGGACAGACAGCCTGACGTGACCTTCAACACCTCGCAGCCATCGAGCAGGCGACCCGCAAATTGCGAGCGCCGATCGCCCTCCCACGAATCCATTAATTGCCGTATCGCATGATCGTTCTCGTACAGATGCCGGCGAGTCTGCTCGTCATCGCGCATATCCAGCCGCATACCATCCTTACGCTCCCCCAGCACGGCCAGAATCAGATGCAACGTGATCACCCGCTGCTGCCCGTCGACGATGTCGAGCGACGTCCCGTCTTCGTTCCGATAGACGATGACGGTGCCGATGCGATATCGGGATTCATCCGTCGCGGGATCGGCCTGCGCCGAGTGCTCGATATCCTCGATCAGCTGGAGCACGTTGGACGCCTGCCAGACGTAGGGGCGCTGATAGGCAGGCACCTGCAACGAGTGGTACAGCAGTTCGCGAATGCTGCAGACCTCCACGTTGATCGCATCGCCGCCCATCACGTCTCCCTCACCATGCGTGCGACGGAACGCCAGACCACATATCGTTCCGCCGGATACCCACGTCCATCATAGGCGACGTCATGCGTACGCATCGCCGACGCGACACCATGCGACGGCGGCGGCATCTCGCGATCGACATACGAGAAAAGGCCGGCGACATGAACGTCGCCGGCCTTGGCAATGTGACGATGAAGGGAAAGCGTCACTTGACGTTGCGGATGCGCATGACGAGCGCGGCCGCGATGAGCACGATGACGATCGCGACGACGAACACCCACGCATAGGCGGCCGCCGGCGTATCGGACGCGTGCATCGCCGACTTCGCGATCGAGACGACGATCGACGTCATCATCGTGCCGATGACCGTCGAAAGCGTGTTCGCGAGGTTGAGGATGCCCAGATCCTTGCCCGCCTCCTTCGGATTCGGCAGCACGGCCACGTTGAGCGCCTGGTCGATCGCGTTGTAGACGCCGTAGCCGAGGCCGGCGATCGCGGCGAACAGATACATGCCCATCGGCGAGCGGAACAGCAGCGGCATCGCGGCGCCAACGGCGAACAGGCAGCTCGCGAGCGCGACCGGCAGCTTGCGGCGGCCGATGCGGTCGGTGATCGGACCGGCCGTGACAGCGGCGATCAGCGACACGACGAGCGTGATGACGCCCATCGTCGCGATGATCGCGGCGGCCTTGTCGGTGGCGTGCGGGTCGCCGGCGTAGATGTAGTCCTGTGCGATGTACAGCTGGTAGGTCGTGATCATCCAGTAGCCGCCCATCATCAATGTGCGGCCGACGAGCGCGTAGTAGAAGTCGGGCGCGTGGCGCGGCGGGCGGAAGTTGCGCAGAATCGCCTTCGCACTCAGCTTCTCGCCGTCGGCTTCGAATTTGCTCGACTTCTCGCGCGGCCATACGACGACGACGAAGATGCCGACGAGCGAGAAGACGGCGAGGCCCATCATCCACGCCTGGAACAGCCCTGCGTCGCCGCGCGTGAGGAACGCGGCGCCGACGACCGAGCCGAGCGTCTGTCCGACGGCGATGCCGGCGCCGTAGAATCCGGAGATCGTGCCGCGCACCTTGTCGGGGACGCGGTCGGACATGACGGCGACGTACGGCGCGAGCATCATGTTGTAGCCCATCTGCGCGACGCACCACAGCGTCACGATGAGCGCTTCGGAGCGCGTGAACGCGACCGCGCCGATGCTCAGGCCGGTGATGAGGCCTCCGATCACGACCCACGGCGTACGCTTGCCGAAACGCGAGCGCGTCTGGTCGGAGAGCGTGCCGAAGACGATGTTCGCGACGAGGGCGACGAACGCGCCGATCGAGTTGACGAGGCCGAGCATGAACACCTTGCTGCCGGCGTCGATCTGCTCGAACACGCGCGGCAGGATGACGGTGCTCAGCGCGACCCACGGGATTGCGCAGGCGATTGCGGACACCGTGAAACCGACGCCGAGCCGCACGATCTCCGTCTTCGTCGGGCGGTGGCCGTCGGCCGACACCATCGGGTCGCGCATGTCCATGAACGCCGAGTCCTCGTCCGGCACCGCCGTGTCGACGGCGGCGAGCGCGGCCATGCCGGAGCCGGGGACCTGCGAATCGGTGGCGAGCTTGACGCTCTGCGTCTGCTCGTCGTCGACGCTGCTTTCGGCGGCGCGTTTCTTCGGCATCGGCGCGGCCAGACGCGCGATGTTCTCCTTGTCTTCGGCGCTCAGTGCCTTGTCCAGGTCGGGTCGGTCGTCGATGCCCGGACGGATGTAGCCGTTGCCGGCCGGCTTGCCGCCGGCTCCCTGTTCGTCCACCATGATCTCCTCTTTTCCGTTTCGTCGTCCGTTGCGTCCGGCTGCGCTCAGTGCTTGCGCGCGACCGGCGGGTTCGCGATCAGGTCGTCGCTGACGTGGTCGCCGTCGGCGTCCTGCCATGCGAGCGTCGCCACCGACTGCGTGTTGTCGACGCCGATGCCCTTCGACGGCGTGAAGGTCAGCGTCGCCGACGTGTCGTCATCGTTCCACGTGAAACTGATCGTCTTGCCGTCGTCGCTCGTCGCGTAGCTGAAGTCGCCGTCGAAGGCCGACAGTTCGTTGCGGAAGCGCGCGAGCGCGTTGAGCGCCCGCACGACCGGGCGTTCGAGGTTCTCATCGATTTCGGCGGTCGTGTAGTAGTGGCGGTTGATGTCGCGTCCGACGTTCGTGCGCTTGAGCAGCGCCATGTCGTTGGCTCCGGCGAGCGCGCCGACGTAGTAGACCTGCGGCACGCCGGGCAGGAAGAACTGCACGGCGCGCGCGGCGATGTAGTGCTGGTCGTTGCAGCCGAGCGCCGAATAGTAGGTGGAGTTCACCTGGTAGAGGTCGAGGTTCGACGCGGCGGCGCCGGTCGCCTCCTTCGATTCGCCGTGCGTGTTCCTCGCGATCGTCTCGACCATCGCGTCGACGTCCTCGTCGGGGACGAGTCCCTTGAGCGAACGGTCGAGCTGGTCGGAGCCGATGTCGATGACGCCGATGCCGTCGTGCGTGTCGAGGACGGTGACGGCGTTGTTCGGGCGGATCTCGGTCCAGTGCGCGAGCGCGTCCACGTCGCCGGTGAACAGCGAGTGGAGCAGCAGCGGCGGCAGCGCGAAGTCGTAGACGCGGTCCACCTTCGACGCGATCTCCACCTGCTTCTTGTAGTACGAGTGGACTTCGATGAGGATCTCGAGGCCGCGCTTGGACGCCTCTTCGCGCAGGCGGGAGATCAGCCGGAAGGTCTTCGGCGTCATGAAGCAGCTCGTGCCGGACTCCTTCGCGCCGTAGCCGACGGCGTCGAGGCGGATGTACTTGACATGCGACTTGCTCATCTGGTCGAAGATCGACATCAGGTATTCCCAGCCCTTGGCGGAGTCGGTGTCGATGTCCACCTGCTGCGGCGTGAACGTGACCCACACCAGGCGCGTCTTGCCGGCGAAGGTGTAGTGGGTGAACGGCAGGCCCGGGCGCGGGCGGTAGATCCCGGCGAGCTCCTCTTCGGTCGCACC
>JAXJQE010000160.1:0-7504 GCA_036311305.1 Bifidobacterium sp.
CGCTTTACAGCTCCTGCCGGGTAGCTTTTGTGGACAGATTCGGTATCCGCTGGGGCATCATGACCGAACAAACCGAGCGGTAATGCATACGAAACGCCTCCCCAACTGGGGAGGCGTCACTTATTTGGTTGGATAGATGCGGCCCGACAGCCACTTGCCATTCACCATGACTTCTACTGCGCTGTTATCCACGGCGATGAGCACGTCGTTCACGTCCTTCACCGGGACGCTGCGGATGATGGGATGTTTGTCCGGGCTATCGGCCAGGGTGGATTGGCTGCGGTCGAGGGTGAGCGTGCCGTCGGCGGCCGGCTTGAACCAGTCGGCGTGCTCGGCGACCCACGGGTTGCCCGGCGCGAGCGTGAGCGTGAAGTCGAGCGCGACCTCGAGGCCGAGCTCGTGCGCGCGCGTGGTGAACGCGCGGAAGTCGTCCATCGTGCCCAGCTGCGGGTCGACGGTGTCGAAGCCGCCGTTGTCGTTGCCGATGGCGATGGCGCGCGGACGCTCGCCCTTGGCGGTGTCCGCGAGCGGGTCCGCCGGCGCGCCGACCGGCTCGCCGAGCGGGTAGACCGGCGGCAGGTAGACGATGCCGAAGCCCTCGCGCGCGGCGCGCTCGAGGCCGGCGACCGCGGTGGACAGCGTGCCCGGCACGGTCTCGCTGTGCTCGTTGACGCTCGCGCCCTCGGAGCGCGGGAAGAACTGGTACCAGGAGGCGAAGCTCGACTTCGGGCGTTCCACGTGGAACACGTGGTCGCGGCCCTGGGTCAGGCCGTCGCGCAGCGGGCTCGCGGCGTTGAGCGCCTTGACCTCGTCGGTCGTGGCGATCTCGAAGCGCTCGAGCGCGGGGATGGTCGTGTCGCCCATGGTCTTCGCGGTCTCGCGCAGCATGCGCTTGGTCTCGGTGTCCAGCGCGGCGTCGCGGGAGGCGGCCCAGCGGGTGAGCAGCTCCGCGCCCTCGGCGAGGACGTGCTCCGGGTCGGCGCCCGCGTCGAACGTGGCCTTGGCCTTGGCCTGCCAGTCGACGTAGGTGTCCTCCCAGCCCTCGACGGACACCTTCCAGGTGCCCAGCTGCGCGGCGACGTCGCCGTAGCCGGCGTCCCACGGGTTGAGGTCCGAGTGCTCGCCGACGCGCAGCATGGCGGCCCAGCGGTCCGAGTCGCCCGGCAGCGCGGTCATCGGCACACGGGCCATGACCTTGCCGCGCACGGTCTTGAGCAGCGCGGTCGCGCGCACGGTGCGGCCCGCGTCCATGGCCACGGTGGCCTCGACGCGGAACGCCTCGCCGAGCTCGACGCGCGCGGGGAAGATGCCGTCGTCGACGGCGGGGACGAAGGCCATGACCGGGACGCGGCCGAAGACGGCCGGGTCCTTGGAAGGGATGGCGGTGGCCGGTGGCCGCCCAACGAAGGACACCGGCGCGGCCTTGCGCGACGCGCGCGGCTTGCGCGCGCGCTTCGCGGGGGCCTTGGTTTCTTCTGAGATGTTTTCTTCACTCATGCGGCCAATTGTACGGTCCCCGTTTGAACAAGCCAGTTCGTTGTTATGTCAGTGGGCACCGCCTGTCCACCATACGGACGGCAAATGGCCCTCCGGAGTTATCCACATTCCGCCGTTCCGACGGCCGTCCGACCACACAGGCCGCCCCGGCTTCCCATCCGCCGCGCACGGTGGCACGCTCGTTCCTACCCGCAACGACGCGGGCTTGACGGCGCAAGGGTTGCGCCGCCCGCGAAGACAGGAGAGGTTCCATGAACGAAACGATTCCCGCCATCCCGGACGCCGGTCCGCCGGCATCCGCCCACACACGCCCTTCCGCCGTGCGCTCGGCCGGCTCGCGCGCCGCGCGACGGCCGCCCTGGCCGCGCTCGCCGCGTGCGCGGGGCTGCTCGCCGCCGGCGCCGCCGCCCACGCCGCCGAGGGCGACTACCTGACCGTCGGCTCCTCCGTCGACTACCGCGTCTACAGCTACCTCGGCGACACGTACTGGCTCGGCGTCGTCGGCTACGACAGCGAGGGCCGGCGCTACTACTGCATCGAGCACCCCACGCGCACCGACTTCAAGGAGGGCGCGGCCACCACCATGCCGGACAGCGCGCAGAACCGCCAGGTCGCCACGCTCATCCACAAGTACCAGGACGTGCCCAACTCCCAGGACTGGGCGCAGTCCGCGCTCGCCATCGTCATCCGCGACGCCTACGACAAGAGCACCGGCGACTACGGCTGGGAGACCGCGCGCCCCGTCGTCAAGCAGGCGTACCCGGACGCCTTCGAGCGCGCCGAGCGCATGAAGCAGGAGGCCGTCGCCATCACGCCCGACGGCATGAACGTGGACATGGACTACGACGAAGGCTGGCACACCGGCACCGTCAACGTGCGCGTGACGAACGCCGCCGGCGAGGCCATCGACGGCGTCACCTACCGCGTCGAGCTGCACGGCCCCGCCGTCTTCGTTGACGGCTCCACCACCGTCACCGGCACGAGCTCCGCCTCCGGCACCACCCTGCGCTGGCGCGCCACCGGCGACGGCGAGGTGAGCGTCACCGGGCAGGTCAACGTGCCGTCCATCGAGCGCATCGCCGGCCCGCAGGAACTCGTGCGCCTCGGCGCGTTCGGCTTCGTCGACTCCGCGAGCCTCGTCGTGCCCGTCTGGGAGGACCTCGAGCCGACCATCGACACCGTCACCGACCCGAAGGTGCTCGAAGCGGGCAGCGAGGTCACCGACCAGGTGACCATCGCGCTGGCCGGCGGCGCCGCGTGGCCGGACGGCGCGACGATCCGCGCCGTCGGCTGGTACTTCGACGGCCTGACGCCCGACGACCTGGCCGACCCCGTCGACGCGCCCGCGGACGGTGACGCCGACGCCATGCTCGCCGCGCTCAAGCGGCGCGGTTTCGAGCCGCGCGGCACGGCGACCGCCGATTTCACCGGCGGCGCCGCGACCGCCACCGCGATGCTGCCCGACGGCAGCGGCCCCTACCTCACGCGCGCCGACAGCGGCATCGGCACGTGGGTGTGGGCGGTGCGCCGCGCCGACCAACCCGACCGGCAGGTCGCGAGCGCCATGGCGCGCGACGTCGTCACCGGCTTCGCGCTCGCCGCCGAAAGCAACTCGACGCGCGCGCAGCCGACCGTCGAGACCAGCGCCTGGGAGCACAGCACGCACGTCGGCGCGTCCCTGGGCGACACGATCACCGTCGCCGGCTTCCCCGCCGACCACGGCAGTTTCGAGGGCGACGGCGAGGTGGGCCTCAGGCCCGACACCGCGTACGCGAAGGTGCGCGTGTGGTGGGCCGGCAGCGGCGACGGCACCGACGACGGGCCGTACGTGCCGTCGGGCGACGAGGAGCCCGAGGAGGACGAGCACCACCGGCTCGTGGGGGAGTGGCAGCTGGCGGCGGCCAACGGCACGTACCGCTTCGGCGGCGGCGCGCCGGACGCGACCGGCGAGCCGGTGCGCGTCCTGGCCACCGAGCCCGGCTGGTACGTGTTCGTGTGGTCCTTCGCCGGCGACGACCGCGCGCGTCCCGCGGCCGGCTCGTACGCCGACGAGTGGGAGCGCGTCTACGTGGCCGCGCTGCCGTCCACGCAGTCCGCGACGGCCGAGACGCCCAGCGCCGACCCGACGCCGTCGCCGGAGCCGACCGTCGAACCGGCCGCCGAACCCGAGCCCGAACCGCAGATCGTGGTCGCCGACGCGCACATGCCGATCGCGCAGACGGGCGCGTCGCCGGCGATGGCGATCGCCGTCGCCGTCGTCGCCGCCGTGCTCGGCCTGGTGATCCTCGGCATCCGCCGGCGCTGGTCGTAGGCACCGCTCGCGGCCGCGCTATTCGTCGATTGCGCAACGCCGGCGTGCGCGGTGCGCGCCGGCGGTAGGATGAACCGCATATCCACCAAGGCGTCCGGCGCTTCGCCGGACGCCCTGGACGCATGACGGGAGAGCATGACGGGAGAGCATGACGGGAGAGACGGACATGACTGACGAGCCGGACACGCAGGGCACCGCGGCCCCCCCCGCGGGGCGGCCCAGCCGGCGGCCAGGCGCGGCGCGGCGCAGCGCATCGCCGACCGCGTCTCCGCCATCATCGGCCGCCCCGGCTTCATCCGCTTCGACGGCAGGCAGCTCGGACGCCACACGCTCTTCGCCGTCGTATGCGGGCTGGTGTGCGGGGTGGCGTCGGTCGTGCTGCGCCTCGTCGTCGAGGGCGCGCGCCACCTGTTCGAGGCCGCGCACTGGCTCCTGTGGACGCTGCCGGTGTGGGGCGTGCTGCAGTTGCTGCTCTACAAGGCGTGGAAACTGCCGCTCAACCTGACCACCGACGCCGTCATCGAACGCATGCGCGCGGGCAAGCCGATCGACGCGCTGCTCGCGCCCGGCATCCTGCTGGCCACCGCGATGACCATCGTCGGCGGCGGCTCCGTGGGCACGGAGGCCGGCGCGCTGCAGATCGGCGCGAGCCTGGGCAGCACCATCGGCAAGCGATTCCACCTGCGCAACGTGCTGCACGACGGCGGCGCCGCCGACGTGCACGGCATCAACCAGTACATGGCCGCCACCGGCATGGCCGCCGCGTTCTCCGCGCTGTTCTTCGCGCCGCTCGGCTCGTGCATGCTCGTGCTCGAGCTCATGCGCTTCGTGCCGCTCAGGTACGTGTGCTCGATGCTCGTCGCGTGCTTCTGCGCGTACGCCGTGTCCGCCAGCGTGCACATCGGCGACATCATCACGACGGTGCCGGTGCCCGAGCTCACGTGGCGCATGGCCGGCGTGTGCGTCGTCGTCGGCATCGCCGCGGCGATCGGCGGCAGCGTGTTCGCCCTGGGCATCCACCTGGTGCAGGGGCTCACCGCGCGGCTGAACGCGAACCAGTTCCTGTGGGTCGTCGTCGGCGGCGTGCTGTTCGCCGTGCTCGTCGCGGCGTGCGGCTGGTGGCGGCTGACCGGGTCGGGCGGCGCCGAGCTCAACGAGGTGCTGCGCGTGCCGGACGTGTCCGCCGACTTCCTCGTCAAGATGCTGCTGACCATGATCTGCCTGGGCTTCTGGTTCAAGGGCGGCGAGATCATGCCGTCGCTGTGCATCGGCGGCCTGCTGGGGTCGGCGTGCTTCGCGATGACCGGCGCCGAGCCGCTGACCGGCGCGGCGCTGGGCGCGATCGCGTTCCTGGCGGCGTTCAACCGCTGCCCGGTGAGCGCCTTCCTGCTCGGCTGCGAGATCTTCGGGTGGGCGATGGCGCCGTGCATGGGCATCACCGTGCTCGTCTCGTTCCTCTTCGGCTACCCGGTGGGCATCTACGGCTCGGCGATCGACGTGTTCACGCGTTCCGGCTGGCAGCGGCTCACCGAGACGCTGCGCGGGTACGCGCTGCTCAACCAGTCGAGCAGACAGGCCGGGTTCATCGACTTCGCGATGGCCGCCGACCGCGCCATCAAGCGCGCCGCCGCGACGGGCCGCGTCGCCGTGCAGGACGAGGAGAAGCTCTGGGCCGCCGAGCACCCCGAGCGGGCGAAGCGTGAGGAAGCGCGCAAGGAGCGGCACGACGAGCGGCACGACGAGCGGAAAAAGGATGGCGCGCATACTCGAAATCCGTTGGAAAATGGGCATTCGTCGTAAAATTCGCTAAGCGCATGGCACGTGCCCGCGCTCTTTTGTTCCCCCCCCCCTTAGAATCGGAGGCAAATTGTTCCGATAGGAGGAATTCATGACGAACGCAACAACGACCGCGGCCGCGACGACGGCGGACGCGGCGCAGAACCTGACCGATTCACCGCATTACCTCGCGGAAGCGCTGATGAAGAACGGCATCACGAACATGTACGGTGTCGTCGGCATCCCGGTCACCGACTTCGCGCGCATCGCCCAGGGCATGGGCATGCACTTCATCGGCATGCGCCACGAGGAGGACGCGGTGAACGCCGCGGCCGCCGAGGGCTTCCAGACCGGCCGCCCGGCCGTCGCGCTGACCGTCTCCGCGCCTGGCTTCCTCAACGGCCTGGCCGCGCTGCTCGAGGCCACCACCAACGGCTTCCCGGTCATCATGATCGGCGGTTCCTCCACCCGCCACGTCGTCGACATGCACGAGGGCGAGTACGAGGGTCTCGACCAGATGAACTACGCGAAGGCGTTCTGCAAGGAATCGTTCCGCATCGACAGGATCGAGGACATCCCGCTGGCCGTCGCGCGCGCCATGCACATCGCGTGCTCCGGCCGCCCGGGCGGCGTCTACATCGACTTCCCGGACGACGCCGTCGCCCAGACGATGCCGAAGGACGAGGCCGACGCCAAGCTGTGGGTCGCCAACGACCCCGCCCCGGCCATGCTGCCGGCCCAGGCCTCCATCGACGAGGCGCTCGACCTGCTCGCCTCCGCCAAGAACCCGCTCATGCTGCTCGGCAAGGGCGCCGCCCTGGCGCAGGCCGAGGACGAGGTCGCCGAGTTCGTCAAGAAGACCGACATCCCCTACCAGCCGATGAGCATGGCCAAGGGCCTCCTGCCGGACACCGACCCGCGCTGCACGGCCAGCTGCCGCGGCCTGGCGCTGCGCACCGCCGACGTCGTGCTCGTCGTGGGCGCCCGCCTCAACTGGATGCTCAACTTCGGCGAGGGCAAGGAATGGAACCCCGACGTCAAGTTCATCCAGATCGACATCGACCCCAACGAGATCGAGAACGCCCGTTCCATCGCCTGCCCGGTCGTCGGCGACATCAAGTCCGCGATGACGATGCTCAACGAGGGCCTGGCGAAGAAGCCGTTCAAGGCCTCCGCGGAGTGGCTCGGCGCGCTCAAGGCCGACTCCGAGAAGAACAACGCCAAGTTCGCCGCGCGCGTCAACTCCGGCAAGGTCCCGATGGGCCACTACGACGCGCTGGGCGCCATCAAGAAGGTCTACGACGCCAACCCGGACCTCATCCTGACCAACGAGGGCGCCAACACCCTCGATGACTGCCGCAACATCATCGACATCTACAAGCCGCGCCACCGCATGGACTGCGGCACCTGGGGCGTCATGGGCTGCGCGGTCGGCTACTCGATCGGCGCCGCCGTCTCCACCGGCAAGCACGTCCTGTACATCGGCGGCGACTCCGGCTTCGGCTTCGACGGCATGGAGGTCGAGGTCGCCTGCCGCTACAACCTGCCGATCACGTTCGTCGTGCTCAACAACGGCGGCATCTACCGCGGCGACTTCGAGAACCTCGGCGACAACGGCGAACCGTCCCCGCTGACCCTGACCTACGACGCCCACTACGAGCGCATGATCGAGGCCTTCGGCGGCACCGGCTACTACGCCACCACGCCGGAAGAGGTCGAGGACATGGTCTCCAAGGCCGTCGCCAGCGGCAAGCCGAGCTTCGTGCACGTGCAGCTCGCCGACTACGCCGGCAAGGAGTCGGGCCACATCTCCAACCTCAACCCGAAGCCGGTCGTCGGCCCGCTGGCCACCTCCGAGATGACGTCGCACCCGTACCTCGAGGGCGCGCATATGTGATCCGCCCCGTGCGGCCGGAGTGC
>JAXJQE010000161.1:0-9501 GCA_036311305.1 Bifidobacterium sp.
GAACGCAGCGGCGCCGCGGCGAGCTCCTCCTGGGCGAGCAGCGTGCACAAGGCGGCGGCGAAGGGGGCGTCGCACCCGCAGTCGCCATGGTCCTTCCACGCGAGCACGGCCCGGCGCACGGGTCCGGTGTAGGAACCGCAGGCCACTCCCCCGGCGACGGTGCCGGCGAGCGGGAAGGGACGCGGGTCGCCGAGAGCCGCGGCGCACGAGGGGCACAGCGTCTCGTCGGGCATGCCGCAGCCCGCGCAGCCGCGGGGGAACAGCACGTCGCGCACGGCGCCGGCCCACAGGGCGGCCGCTGACGGGCGCCGTGCCGGACGGCGGCTCAGCGCGCGGGGTGGCCGTGGGCGCGGTACCACGCGATCACCTCGTCGCACAGGCGCAGCGTGTCCGCGGGCCCGGAGACACGCACGGCGGTCACGCCGGCCCTGGCGGCCGGGTAGTCGTTGCCGTCCGGGTCCATGCGGTCACCGACGAACACGATCGAGTCGATGGGAATGTCGAGCTCGTGCGCCAGCTGGCGCACGGCGAAGGACTTGTCGCGGCCGCGCTCGGAGATGTCCACGCTCGTGGAGCCGCCGGAGCGCACCTGCAAGTGCGGCAGGTCGGCCTGCACGGCGGCGGCCAGCCGGTTCTTCTTCTCGTTGGTGGGGTCCCAGGCCTCCTTGGCCTCCACGGGCGCCTCCTGGCCCAGGGCGGAGAAGGTGATCTGGCTGCCGCGGTCCTCGATGCGCTCACCCCAGGGACGCTCCTCCCAGATGCCCTGCTCGCGCGCGTGGCGTTCCAGCGAGTCGATGGCGGTGCGCCGGTCGGCCTCGCTCAGGTCGTACTCGTACTCCTCGTGCCAGCCGTGGCCGTCCCAACGGTAGTAGCGGGTGCCGGTGGTGGGCATCAGGTGCATCGCGGAGCGGTCCGCCCCCTCCTCGAGCACGTCCGTGACCTGGCTCTCCACCAGGTGCATGACGCCGCCGGAGACGATGGCCACCGGCAGCAGCGTGGTCAGCTGCGAGATCGCGTGGGCCATGTCCGCGTGCATGGGCTTCTTCGAGCGGGCCAGCGTGCCGTCCAGGTCGAAGGCCATGAGCCTCATGCGCCGACACATCGCGTCGATGTCCACCTTGTCGAACCAGGTCACCGTCGGCTCCCGCATCTGCCCTCCTTCGCGCCGTCCGGGCGACGCGTTGCCATATGGATGTTCTACAGTGGAGGCATGGCCCAACCCCCATGGAATGCACCAGTATACCGCAACCGCCACGGACGCGGTCCGCGTAAGCCTATGTTCGGCACGCGCCTGCCGCGCTACCGCACGCGCAGCGGCATGTTCGACGACATGGTGATCGCGCAGGTGCGCCGTCTCGGCGACGCATGGCCCCAGTACGTGGGGCCCGTGCAGTTCGCCGTGGAGGACGTGCCGCCGAGCTCGCCGGCGCCCTGGGAGGAGCGCGACACCATGTGCTCACAGGCTTTCCCCGCCTCGCACGGCGTGCCGCCGCGCATCGTGCTCTACCGGCTGCCGCTGCAGACGCACGCGCCGGACCGCACCGAGCTGCAGTACGCCATCCGCGACGAGCTCGTCTCGTGCCTGGCGCAGCTCTACGGACGCCGTCCCGACGAGATCGACCCCGAGTGGGGCTGCTGAGGCGCCGCCTCAGCGCACGATGGAGGCGTCCTGGCGGGCGGCGACGGTGACCTGCGGGACGGCGAGCGACGAGGCCGGCGAGTACGCGACGGCCGCGGCGCCGGCGTCCGTGACGGCCTTGACGCCCAGGTAGGCGCCCCAGACCAGGTCCTTGCCGTCATGGTCGGTGTCGATGGCCACGGTGTCCTTGCCCAGCGAGGAGGCGTCGAGGGCGACGGCGGAGCTGGCGTCCAGCCCGACCTCCTTGGTGCCCGTCATGTTGCCCTTGGCGTCGTAGCCGCGCAGGGTGACGTCCACCTTGGCCGACGAGAGGTTGGCGAGCGAGAGCCGCGCCGTGGTGCCCGGCGCGATGGCCAGGGCGGACTGCGCGTAGGGCGCCGAGCCCTGGGCCCATGCGAAGTCGCTGTGGCCGTCCTTGCCGTCCACGCGCGTGCGCATGGCCAGTGTGCAGGGGCTCTCGCTCTGGACGAACAGGGCGGCCGCCTCGTCGGGACGGTCCTTGAGGTCCACCTGGGTGACCTGCCCGGCCTTGAGGGTGATGTCCTGCGCCTTGACCAGGCCGTGGTCGGTCATCCACGAGACCTCGGCCTTGGTGTCCTGGGCGGCGGTGCCCATGAGCGTCACGGAGCCGTCGGAGGCCAGCGGCATCGCCTGCTCGGTGGCGGCGGCGCCGGCCGGCATGATGTAGTCGTTGCCCTTGGGCGTCAGGCCGTCGATGGAGACGGACTTGACGACGGCGCCCACGGGCGTGCCCTCGCTGGTGACCGTCACGTACAGGGCCTTGCGGTCGGGGGCGCCCGCCTGGAGCATGACGCTGGCCTGGCCGTTGGCGGCCACGGCGATGGTGCTGTTCGTGGCGAGGGCGACGTCCTTGCCGTCGGCGTCGCGCACGGTCAGCTCCACGCTGGTGGACTTGTCGGTGGGGTTGGACAGCACGAGCTGCTGGGTGTTGCCCGTCTGCGTGGAGGGCACCAGGAAGGACTGGGACAGGGCGGTGGGCACGCAGCCGGACGCGGCGATGCCGGGCATGTCGCCCTTGGTGGCCCAGGAGGCCACGGTGCCGGTCGCGCCGGTGCCCTGCTGCGCCTTGAGCACGCGGGTGTCGAACAGGAGCGGTTCCTTGGCGTCGTCGCTGGCGGCGACGAGCGCCGACTGGCCGCCGTCCTCGTCCTGGGGGCCCGACAGGACGGTGGCGTCGATGGCGTTGGTGTCCTCGAGGGCGCTGACCTGGGAATGGAAGACGGAGCCGAAGGCCGCGAAGCGGGCCGAGGAGGCCAGGTCGCCCTCGGAGGCCTGGAACTCCTTGTCGCCGTAGGAGGCCGTGTCGGCCAAGGCCATACGCGAGGGGCACACCATGTCGATCTGGCGCGGGCTGACCTTCTGGGTCACCTCCGCGCTGGAGACGGCGGGCGCGTCCGTGCGCAGGCGTTCGGTCGGCAGCACGGTGAGCGCGGCCACGAGGGCCACGACCACGGCGCCGCTGACGGCCGTCCCCACGATGGTGCGCGTGCGCGGCCGCTTCGGGGCCGGTTCCAGTTGTCCGCCGCTCATTGCTCGTCCTCCTTCGTCAGGTGCGTGCGCCGCGGGATGGCCACGATGCAGTAGAGCGCCACGATGACGCCCAGGCACCACAGCCACGCGTAGCGCCAGGGGCTGCGCTGCACCGAGGCCTGCGCGGCCGTGTCGATGCGCTGGCCCGAGGCGGCCTTGATCGTCAGGCGGTAGTAGGTGCCCTCGGTGTTGCTGACCACCGACTGGGTGCCCTGCGAGGACGTCACGTTCGCCAGCAGCTGTTCGCTCGCCTTGGCGCTGATGCCCTCCGTGTCGCGCGTCACCACGTAGATGCCGCCGAAGCCCAGGGCCGACAGGTCCTCGATGGCGCCGTTGTCGCTGTTCGCCAGCAGCTGCGCGGCGATGCGCGCCAGCTCGCGGTCCGTGGTGCCCTCCTCGTGCCCGTAGGCGGCGCTCACGCGCCACGCCGGCGAGGAGTCGATGAGGTCGCCGCGCCCGGTGCGCATGACGGTGTAGTCGACCGTGTTCGCGTCGTGGGCGGCGATGGCCAGCACGCGCCGGCCGTCGTCCTGCGACAGGTAGTCCTGGGAGACCATGGGCAGGGCGCCGCCCGTGATGTCCACGCCGTAGCGTTCCGCGGTCCCCCAGCCGCAGGCCGCGCACACCAGCGTCAGGTAGGCGAGCGCGACGCACACGCCGCCCCGGGCGACGGTGCCCGGCGACATGCCGCGGCGTTCCTGCACCGCCAGCTGGTTGAATGGCTTGACGCCGCTGCCGGCGGCCAGGGCCGCGCAGGCCAGCAGGCCGCAGGCGGCCACGGCCACGCCGGGCAGCACGGAGCCGGCGGCGGCGCCGTACGGCATGACGGCCACGACGATGGCGCCGGAGACGATCGCCAGCAGCAGGCCGCACACGGCGACGGTCCACAGGATGCGGCAGGCGCGGAAGACCTGGGGGCGCAGCAGCGCCAGAAGCGCGAGCACGACGAGCACGCACACGCCGGCCATGAGCAGGATGTCGAGCACGGTGCCGTCTGGCCAAGGCAGCGTGGCGGCGTCACCGGTGGGCATGCCGAAGGCGCGCTGCGCGAGCGTCGTCAGGTCCATGACCTCGGGGCTGCCGTTCTGGGAGGCGACAGGCAGCAGGATGTCGCCGAACAGCTGGCGCCACATGCCGTCCGCGCCGTAGCGCACGGCGTTGACCAGCGTGGGGGCGACGGCGAAGGCGGCCGGGAACGGGATGAGCAGGAGCATGAGGCGGTGGCGGCGCACGAACACGAGGAACGCCACGAAGATGACGACCAGGGCCAGCAGGATCTGCGGCTCGGCGCACACCACGGGGATGAACAGCAGCGCCGCCATCGCGGCCGCCTGCACGCTGGAGCGCGGGTTGTCCGGCTGCTCGGTGCGGTACAGGCCCACGGCCTTGAAGGAGAAGGCGAAGGCGGCCGGCAGGAACACCATGACGGTGAGCATGGGCAGGTTCGCGTCCGAGTACAGGCCCATCGCCATGGCCAGGGCGAACCAGGCCAGGCCGGAGAGGGTGCGGATGGCGTCGGAGCGGGTCACCACGCCCGCCAGCGCCCAGAAGGACAGCACGCAGGCCGGGGCGGACAGGAAGAAGATGAGCGAGAGCGCCCCGGCGACGTGGCCGCCGGTGAACACGGCGGCCACCATGAGCACGAGCAGCCACGGCGTCGGCGGCACGGGCACGCCGCCGCCGATGCCGAAGTCCCATTGCGTGGTGGCGGCGCGCACGAGCTGGCGCCAGCTGGCGTCGGTGGGCAGCAGCTGCTGGGACATGAGCGACGTGTCCCCGAACGCGTAGCGCAGGATGGGCCAGTACAGCACGGCGATGACCGCGAACGCGATGAGGGCGGCCACCGCCACGGCCACCCAGCGGCGCACCAGGCGGCGGCGCAGGTGGGCGGCGGCCAGCGGGTCGAGCACCACGTGGCCGCGCTGGTCGTCGAAGGCGGCGACGCGCTGGTTCCATTGGCGGATCTGCCGGCGGTCGGCGCGCAGGCCGGCGCGCGTGGCACGGCGGAGCGGCCCGAGGGCGTTGAGCCGGTGGCGTGCGCCCAGGGCGCCGGGGATGTTCGCCAGCGCGATCCACGGCATGCACAGCAGGCACCAGGCGCGGTAGGGCATCTTGCGGAACAGCAGGCGCACGGCGCCGCCGAGGGCCAGCAGGATGCCGCCCAGCCACATCAGCGGCCACCAGCCGGCGCGCACGTCGGTGTAGGCGTATTTCTGCCCGGCGCAGAACACCGCCATCGTCGGGTCGGTGACCTCGTCGGGCTCCAGCGGGGCGCCGTCGTGGGTGCGCAGCCCCTCGTAGCGGGCGCGCCGGTGGGCGATGCGCGCCGAGGGCACCACCACGACGCGACGACCGGCCCGGCACAGCCGGCGGCAGAAGTCCTCGGAGCCCCGGTAGGTGGTGAACCACGCGTCGAAGCCGCCCACAGCGGCCAGCGTGTTCATGGGCACGAGCGCACCGGCCAGCGAGACGGCGAACACGTCGCTGCGCCCGTCGTACTGCTCCTGGTCGGGCTCGCCGTCCACCACCAGCGAGACGGTGCGCATGCGCGCCGCGTAGGAGCCGACGTCGTGCAGGCGCTCGCCGGACCAGTCGAGCTGCTTGGCTCCCAGCAGGGACGCCGTGGGGGTGTTGCGCCACGCGTCGATGAGGTGCTCGAGGCAACGGTTGTCCGCTGGGCGCGAATCGTCGTGCAGCAGCCACAGCGTCTTGGCGGCGGTGTCCACGTTCGCGCCGCGCAGCGCCTTGGCCACGGCGTCGCCGAAGGAGCGGGCGTGCGCGACGCGCACGAGCTGCACGGTGATGCGCTCGGACTCGGGCATGCTCACCAGCGGGTCGGCGACGGTGGGGATGATGTCGAAGGTGGTCTGCACGGACTGCAGCGTGCTGCCCGAGCAGTCCGCGACCACGATGGTCGAGGGCAGCACCGACTGCGCCAGCACGGCTCCCAGCGTCTGCGGCAGGTACCTCAGGTCCTCCTCGACGGTGATGACGGCCGTCACGTCGTGCTCGGCACGTTGCTCGTGGGAGTACGGCCGGTTCGCCACCGCCTCGCCGACCAACCGCTGGATCTCGCTGGTGCTGGGGAAAGTCATGGGCACCAGTGTACGCACACCGCCCTATTCCCTTTTCCCGCCGCCGGGACCGGCGAGGGGCGCCGGATCCTTATGTGCGGGTTGTGCGCAGGGTTTGGAATATATGGAGTTGTTCAACGCATTGGCCTATAATCACATACATCCAAGCATGGCAACGGCATCCGCGCCGTGTTCCGGCGTGCCGTCCCCACGGCCACGGCGGCCGTGACCAGTCGACGAAAGGCGAGTTTTGGCTTCGCATCGCAACATGAACGGGCAAGAGACCACCCTGGGCGGCAAGATGGACGCCCATCCTCGCCACAGCGCCATCGCCTACCGCATACGCCACCGGTGGATCAAGCTCATCGCCTGCATCGTCATCGCCGTGATCGCCTTCGGCGCGGCGGTGGCCGCCGCCACCTGGCTCAACATCAACGGCGTGGTCCAGGACAACAAGGTCGAGAGCCTGCTCGAGGAGGACGAGCAGCTCGACCCCAACTCCGGCAAGCCCATCACCTTCGTGCTCATCGGCCAGGACACCCGCGACGGCGCGGGCAACTCCGAGATCTCCGGCGGCACCGCCGAGGACGCCGGCCTGCACAACGCGGACACCACCATGGTCGTCGAGATCGGCGCCAACCGCGAGTTCATCAACCTCGTGTCCATCCCGCGCGACTCCGTGGTGGACGTGCCGGTCTGCAGGACCACGAACGGCACCATCCCCGCCCAGTACGGCGTGATGTTCAACTCCATCTTCAGCACCGCCTACCGTGAGGGCGGCAACCTCTCCAGCGCCGCCAGCTGCACCGTCAGCGCCGTCAACTCGCTGACCGGCATGCACATCTCCAACTTCATCGTCGTGGACTTCAAGGGCCTGGCGGACATGATCGACGCGCTGGGCGGCGTGGACATCTGCATCCCCGTGGACACCGTGGACGCCAACACCGAGCTCGACCTCAAGAAGGGGCTGCACCACCTGGACGGCGTGCAGGCCACGAACTACGCGCGCATGCGCCACGGCACCGGCACCGACGGCTCGGACATTATGCGCACCACGCGCCAGCAGTACCTCATCAAGGCGCTGCTCGACGAGGCGATTTCCAAGAACCTGTTCACGCAGACCTCGCAGCTCTACCAGCTGGCGCTCGCCGCCCTCAGCTCGCTCAACATCAGCGAGGGCATGGCGAACACGAACGCCCTCATGGGCCTGGCCGTGAGCCTGCGCAACCTCAAGCTCGACCACGTGTACACGCAGACGGTGCCCGTCGTGGCCGCCCCGTTCGACCCCAACCGCGTCGTGTGGGCGGACAGCGCCGAGGAAGTGTGGAAGAAGTTCCGCGAGGACAAGCCGCTGTTCGGCAGCGACTCCACCTCTTCGTCGGACGAGTCCTCCGCGTCCCCGTCCGACGACTCGTCCAGCGCCTCGCCGTCCCCCTCCGAGACCACCCCGGAGCCCAGCGAGAGCACCGAGACCAGCGAAGCGACCAACTCGCACTCCGCCTCCCCGACCCCGACGCCGACCGTAGATCCCAAGACCGGCCTGATCAAGGAGAAGGACGGCACGCTCATCGACCCGGAGACCGGCGGCGTGGTGGACCCGGAGACCGGCTCCATCATGGACCCCGACACCAACCAGTACGTCGGCATCGCCTACCAGTACCTGAACAACACCGTGTGCGCCGTGCGCTCCGACGACAAGTGACGGCCGGGCAACCCAGAGACGACAGGAGCGGATGATGACGAACCACGACGACCCGGCCACCCCACCGAGCTTCGCGCCCTCCCCCAGGCGGCGCGGCCATACCTTGGGCTCCGCGGGGTCCACGGGCTCCGCCGCTTCGGGCGCGGCCGGTGGCCGCCCGTCGGCCGCCTCCGGCCATGACGCCACACCGCCGAGCTTCGCGCCCCACTCCGGCCACGCCCACGCCCAGGAGGCCACCCCGGCGAGGGCGCCCCGTTCCTCGGGCTCGTCGTCCTCGCACGTGTCCGCCCCCTCCATCGCGCCGCGGGGCACCCAGGCGCGCCCCGCGTCCCAGGCGCCGGGCGCCCCGCGGACCCAGACGCGCAAGGCGCCCGCGGCATCCGCCGCCTCCCGTCCCGCGCGCGGCGGCGCCACGGCCGCCAGGACGCGCACGCGCTCGCCGCACCGTGTGCGCAACATCATCCTCGGCATCCTGCTGGCCATCGTGCTCGTGCTGGGCGGCACCGTGATCGGCGTGTGGAACTGGGTGGACCATGGGCTGCGCAAGGAGGACTGGATCCCCTCGGGCACGAAGTCGAACAACGCCACCAGCTGGCTGCTGCTCGGCTCGGACGAGCGCGACGGCACCACCGGCTCGGACGACACCCCCGGCGACCGCACGGACACCATCCTCGTGCTCACCAAGCCGCGCACCGGCCCCAGCTCGCTCATCTCCATCCCGCGCGACTCGCTCGTGCAGGTGGACGACGCCTACCTCAAGATCAACGCCGTGATGCAGAACTACGGGCGCGAGGAGCTCGTGCGCCAGGTGGAGGACATCACCGGCCAGCCCATCGACCACGTGGTGCTCATCACCTTCGGCGGCCTGACCAAGGTCGTGGACGCGCTGGGCGGCGTGACGCTGTGCTACGACGCGGACGTCAACGACGAGAAATCCGGCCTGGTGTGGAAGTCCGGCTGCCATGTGGCCGACGGCCAGACCGCCCTGGCCTTCTCGCGCATGCGCTACTCCGACCCCAAGGGCGACTTCGGGCGAGCCGAACGCCAGCAGCAGGTCATCGCCGCCATCGCCAAGAAGGCCGCCAGCGCCTCCACCCTGCTCAACCCAGGCAAGATCCGCAAGGTGGGCGACGCGGCGCTCGCCGCCATCCAGGTGGACAAGAAGACCAACCCCAAGACGCTGCTGGACATGTTCCTGGCCTTCCGTTCCGCCTCCTCCGACAAGGGCATCACCGGGTCGCTCTACTGGACCGACCCCGGCTACTACGTCGACGGCGTCGGCTCGAGCGTGCTGCTGGACAACGACAAGAACCTCAAGCTGTTCAGCGAACTCAACGACGGCACGCACGCCGCCGGCAAGGTCGGTTCCGCCGCCGAGCTGCAGTGACCGTCGGACGGCCCCGCGACACGTGCCAGGGCCGTCCGACCACACCCTTGCCGCCTGCTTGCGCGCACGGCACGCGCCGGCGATGCTGATGGCATGAGCCGTCCCCTCTCCCCTTCCCGCCGCCACGGCGGCCGGCGCCGCAGGCACC
>JAXJQE010000162.1:0-2257 GCA_036311305.1 Bifidobacterium sp.
AGATCCCCGCGCCCGCGACCCGCCGCCCCGCCTGGCGGCATGCCACCGGCAGCCGCCACGCCGCCACGCCCACAACCTGAACACCCACGCCCCATAGGACATCGCCCTCCCTTACAGTGAACCTTGGTGGAACACTCACCGGCCAGCAAAAGGAGGACCATGTCGGTACTGGACGAATTGGTCGCGGGCGCGTCGGAGGACCAACGCGTCCGCGCGCAGGACACGTCGCTCGAACAGCTCAAGGAGATGACCGCCAAGGCGCCGGCGCCCCTTGACGCCAAGCGATGGCTCAAGCGCGCTGACGGTGTCCCCGTGATCGCCGAGATCAAGCGCGCCTCCCCGTCCAAGGGCCACCTGGCCGACATCGACGACCCCGGCGCCCTGGCGGCCGAATACGCCGCCGGGGGGGCGGCGGCCATCTCCGTGCTCACCGAGGGGCGCCGCTTCCTGGGGTCCCTCGACGACCTGGACGCCGTGCGCGCCGCCGTGGACATCCCCGTGCTGCGCAAGGACTTCATCACCACCGACTACCAGGTGTGGGAGGCGCGCGCCCACGGCGCCGACCTCGTGCTGCTCATCGTCGCCGCGCTCGACGACGCCGCGCTCAGGCGGCTGCTCGACCTCACGCACGAGCTGGGCATGACCGCGCTCGTCGAGACGCACACGGCCGGCGAGATCGAACGCGCCCGCGCCGCGGGCGCGCGGGTGATCGGCATCAACGCGCGCAACCTCAAGGACCTGCGCGTGGACGTGGGCAAATACCGCGAACTGGCCGACGGGCTGCCCGACGACGTCATCAAGGTGGCGGAGTCCGGTGTCTTCGGCAGCGTGGAAACGGAAGACTACGCACGGGCGGGTGCCGACGCGGTGCTCGGGGGGGCGTCGCCACCGCCGACGACCACACCCGGGCCGTGCGACGCATCGTGAAGGCAGGAGCGAGAGTGAAAGCATCCGAACAGACCCCGTTGGCCGAGCACCAGGGACCGTACTTCGGCCAGCTCGTCGGCCGCTACGTGCCCGAGGCGCTCATCAGAGCCCTCGACGAGCTCGAGGCCGTGTACAACGAGGCGAAGGACGACCCGGAGTTCACCAAGGAACTCATGCGCCTCAACCAGCAGTACGTGGGACGGCCGTCGCCGCTGACCGAGGCGCCCCGCTTCGCGGCGCGCATCAAGGAGAAAACGGGCATCGAACCGCGCGTGTTCCTCAAGCGTGAGGACCTCAACCACACCGGCGCCCACAAGATCAACAACGCCATCGGCCAGGCGCTGCTGGTCAAGCGCATGGGCAAGACCCGCGTCATCGCCGAGACCGGCGCCGGCCAGCACGGCGTGGCCACCGCCACCGTGTGCGCCATGATGGGCCTCAAGTGCCGCATCTACATGGGCCAGGTCGACGCGCGCCGACAGGCCCTCAACGTGGCGCGCATGCGCATGCTCGGCGCCGAGGTCGTGGAGGTCACCCTCGGCGACCGCATCCTCAAGGACGCCATCAACGAGGCGCTGCGCGACTGGGTCACCAACGTCGAGGACACCCACTACCTGCTCGGCACCGTCGCCGGCCCGCACCCCTTCCCGGCCATGGTGCGCGACTTCCAGAAGATCATCGGCGAGGAGGCCCGGCAGCAGCTCAACGACTGGTATGGCATCGACCACCCCGACGCCGTCGTCGCCTGCGTCGGCGGCGGCTCCAACGCCATCGGCGCGATGAACGCCTTCCTCGACGACGAACGCGTCAACCTCTACGGCTACGAGGCCGGCGGCGACGGGCCCGAATCCGGACGCCACGCCATCCGCTTCGCGCCCGGCACCGGCGAACTCGGCATGTTCCAGGGCGCCAAGAGCTACCTGCTGGAGAACAGCGAGGGACAGACCCTCGACACCTACTCCATCTCCGCAGGCCTCGACTACGCGTCCGTCGGACCCGAACACGCCTGGCTCAAGGACATCGGCCGCGTCAACTACTCCTGGGCCACCGACGGGGAAGCCATGGCCGCCTTCCGCGACCTGTGCGAAACCGAGGGCATCATCCCCGCCATCGAGAGCGCGCACGCCGTCGCCGGCGCCTACAAGGCCGCCCTCGACCTCAAGGACAAAGGCTACGAACACCCGGTGATGGTCATCAACATCTCCGGACGCGGCGACAAAGACATGAACACCGCCGGCAAATGGTTCGGCTACCTCACCGACGACCAGGCCAAGGCACTCGAAGCGAACGGAGCACAGGGCGACAATGCGTGACGACAACGACACCACCG
>JAXJQE010000163.1:0-4268 GCA_036311305.1 Bifidobacterium sp.
CAGGGTCAGGACCGCGACGCGCGCTCGCGCCAGTCGATGGCGCCGTGCTCGGCGGCCTCGGGGATGACGAGCGCGGAGAGCGGCACCGTCGACAGGCGCGCCAGCCAGTCGCCGTCGGCCTCGTGGAACACCGCGTGGATCATCGACAGCGTCGACTCCAAGTGGTCGCTGCTGCCGTAGACGGCGCGGGCAAGCGCGTCGCACGCGTCCGGCGTCTCCATCGGGTCGAGCGCGCGCACGACGTCCGCGATGGTCACGTCCGCCAGCGGCCGCGCGAGCACGTAGCCGCCGTCGCGGCCCTGCACGGCGCGCACGAGGCCGGCGCCCACCATCGTGGTGAGCGTCTTCTTGAGATAGGCGTCGGAAACGTCGAGCACCGCCGCCAGCGTGGCGCTGCTGACCGGACGGTGGTCCCGTTGCAGCGCCAGCATGAGCATCACGAACAATCCCTGCTGCGCCCTGCCGTTCACTTTCACGGTATGTACGCTAGCACGACGGCGCGCCGCCTTAGCCGAGCAGCTTGGTGAGCTGGCCGACGAGGTCGGCGGCCACGTCCTCCACCTTCACCGGCTCGCAGTTCTTAACGAACTTGCCGACGACCTTGAGCAACGGCACCATCTTGCTCATGGCGTCGCTGCGGCCGCCGCCGTACACGATGGTCGGCTCCACGTACGCCAGCGGCACGCTGGACTGCTTGAGCGAGTGGACCATCTCGGCCTTGGTGCGGGTGAACCGCTTGGGGCCGAGCACGCCGCCGATGTAGCCCATGGCCCTGGCGCCGCGCTCCTCGGCGAGGCGCTGCATGCCCTTGGCCGGTTCCACGTTGATGCGGATGTTGTCCTGCGCGTCCTTGCAGGGGCGGCCGATGAAGTCGACGATGGCGTCGAACTTGGCGGGCAGCGCCTTCTCCAGGGTGTCCACGTCCGTGGCGTCCGCCTTGACGTTGGTGATGCGCGCGTCCTTGAGCTGGTTGGTGCCCGAGCCGGACACGACGACGAACCGCGCGTCCCTGTCCTTCGCGAGCCACTGGCGGGTCACTTCCCTGCCGATGTAGCCATTGCCGCCGAGCAGCACGATGGTCGCCATGATGGGCCTCCCCTCCCGCACATCCAAGATATGCGATATCAAATGTCTACGTTTCACGATTGTAGGGGGTCCAGCGTGTTTTGGCCAATCGCGTTTCCCCACCGTCAAACCGCGCACGGGACGATGACGACGATGCCACGATGGACGGCATGAAGATCCACCATCTCAATTGCGGCGACATGGACCTCGCCGGCACCCCGCTCATCTGCCACGTACTGCTGCTCGAGACCAACGACGGCCTCGTGCTCGTCGACTCGGGCCTGGGGCTGCAGGACGTGCAGGACCCGGCCAGGGCACTGAGCGCCTACCGTTACATCTGCCGTTCGAAGGCCACCGAGCACCAGACCGCCTACCGGCGCGTCCAGCAACTCGGCTTCGATCCGGTAGACGTCACGGACATCCTGCTCACGCACATGGACGGCGACCACGCCGGCGGCATCGCCGACTTCCCCAACGCCACCGTGCACCTCAGCGCCTCCGAGGCCGAGGGCGCCTTCCGCCATCCCACGCCCTGGGAGACGGCGCGCTACCAGCCGCGCCAATGGGACTACCGACCCACCTTCAAGGCGCACCGTCCGGGCAACGCCACCTGGAAGGGCTTCGAGGGCGTCACCCGCCTTTCGGAGATCGACGACGGCATCCTCATGGTCCCGCTGCTCGGCCACACCCGCGGCCACACCGCGTACGCGGTGCGCGACGACGCCAACGACGGCTGGATCCTGCACTGCGGTGACGGTTTCTACCACCACTCCATCCTCGAGGGGCCCGAGAACACCGGCTCGCTCCCCTTGCGCGCGCAGGAGGCGGCGTTCGCGTTCAGCCGTCCGCTCCTGATGCACAACCAGGCGCGCCTGCGCGAGCTCAACCTGGAGCACGAGCCGGGACTGAGCATCATCAACGCCCACGACCCGGTGCTCTTCCCGGCCGACGGATTGCTACAGTAGGGCCTCATGAGAGTCATATTGCAGAAGGTCAGCCGCGCCGAGGTGGCGGTGGCCGACGATCCCACGTTCATCCCGCAGCGCATCGGCATTGGCTACATGCTGCTCGTCGGCCTCGAGGAGGGCGACACGGCGGCGCGCGGCGAATGGATCGCGCGCAAGATCGCCAAGCTGCGCGTCTTCGAGGACGCCGACGGCAAGATGAACCTGTCCATCGCGGACGTGCAGGGCGAGGTGCTGTCCGTCTCCCAGTTCACCCTCTACGGCGACGTGCGCCGCGGCAACCGCCCCGGTTTCACGCGCGCCATGGAGCCGGTGGGCGCCAAGGCGCTGTGGCTCAAGTTCGACGAGGCGCTGCGCGCGCAGGGGCTCACGGTGCGCGAAGGCCGGTTCGGCGCGCACATGCAGGTGGAGCTCGTCAACGACGGCCCGGTGACCATCGTGTTCGACAGCGACGAGCTCGGCCTGGACTAGGCCTCCGCGCACCTCCTCTCACGCCCAGAGCAAACCGTTGCCATGCCTTGCGTGGCAACGGGACACGTGCTATATTGAAAAGTCCGGCCAAGTGCCGATATGTTTGATAATTCAAAAGGGGCCGATTTGGTTTCGACGGTGATCTGTTCGCTTCGGTGAAGCGTGCCGAGAATGCAGAGTCCACTCGTGATGACCTCTGTAACCAAAATAAGTGCTAAATCCAACAATCGCACTGAGTTCGCTCTCGCTGCCTGATTCTGATCAGGACTTAACCAGCGAGCAGCCGCTCCGTCCACTCTCCACCGTCTTCGGGGAGATGTTGGGCGTCGTTTAGAAGACTCACCCGCGCCGCCGCACTGCAGGACGGCGTGGGGACATTTCACTGCGGCTAGGCTCGCCACCGGTTGTCTGCGACAAAGGTGGGAGCCGAAAACCTGCCCTTTGGGCCAGCAGACTACGCACGTAGAAGAACGAGGGCTCGGTCACCGGACCGGGGTTCAAGTCCCCGCGGCTCCACCAATGTCAGGAAGGCGCCTCCAGCATAGCTGGAGGCGCCTTCCTGCGTTTCCCGCAAAAGTCACGTCCGACACTGCCGGATGTGACTTCGGCGGGAATTATTTGATGATCGGGCGACCCGGGGCGGAGACGTTGATCTGCTTCTTGTCGCCGATGACCTTGGGATCGTTCATGATCTTGTCCACGATGGCCATCTTGAGCTTGAGGTCGTTGGCGTCGCCCCACGTCACGGTGATGCCGTTGGCGAAGGTGGTGACGATCGAGTCCTGGGTGGTGGCCTGCACGGACTTGACGTCCTTGCGCCAGCCCTCCGGCATGCCGTCCAGGATGGTCACGGCGGTCTGGATGGCGCGGTTGGACACGGCCTTGTCCACGTCCTCCACCTCGATCACGGGGATGCCCTCCACGGACTTGGCGCTCACCGAGTTGAGGATGCGCGCCTTGCTATCCACGGCCGTCAGCGCTCCCCCGTCCTTGGCCTTGAGCATGGCGGCCGGCCGCTGCGCGGTGATGGACACCTCGATGCCATCCGGGAACTTCTTGGTGGCCTTGGCCTCGGACACGCCGGGGATTTCCAGCAGCTCCTTCTCTATGGTGCCGTCCGAGACGGTGAGCAGCGACTTGCCGGCCTGCCGTTCGGCGATCGCCATGACCTGCTGCGTGCCGACCCACTCGTTGGCGCCCTTGATCTCGATCCGGTCCTTCTCCAGGCGCAGCACCGGCGAGAAGAACAACAGCCACCCGAGCGCCACGACGACGGCGATGACGGCCGCCGCGATGCCGATGTTGCGCGCGATGTAGCGCGCGTTGGCCTTGCGCCGCTCCTTCTGGCGCGCCGCGAAGTCCACGACCTTCGGCCTGCTGGCCACGCCGATGCTGCCGCTGGTCTGCGCCAGCGTGCGCGCGACGATGTCCTCGCTGCGCAGCTGGCGCGCGTCCACGAACGCGCCCGGCTCGCTCAGCTCGGTCTGCGGCTCCTCGACGATGCGCGGCCGCTTGACGTCCGCCTTCGATCCGCGCTTGCCGCCCTTCCCCTTGCGCGCGAACGCGAAGCGGCGCCCCTTGGCGCCCTTGCCGCCCTTGTCCGCGGTGGGGGACGTCTCCTCGAGGTGGAAGCGGTGGTCGTTGGCGTGCGACTGCGAGGAGCTGGCGCTGCGCGCTGTGCGCGACGACACGGCGACCTGCGGGTGGGAGCCCGTCGACGTGCCGGCGTGACCCGACGCGGTGCGCGGCGCGTGGCCCGTATCCGAA
>JAXJQE010000164.1:0-18292 GCA_036311305.1 Bifidobacterium sp.
ATCCCAGACGGGGCATCCCCTTCGTCTGGGATTCTGGCACGTTGCCTGCCAAAACCCCAGACGAGGGTCTTCCCCGTCTGGGAAGTTGGCATGTCGCCTGCCAAATCCCAGACAAACGGGTCAGTAGCTCTTCTTCTGGGTGGCGATGGGGGCGGTGACGGCGTCCAGAACGCGCACCAGGTCCTCGGGGTTGACGCCCAGGGACAGGCCGCGCTTGCCGCCGGAGACCAGGATCGTGTCGTAGAGCAGCGCGGACTCGTCCAGCACGGTCCTGTGCTTCGTCTTCTGCCCCAGCGGCGAGATGCCGCCGACCACGTAGCCGCTCTCGCGCATGGCGACCTTCGGGTCCGCCATCTCCGCCTTCTTGGCGCCCACGGCGTGCGCCAGCTCCTTGAGGCTCATGTGCCCGTTGACGGGCACGACGCCGATGACACGCTCGTCGCCCGTGTCCGCCATGAGCGTCTTGAACACCTGCGCCTCGTCGTAGCCGAGCTTGCGGGCCGCCTCCAGGCCGTAGCCCTCGTCGGTGTCCTCGTGCTCGTACTCGTGCATGGTGAAGGGGACGCCAGCCTCCTCCAGCTCGTTGATCGCCGGGGTCGCCCCGGACTCCTTGTGATGCTTCTTCTTGGCCATGCGGCCCAGTATAGGAGCCCGGGGGCATGCCATCCCCGCCGGCGAACAACGCCCGCGCCGGCGTACTCAGCGGCGCTTGCGCAGCGCGGGCGGCAACACGAAGTGCATCCTCTCCTCGGCGCCCTCCACGCTCTCCACCTCGGTGAACCCGAGTTCCTTGAGGCGCGCCACCACGCCGGCGACGAGCTGCTCGGGCACGGAGGCGCCGGACGAGACACCCACCGCCTCGCGGTCGGCGAACCAGGCGGGGTCCATTTCCCCGGCGTCGTCCACGCGAGGCGCGCGCCCGCGGGGGCCGAGCGCCTCGCGCGCCACCTCCATGAGGCGTACGGAATTCGAGGAGTTCGCCGACCCGACGATCACCACGCAGTCGGCGTGCTCGGCCACGAGCTTGACGGCGGCCTGCCGGTTGGAGGTGGCGTAGCAGATGTCCGAGCTGGGCGGCAGCTCGATCCACGGGAACCGTTCGCGCAGCGCGGCGATCGTGTCCGCGGTCTCGTCGACGCTCAGCGTCGTCTGCGTGAGCAGCACCAGCTTGCCGCCGGGCGCGAAGTCGAGCTTCGCCACGTCGTCGGCGTGCTCGATGAGGTGCACGTGCGCGGGCGCCTCGCCCACCACGCCGACGGCCTCGTCGTGGCCGCGGTGGCCGATGTACACGATCTCGTACCCCTCGCGCACGAAGCGCAGCACCTCGCGGTGCACCTTGCTCACCAGCGGGCAGGTGGCGTCGATGATGGCCAGCCCGCGCGCGTCGGCCTCGCGCTGCACCTGCGGCGAGACGCCGTGCGCGGAGAACACGACGGGCACCTGCCCGGCGGCCGCCGCGTCCGGGATCTCGGAGAGTTCCTCGACGAACACGGCGCCGCGGCCCGCGAGCTGTTCGACGACATGCCGGTTGTGCACGATCTGCCGGCGCACGTAGACGGGCGGCAGCCCGTCCGTGCGCGGCCGCGCCGTGTCGAGGATCGTGTTGACCGTCTCGATCGCGCGGTCCACGCCCGCGCAGAACCCGCGCGGATTCGCCAGTACGATGCGCTTGCCCACTGCAGCGTCCTTTCCCGCCACCGGCCGGTGGCGCACACGCGCAACACTGTACCGCATGGCCGCGCGCCGCGCGAGCGTGCCGGGCGCGCGTCCCGTGTATGATGGGACATCGTTCAAGAGCCGAACAATGACGACGCCGCGACGACGCGCACCGGCACCGCACAACCTTGGAGTTAAGCATATGAGCAAGCATCTTCCGCCCCGCACCGGGCAGCAGTACACCATCATCCACGGCGACTACCAGGCCACCGTCACCCAGCTGGGCGCCACGCTGCGCGTGCTGCGCCACCAGGGCCGCGACGTGATCGTGCCGATGGGCCCGGACGACATCGTCACCTGCTGCCAGGGCCAGCTGCTCGTGCCGTGGCCGAACCGCATCGAGCAGGGCCGCTACACCTTCGACGGCGTCGAGTACCAACTGGCCATCACCGAGCCGGACCGCGACAACGCGATCCACGGCTTCGGCTCCCGCCAGTACTGGACGCTCGACTCGCTGGAGACGGACAGCGTGACGCTGCACTGGCGCGTGCCGCCGATGGAGTCCTACCCCTTCGAGGTGACCGTCACCGCCACGTACACGCTGGCCGACGACGGGCTGCACCTGACGATCGCCGCGCGCAACGACGGCGATACGGGCGCGCCGTGGGCGCTCGCGCTGCACCCGTGGCTGGCCAACGGCTCCGACGCGTACGGCGACGCCATTGACGCCGTCAACGCGCAGTGCTCGCTGCAGGTGCCCGCGCGCACGCACGTCACCGTCAACAAGAACCTCATCCCCACCGGCACCGAGCCGGTCGACGGCACGAAGTTCGACTTCCGCGAGGCGCGCAAGCTCGACCAGCAGCCGTACGACGACGCGCTGACCGACGTCGAGCACGACGAGCAGGGCAACACGACCGCCATCTTCACGCGTCCCGACGGCGTGCGCGTGCGCGTGGGCGGCGGCCCGACCGTCACGTCCTTCCAGGTGTGCGACGGCACCGGCTTCCCGCCGGCCAAGCACCCCTGCGGCGTCGCGGTGGAGCCGCAGACGGCGTACGCGAACGCGTTCCGCACCGGCGACGACCTCATCGTCATCGAGCCGGGCGGCGAGTCCGTCACCGACCTGTTCCTCGGCGTCGTCGAGGGGTGACGCGCGGCTCGTCGCGGCGGCATGCGATAATCCCTAAGGCTATCTTGGCAGCCAAGAATGTAATGTAAAGGAGTCCAATCATGGGTATGCGCGGACGTAAGCGTAAGGCTCGTCGTAAGAAGGCCGCCAACCACGGCAAGCGTCCGAACGCCTGAGCGTCGGATCTACGATGAGACGAGGAACCCCCGGCCAGCCGGCCGGGGGTTCCTTTTTGCTTGCGTTCGCGTCGGCGTGGCGCCTCACTTGCCCTTGCGGTACGTGATGATGGTGGTGTGGGTCACCACCGTGGCGCGCCGCGGCTGGTCGCAGCACTTGTCGAGCGTCATGCGCAGCTTCTCGTAGAGGCATTCGGGCGCCTGCTCGGGGCGCAGGACGTGCCGCATCGCGGCGATCATCACCTGTTCGAGCGGGTCGCAACAGGTGCTGGGGTCGAAGCGGTCGTCACCGGACGCCATGTCGGCGTCGGCGTCGTCGATCGGCTGGTCGTCCTCGATCTCGCCTTCCCGTTCCTTGCTCATCGGTTGGCCTTTCCTTGCGTTCCCACCAGTTCACGGTTGCTGCCATCTTCAACGGTTTTGGCCCCGCTTTTATTTCCGTAGCCGCGCGCGGCGGCGTATTCGGCCAGTTCCTGCTTGAGCTGGTTGCGGGCGCGGTTGAGGCGGCTCATCACCGTGCCGATCTTGATGCCCTGCTCGTCGGCCACCTGCTGGTAGCTCTTGCCGTCGATGGCGGCGTCGATGAACACCTGGCGGCGCTCCGGCGGCAGCTTGTCCAGCGCCGCCATGATCTCCTCGGGGGCGAAGGCCTCGAGGTACTCCTGTTCCGCGGAGCGCAGGCCCTGCGAGGTGTGCTCGGAGGCGGCGTAGATGTCCCAGTCGTCGTACTCGCCGGTCGAGTCGTTGGCGCGCTTGGGACGGCGCTTGGCCTTGGCGTACTGGTTGAAGAACGCGTTGCGCTCGATGGTGGTCATCCACGCCTCGAAGTTCGAGCCGGGCTTGAACGTGTCGAACGCCTTGAATCCGCGCTCGAAGGTGTCCTGCACCAGGTCCTGGGCGTCGTCGGGATTGTTGGTGAACTTCATCGCCTGCCGGTAGAGCGCATTGACCGCAGGCATGGCGAGCGCCTCGAAGCGCGCCCGCTTCTCCTCCATGGTTTCCTTCGGCTGTTGCCTCGTGTCTTGTTCGGTCACGCGCCCCATTGTACGGCACGACGGCCCGGCGCGGCAGGGTTCTGCGCCGCCGGCGTCGCCGCCCGCGCGGCCGCCCGGCTTTCAGCCCTCGGCCCCTGTCGCCAGCGCACCCCACGGCGACGTGGGCCGCCCGCGGTAGAATGCCACACAGATTCGCCCCGCCGTACCGCGTCCGCCGCTTCGCGGGCGCGCCGGGGACCACAAGGGAGGCACACGGAACCATGACGCTGACATTGCGATCGGCATGCGACACGCTCGAGGAGGCGGGGCTGCTGCACGAGGTGGCCACGCCGGACGGCTGGACGCTGGACGCGGGCGCACTCGAGGGCGCGGACACCCCGTTCACCGCCATCACCTACGATTCGAGGGCCGTCGTGCCCGGCGCCCTCATGGTGTGCAAGGGCAACTTCAAGGCCGAGTACCTCAAGGACGCCGCCGCGCGCGGCATGGCCGCCTACGTCGCCGAACGCGACTACCCGGAGGTCACCGGCGTGCCCGGCCTCGTCGTGGACAACGCCACCAAGGCCCTGAGCCTGCTGGCGCAGGAGTTCTACGGCCACCCCGAGCGCAGGCTCACGCTCATCGGCATCACCGGCACGAAGGGCAAGACCACCACCGCGTACCTCACGCACGCCATCCTGGCCGCCGTCTCCGGCAACAAGGCCGCGCTCTTCTCCTCCGTGGACAACTGCGTGGACGGCGTCCACTACGTCGAGTCCGACCTGACCACCCCGGAGTCCCTCGACGCCGTCAGGATGATGGCCGAGGCCGTGGAGCACGGCATGGAATACCTCGTCATGGAGGTCTCCTCGCAGGCCTACAAGGTCAACCGCGTCTACGGCCTCGAGTTCGACGCCGCCGCGTTCCTCAACATCTCCCCCGACCACATCAGCCCCATCGAGCACCCCACCTTCGAGGACTACCTGTGGTGCAAGCGCCAGCTCGTGCGCCACACCAAGCGCCTCACGCTCGGCGTGCCCGGCCCGTACGCGCCGCTCATCGAGCAGGACGCCGCCCGGCGTGACGTGCCCGTGGACACGTTCTCCCTCGAGGACGAGCAGGCCACCGTCTTCGCGCGCCCCGTCGACGCCTCGCACAGCGCGTTCGACATGCTGCTGCGCGGCAAGTCCATCGGCGAGCTGTCGCTGGCCATGGACGGCGACTTCAACATCGCCAACGCGGCCGCCGCGCTCGCGCTGGCGGACAGCGTCGGCGTCGACGTCGCCGACCCGCGCGCGCTGGACGCCATGCGCGGCGTGCGCATCTCCGGACGCATGGAGCAGACGCGCGACGCGCACTCCGACACCATCGCCATCGTCGACTACGCGCACAATTACGCGTCCGTCAAGGCGCTGCTCGACTACGTAGACCAGCGTTACGGCGAGCGCCACCCGCGCATCACGCTCGTGACCGGCTCGGCCGGCGGCAAGGCCATCGACCGCCGCCACGAGATCGTCGAGGCCGCGCAGGGACGCATCGACCAGTTCATCTTCACGCAGGAGGACACCAACACCGAGCCGTACGAGGCCATCTGCCAGCAGATGTTCGACTTCGTGACCGCCCCGGACGTGCGCCGCGCCATCGTCCTCGACCGCACCGAGGCCATCGAGCGGGCCGTGGACATGGCCCGCGACTCGGGGCGCTTCAACGTGGTCCTCGTCATCGGCAAGGGCGAGGAGCGCTGGATCAAGGACCGCAACAAGCACGTGCCTTACGAGGGCGACGACGCCGTGGTGGCGCGCCTGTTCAAGTGACGCCTCCCCTGCCCCACCATCCGTTTACCCGAACATCCGACGAACCAAACCAAGGAAGCACCAGGAACAATGATTGAGATCGAACGAGTGACGCCCGAGGCCATGGAGCGCGAGGCCGAAGCCAACGGCATCGAGCTGCCCATCGAGCAGACGTCCGTGTGGGCCGACTTCCAGGCCGGCGTCGCGGGACGCGCGCCCTGGGGCTCGCTGCTCATCCGCGACAACGGCCAGCTCGTGGCCGTCATCTCCCTGATCGACATGGAGACCCACGGCTACCACTACCTGCGCTCCGTGCACGGGCCGGCGTGGAAGACCAAGCCGTCCGCGCAGCTCGAGCGGCAGGCCGTCAAGGCGCTCGCCGACTTCGTGCGCACGCACGACAGGAAGATCGTGTTCATGCGCATCGACACCTGGGACGACCAGGGCACCTACCCAGTACTGTCCACCGTGCCGTACAACGAGACGGTCATCCTGGACGTCACCGGCGGCGATGACGCCATCCTGGGCCGCATGAAGCGCCGCGGGCGGCGCGACGTGCGCAAGGCGCTGCGCGAGTGCCCGGCCACGGTCGCCAACGAGACGGAGCAGGCCGTCAAGGACTTCCGTCCCTACTACGCCGTCATGGTGGACACCGCCAGGCGCGACGGCTTCACGTCCGCGCCGATGAGCGACTACACGGACATGATCAAGGACCTCGGCCCCGAGCACTGCCGCGTGTACGCGGCGCGCATCGACGGCAAGGTGGTCGCGTGGTCCATCGTGACCACGAACCACAAGACCGGCGTGTACTACTACGCCTCCATGCTCACCGAGGTCAAGCGCCAGCACGTGCCGGACATGCTGCTGTACTCGGTGGCCTGCGACCTGGGCAAGGACGGGTTCGAGAAGCTCGACCTCATGGGCATCAGCAACGACTTCGCCCCCTCCCTCAAGGGCCTCAACGAGTTCAAGACGAAGTTCACCGAGGGCACCGTGACCATTGCCGCCGGCCGCGACATCCCGATCAAGAAGGCCTTCTACCACGCCCTGCGCCTCCTGCAGGACGCCCGCAAGGCCCTGCGCCGCAAGCCGAAGAAGGGCGCCGCCACCAAGCCGGCCGCCAAGCCGCAAGCCAAGGCGGACGCACCGGCCAAACCAGCCGCACAGCCCAAGGCCGATCCCACCAAGAAGGACTGATTGTGTTATAGGGGGCACCCTCCGAGTTATAGGGGGCACCAAAACGGCGAGAGCCGGAGTATTAACCGCGGAATATGGCGGTTTATACTCCGGCTCTCGCCGTTTTGGTGCCCCCTATAACTCGGAGGGTGCCCCCTATAACACAGGAAGGGTGTTAATACGGGAAGGGTGTCCGGAATGGAGGATGCTCAGTCCTCCGTCGGCTCCTGGGCCTGGGACTGCTTGATGCCGAGGATGTCGTCGACGTCGAAATCGGGGTTCGCGTCGGTCTCGAAGTCGAGCTCGGCCTCGTCGACCGCCTCGCGCGGCTCCGGGTCCACGCTCGGCTGGTGGATGCGCTCCGCCTTGGTCTTCTTGAGGTCCGGGTGGATCTCCTCCTTGAGCAGCAGGCGCGCATCGCCGGCGGTGACGAAGCTGCCGCAGATGAGCACGCCGTGGCCGTAGCCGACGCCCAGCTCGTCGGCGGCGTCCACGCGGTTGACGGCCTCCTGGATGGCGTCCGGCAGGTCGGGGATGCACGTGACACGCTCCGGGCCGAACACCTCGCCGGCCACCTTGGCGAGCTTGTCCGCGGGCATGACGCGGTCCTTCCACGAGTTCTCGGTGACGATGACCTCGCTGACGATCGGCTCGAGCACGCCGAGGTACTCCTCGACCTGCTTGTCCTCCATCATCGCCACCACGGCCACGAGCTGTTCGAAGTCGTAGTTCTCCTCGATCGCCGCACGCAGCGCCTCCGCGGCGTTCACGTTGTGGCCGCCGTCGAGGATGATGGCCGGCGAGGAGCGGATCTGCTCGATGCGCCCCGGGATCTTCACCGTGCTCAGCGCCTCGGCCACCAGGTCGCCGTCGAGCGCGCCGTTGACGGGGATGACGACCTCGCTCGCGCACAGCGCGGCCAGCGCGTTGTGCGCCTGGTGCTCGCCGAACTTGTCGAGCGGCACGTCCGCGTACACGCCGTTCGGCGTGCGCAGCGTGACCACCTGGCCGCCGACGGCCGGCGTGCGCGAGACGACCTCGCTCTCCACGCCGTCGCGGATCAGCGGCGCTGAGTGCTCGGCCGCGGCCTGCTCGATGATCGGCATGACCGCGTCGGCGTGCGGCTGCGGCTGCACGACCACCGTCGAGCCGTCCTTGATGATGCCGACCTTCTCGGTGGCGATCTGCTCGACCGTGTCGCCGAGCCACTTCATGTGGTCCATGTCGATGGGACCCAGGACCGCGACGTCCGCGTCGAGCACGTTCGTGGCGTCCCAGCGGCCGCCCATGCCGACCTCCACGATGGCCACGTCCACCGGCGCGTCGGCGAACTTCCAGATCGCCATCGCGGTGAGCACCTCGAAGAAGCTCATGCGCGGCGAGCCCTCGGCGTCCATCTTCGCGTCGACCATCGCCACGAACGGCTTGACCTCCTGCCACAGCGCCACGAAATCGTCGTCCGAGAGGCGCTGGCCGTCGATGGCGATGCGCTCGCTGACGCGCTCGAGGTGCGGCGAAGTGTATAGGCCGGTGCGCAGCCCGTACGCGCGGCAGATCGCCTCGGTCATGCGCGCCGTGGAACCCTTGCCGTTCGTGCCGGTCAGGTGCACGGTGCGGAACGAGTGCTGGGGGTTGCCCAGCACGTCGAGGATCATCTGCATGCGCCGCAGGTCCAGGTTCGTGGTGTTGCGCTCCGAGGGACGGGACATGATGTCCCGCTCGACGTCGTGGATGGTGGGTGTCTTCTCGCTCATGCCGCTCGCTCCTCGCACTAGGTCACCAAACATGGTCACAAAACAAACGTGTCCATTCTATGCCGGGCACCCTATGCGCGCGGCAGGGCAAGCGCGCGCTCGCCATGGGCGTGACCGCGGCCCGCACGGCGCAGCGCGTGTCCGCCGCGTCCGAGCTGTGGCCCCGGCTTCGCGCCGGACACCGCGCCGCGTTAGAGTGGCGGTCAGTGAGCCACCCTGCGAGGAAGTGCTTGTGCGCAGCCACCGGCCCCGTCCCGAACATCGTGATCCCTGAGCCGGAAGGTGCGGCCATGCCTTTCTCCCCCATCCTCGCGCGCGTCGACTTCAGCGAACGCGAACGCCAGGCGTTCCGCATCAGCGCCGTGTTCTGCATCGTCGTGTGCATGCTCGAATGGGTCATCAGCTGGCACCACCTGGACCTGCTGCAGACTCTCGTGCAATGGGGCTACGTGGCGCTCCTGGCCGGCATGGCGGTGCGCCCGCTGCCGTTCAGCTGCGCGATGGCGGTCCTGGCGATCCCGTTCTTCCTGGCGCCGCCGCTGACCGACGGGCCGACCGTCTACTGGGGCCTGTGGCTCGCGCTGTTCGACGTCGGCTTCCGCCTGAAGCCGCGCGTGAGCATGCCGCTGACACTGGCCGTCGTCGCCAGCGACATCCTCAACGACGTCATCATCCATCCGCCGCTGAACACCTACAATCTCTCGTTCGCGCTCTCGTTCCTGCTGTTCTGCGGCATCGGCACGCAGCTGCAGCACCTGCGCCAGCTGCAGCGCACGCGCGACGAGCTCGCCGAGTGCCGTCGCGAGCGCGAACGCCAGGACGAGCGGCTGCGGCTGCTGCAGACGCTGCACGACGTGGGCGGCACCCTCTCCTACGCGCTGCTGCTGTGTCGCAACGCCGAAGCCGACGATGACCCGGACACGCTGCACGCGGACCTGCGCGCCGTCAGCGAGACCCTCACCGAAGGCATCTCGCTGCTGCGCACGAATGTCATGACGCCGCTGAAGGCGCAGGTGACGCCCGCGGACGGCACGATGCACGAGGACGACACGCTCGACGGCGTCATCGCGCGACAGGAGGCGAGGCTCGCGCGCGCCGGCCTCACCGGCTCGATCCGCGTGGCGGGCACGTACCACGGCGAGCGCGAACGCTTCCTGTGCCACGCCATCACCGAGCTGTGCAACAACATCCTCACGCACGGCACCGGCGCGTACTACCTCATGGCGCGCTGCGCGGACAACGGCGCGCTCACCGTCATCTCCGGCAACGGCGTCGCGGACGGCGACGCCCCGCACCGCGACGGCCACGGGCTGCAGCTGCTGAGCATGCAGGTGTTCCAGCAGCACGGCACCATGCAGGCGGGCACCGAAGGCGGCGAATGGACCGTGCGCATCCTGCTGCCGCCGGTGCCTTCGGCGCATTGAGGCCCCGGGGAGGCGGTCCACAATGCATGCCTCATCCCCTCATTCCTCCTCCTGGACCACCTCGAAGACGACCGCGATGACCTGGCCGTCCGGCTCGGCGTCGATGACCACCTCGGTGGCGTCGGGAACCGTCGACGCCGGCATGGTCAGGCTGGCGATGCCGCCGCCGCATCCCTCCTCATGGCCCATCTGATGGTACCCATCGCCGTTGCGGATGCCGATGCGGTACGGGACATCCCTGTCCGCGTTGCACAGGAAGGTGACGGAGTAGGCGGTGTCCTTCGAAAGCGGCTCGCTCCCCTTGATCGGGATCGTTCCCTTCCCGACGATCTTCCCCTCCCCCAGGAAGCTTCCCAAGCGGTAGCCGGCCATCGGCTGCTTTCCCTCCTGGACATAGGATCTCAGCGCTTTCGGGGTGCTGATCCCCTCGGACCAGCCACCGTCGGAAGCCGGGGACCCCTTTCCCGAGCATCCTGCCGCGACCAGGAGCAGCAGCGGCACGATCATCATCGCCATCACCCTTGTCCTGCGTGCACTGTCCATCGTGTTCTCCCCTCGAGCGTCAATGGAGCGGTCGGCCTGTATCCCCGGACGGGTTCCCGACCAATTCCATTGTCGGCCACATCCGTCGATGCCTCCACGGACGTCCGTCCTCCGAACGGTCGGTTCCCCGCCAGCGATCACGTGCGCACCCGCGACTACCATGGGCCGCATCACCAACCACCGTTTCTGTAGGGGGGCATGCAGCAGATGAGCGACGTCATCACGGACGCTGACAAGGAATACGAGGCGCGCGAAGAGGCGAGCGCGCCTGGCGACGACCAGCCCATGGAGGATCGCGTGAACAACCGGTCGCTGCGTCCGCGCTCCACCTCGTTCGTGGAGTTCATGCGCACCGGCTGGGACGACAACGAGCCGACCGTCGAGCGCCTGGAGTCCGCCGCGTACACGCCGGCGCGCCTCAAGGCCCTCTCCGAGGCGTTCCCCGGCGAACGCCTGGTGATCTCCGCCAGCCAGCCGAAGGTGCGCAACAACGACTGCGATTACATGTTCCGTCCGGACAGCGCGTTCAGCTACTACACTGGTCTGGGCCAGGACTACGAGGCCGGCGCCGTGCTCGTGCTCGACCCGACCGCCGACGGCCACACCCCGCAGCTATTCGTGGCGCCGCGCGCGAACCACTACACCAAGGACTTCTTCGAGGACCCGCACTACGGCGAGTACTGGGTCGGCCCGCGCGCCGGTCTGGACGAGATGACGGCGATGACGGGCATCGAGACGCATGACATCGCGCAGCTGGCCGACGCGCTCGGCAAGGACGTCGGCACCGAGGCGGGTGCGGTGCGCCTGCGCGTCATCGCGAACACCGACCCGCAGGTCACCGCGATGGTCGACGAGATCCGCGGCGAGCACGGCTTCGGCGACGCGGACGCGAACACCGCGGACGACGACAAGCTCTACGAGTTCTCCTCCGAGGCGCGCATGGAGAAGGACGCCTATGAGATCGAGCAGGTGCGCCGCGCAGTGGAGGCCACCAAGCACGGCTTCGACAACATCCTGCGAAAGCTCCCGTCCGCACTTGGCAAGCCGCGCTCCGAGCGCATGCTCGAGGGCGCGTTCAACGCGGTGTCGCGCGAGGAGGGCAACACGGTCGGCTACGACACGATCATCGCCTCCGGCGCGCACGCCCCGATCCTGCACTGGATGCGCAACACGGGTGACGTGGAGTCCGGCGAGCTGCTGCTCATCGACGCGGGCGTGGAGGTCGATTCCCTGTACACCGCGGACATCACGCGCACCTTCCCCACCAACGGCAAGTTCACCGACTTCCAGAAGAAGCTCTACCAGGCCGTGCTCGACTCCCAGCAGGCCGGTTTCGAGGCCGCTAAGCCGGGCGCCACGTACTCGGACATCCACCACGCGTGCATGCGCGTAATCGCCGAGCGCCTGCACGACTGGGGCCTGCTGCCGGTGGACGTGGAGGAGTCCCTCTCCCCCGAGGGCCAGCAGCACCGCCGTTGGCTGGCGTGCGGCGTCGCCCACCACCTGGGCCTCGACGTGCACGACTGCGCGCAGGCGCGCTACGAGTCCTACCAGGGCGCCGAGATCCGCCCGGGCATGATCTTCACGATCGAGCCCGGCCTGTACTTCCGCGAGGACGACCTCATGATCCCGCCGGAGTACCGCGGCATCGGCATCCGCATCGAGGACGACGTGCTCATGACCGAGGACGGCCCGGAATGGCTCTCCGCGGGCATTCCCAAGCAGATCGACGACGTAGAGGCCTGGATGGCCGCGATGGCGGCGGAGGGTTCCCATGCCAACGCCTGAGTTCATCCTCGAGCTGCGCGGGAAGATCGGCCACGCGCCACTGTGGCTCGCGGGCGTCTCCGGGTACGTGTGGCGCGATGACGGCATGCTGCTGCTCGAACGGCGCTCGGACAACGGCAAGTGGGCGCTCGTCTCCGGCATCGTGGAGCCCGGCGAGGAGCCGGCGGACACGCTCGTGCGCGAGGCCAAGGAGGAGACGGGCCTGGACGTTGTCGTCACCGACCTGGTGGCCGTCCAGTCCGACCAGACGACCATGACCTACCCCAACGGCGACGAGACGTGGTACATGGACCACCTCTTCCTGGCCGAGCCGGCCGAGGGGGCCGACCTTGAGCCGCATGTCGCGGACGAGGAGAGCACCTCCGTGGGCTGGTTCGCGCTCGACGACCTGCCCGAACCGATGACCGAGAGCAGCCGGGCGCGCATCGCCGCCGTGCGCGACTACCTCGCGCACCGCGAAGCCGGCAACGCGCACGCCCAGTTCACCGAGAACGGCGTGACGAAGTTCCGCTGAGGACCCTCCGCGGAACGCACGGCCCCCAGGGGTCATTGATCGGCGTGCCTGGGCCCCTGCCAAGCATGGGTCCAGGCACGCCGGCACGCTCACAGCAGCTCGCCGTACCTCCTCACGTAGAGTCCCTTCACGGCCGTGGCCAGCAGCATGTAGGCGACCACGGTCAGGGCGAGCCACGCGAAGTACACCGGCGGCAGCGGCGCGAGGCCAAGCACCGCGGCGAGCGGCGTGAAGGGGATGGCGGTGACGACGGCGATGCCCGCGAAGGTGAGCAGCGTGACCTGCCGCGAGGCGCGGCTCTGCAGGAACGGCACCTTGGGGGTGCGGATCATGTGGATGACCAGCGTCTGGGTCCACATGGACTCCACGAACCATCCGGCCTGGAACAGCGCGACGTACAGGACCTTGGCGGCCGCGTCGCTCAGCTGGCCGTAGGTCAGGCCGCCGGTGGCCATGGGGCAGACGACGAAGTACATCAGCAGGAAGGTCGTGATGTCGAACACCGAGCTGGTCGGCCCCATCCACAGCATGAAGCGGCCCACCGAGGAGGCGTCCCACTGGCGCGGGCGGCGCAGGAACTCGTCGTCCACGTTGTCCCACGGGATCTCCGTGCAGGACAGGTCGTACGCCAGGTTGAGCAGGATCAGCTGCACGCTCATCATCGGCAGGAACGGCAGCATCGCGGCGGCGACCAGCACGGAGAACATGTTGCCGAAATTCGAGGACGCCGTCATCTTGATGTACTTGATCGTGTTGGCGTAGGTCCGGCGTCCCTCGACGATGCCATCGCGCAGCACCATGAGGTCCTTCTCGAGCAGCACGATGTCGGCGGACTCCTTCGCCACGTCGACGGCGGTGTCCACGGAGATGCCGACGTCGGCGCACTTCAGGGCTGAGGCGTCGTTGATGCCGTCGCCCATGAAGCCGACGGTGTGGCCGCCCTCGCGCAGCGCGGAGACGACGCGCGCCTTCTGCGCGGGCGTGAGCTTGGCGAACACGTCCGTCCGTTCGGCGGCGGCGCGCAGCTCGTCGTCGTCCATGCGCGCCACGTCCGCGCCGAGCAGCATGCCGTCGGCGCGCAGGCCCACCTGCGCGCAGATCGTGCGCGTGACCTTCTCGTTGTCGCCCGTGAGGACCTTCGTGGCCACGCCGTAGCCGCCCAGCGCGCGGATGGCGTCGGCGGCCGACGCCTTCGGCGGATCGAGGAAGGCGAGGTAGCCGAGCAGCACCATGTCGCGCTCGTCGTCGGCGCCGAACACGCTGGCGGGGCCGAGATAGCTCTTCTGGGCGATGGCGAGCACGCGGAACCCCTGCGCGGACAGCCCGTCGACGGTGCGCAGGACGCGGGCGCGCACGTCCCCGGACAGCGGGCGCACCTCGCCGCCGCACTCCGCGTACGCGCAGACGTCGAGCATCTCCTCGACGGCGCCCTTGGTGACCATCTGCGTCTTGCCGTTGCGGTCGCGCACGACGGTCGTCAGGCGGCGGCGCGTGAAGTCGAAGGGAATCTCGTCGACCTTCTCGTAGTGCTCGGACAGGTCCGTCAGGCTCGGGTCGGCGTGCTCCTGCTCCTCCGTGCGGCGGATGATGGCGAGGTCCATCAGGTTCTTGTAGCCGGTCTGGAAATAGCTGTTGAGATAGGCGTGGCGCAGCACGCGGTCGTCGTCCTCGCCGTCCACGTTGAGGTGGCGCTCGAGCACGATCTGGTCCTGGGTGAGCGTGCCGGTCTTGTCCGTGCACAGGATGTCGACGGCGCCGAAGTCCTGGATGGCGTTGAGGTTCTTGACGATGGTCTTCTTGCGGCTCATCGCCACCGCGCCCTTCGCCAGGCAGGTCGTCACGATCATCGGCAGCATCTCCGGCGTCAGGCCCACGGCCACGGAGATGGCGAACATCAGCGCGGAGACCCAGTCGCCCTTGGTCAGCCCGTTGACCACGAAGACCACGGGCACCATGACCAGCATGAAGCGGATGAGCACCCACGAGACGGCGTTGACGCCCCTGGTGAAACCGGTCTGGGGCGCCTCACCGGACAGGTCGGCCGCCATGGCGCCGAACAGGGTGTCCGCGCCGACGCGGACCACCACGGCGTCCGCGGTACCGGAGATGACGTCGCTGCCCATGAAGGCGATGTCGCCGTAGTCGGTGACGCTGTCGCGCTCGCCGTTGGCGGCGGCCGTCTTCTCGACCGGCTCGCTCTCGCCGGTCAGTCCCGCCTGGCTGACGAAGAGGTCCTTGGCGCGGATGACGCGGACATCGGCCGGCACCATGTCGCCCACGGACAGGTGGACGATGTCCCCGACGACCACCTCGTCCATGGGAATCTCCGCCCGGCCCGCGCCCGCGCGGGTGACGGCGCAGGTGGTGGTGATCATGGACTGCAGCTTCGCCGTGGCGTTGCCGCTGCGCGCCTCCTGCACGAAGCGCAGCACCCCGGAGACCAGCACCATCGTCACGATGACGGCGACCGTCATGCAGTTGAGGTCCGCGGGCGTGTTCCCGAACAGCGAACACAGTGGGAACACGATGTCCGTGGCCGTGGAGACGAGCGCCAGCACGGCCAGGATGGCGGTGAAGGGATTGACGAAGGCCTCCGCGAGGCGCTTCGCCAGGGACTTGCGGCGCCCGCGCGCCACTTCGTTGGCGCCGTAGCGGCGGCGGTTGCGCGCCACGGTGGCGGCGTCCAGCCCGGTTTCCGTCGCGCCCAGGTCCTCCATGACGGCGCGCACCGGGTTCATGGCCGCGAAATCGATGCCGCGGCCGTCCGCGCCGCGGGGCGCCGTGTCGCGGGGCGCCCCCAGGGCACGGGTCGGGATCATTGCAATGCTCATTGGTCCATACCTTTCGAATTCCACTCATTCACGTCATTGGTCATATGAGGTGGCCGAAAGGAGCGCGGACGGTCAGCGGGCGCGCGGGCGGCGTCGGCAGTGCCGGCGGTGCCGTGCGTGCATGGCCATCACGCCTTCCCTACGACTTCGACAAGGGCAACTGTCCATCACTACCACCGCCTTTCCTGTCCCGTGCACGTTTCCGTGCAACAAAAACTCCCGCATGCCCGGTGAGGGACATGCGGGAGCGCAAGTCTGTGCCTTCGTTTGAGCTTCAACTTCATGGGGCGGTGAAACCGTGTTATGCCGCACCTTGCGTCGATGCGGCCTGTTCAAACCAGCTCATTGTGTCTCCACAATTTCGCGGCAACGGTCCATATCCCCATGGGAGTCTCACTTACCGAGCGCGTCCCAGTGTAGCACCCCTTGGGACAGGCCATGCCGGATCAAGCCGCACTTCAGCGCCGGGCGCGCTGGCGCTCGCTGGGTCCGCCGCCGCAACGCGCCGCATACCAACGGCGGCTGGGCGTCCGCCTGATTCGGCTATCGGCTTGTTTTTATGTCAGCGCCTTGGCGCGGCCCCTATCATGGGCGCCAGTAAGGCGGCGGGCTGGCCCCGCCGCGGGCCTTGGCCGGACGGCCGGGGCCGCCAACCAACCGAGGTGAGGATTCATGAAGACGATTGCCATCCTGGGTGCCAACGGACGCATCGCGCGCATCGCGGAGCCCCTGCTGCTCGAGCAGGCCGACGTCAAGCTGACGCTGTTCATCCACACGGCGAACGAGCTGCCGGAGAGCGTCAAGAACAACGACAAGGTGACGCTGGTCATCGGCGACGCGAAGAACCCGGACGACGTGGCCAAGGCCATCGCCGGCGCGGACGAGGTGTATGCGAACCTCGCCCCCACCAAGGGCGCCAGCGAGACGATCGTGCCGATGGCGAAGGCCGTCGTGCAGGAGATGGACAAGGCCGGCATCAAGCGCCTCGTGTGGATCTCCTCCCTGGGCATCTACAACGAGGTCCCCGGCGAGTTCGGCGCCTGGAACGCGCGCGAGCTGGGCGACTACCTGGACAACTACCGCAAGGCCGCCGTGGTCATCGAGGACTCCGACCTTGACTACACCATCATCCGTCCGGCCTGGCTGACCGACAAGGACGAGGTGGACTACGAGATCACCGCGAAGGGCGAGCTCTTCCGCGGCACCGAGGTCTCCCGCAAGTCCGTGGCCGACGAGGTCGTGAAGATCCTGATGAACCCCGAGGAGCAGACCCGCGCCTCCATCGGCCTGGACAAGCCGGGCACCGATGGCGACAAGCCGGAGTGGTTCCTGTCCAACTCTACCGAGCATCTCTCGGAGTAAGAATCAAGGCGGCATCATAACACCGCCGACCATAGGGGAACGCCCCCGCGCATCAGTGGATGCGCGGGGGCGTTCCTTTTGTGCGTTCGCCGGGGGCACCGGGCTCAGGCGGCGCTTCCCTCGTCGGCCAGCAGCGCGCGCAGCTCCTCGCGGTGCAGGCGCTGCTCGCGCGGGTCGGGCACCGGCAGGGAGGCCAGGAGCTTGCGGGTGTAGGGGTCCCGCGGGTGCTGCATGATCTCGTTGGCGTCGCCGTGCTCCACGATGCGGCCCTGGTGCATCACCATGATGCGGTCGGCGAGCATGTCCACCACCGCCAGGTCGTGCGTGATGAACTGGCACGCGAAGCCGATCTCCACCTGCAGCGTCTTGAACAGCTCGAGCACCTTGGCCTGCACGCTCACGTCGAGCGCGCTGGTCGGCTCGTCGGCGATGAGCAGGCTCGGCCTGAGGGCCAGCGCGCGCCAGCGACGCGCGCTGGCGCTGGCCGCCGGACAGCTCGTGCGGGTAGCGGTTGAGATACGCCTTGGGCAGCTGCACGAGCTCGAGCAGCTCGCCGACCTCCTTGCGCGCGGCCGCGGCCGTCGGGTACTTGCCGTGCACGATGAGCGGCTCGGCGACGTTCTCGAGGATCGTCATGAGCGGGTCGAAGGAGCTGCTGGGGTCCTGGAAGACGAAGCCGATGTCCGCGCGCTTGGGCTTGAATTGGCGTTCCTTGACGCCGTTCATCTCCACGCCGAGCACCTTGAGGGAGCCGCCGGAGACCTTCTGCAGGCCGGCGATGGCGCGGCCGGTGGTCGACTTGCCGGAGCCGGACTCGCCGACCAGTCCGAGCACCTCGGAGCGGTGGATCTCGAAGTCGATGCCGTCGACGGCCTTGAAGCCCGGCTGCATGAAGCGGCCCGGGTACGTGATCTGCAGGTTCCTCGCCTCGACGACGACCGGCTCCTCGCGCCAGTCGACCTGGCGTTCGACGACCTGCCCGTCGGCGTCGCGCACGACGAGCCTCTGCCCGATGCGCGGCACGGCGGCGAGCAGCTTCTTCGTGTACGCGGCCTGGGGATGGTAGAAGACCTGGTCGACGGTGCCCTGCTCGACGACGTGCCCGCGGTACATGACCACGACCTCGTCGGCCAGGTCGGCCACGACGCCCATGTTGTGCGTGATGATGA
>JAXJQE010000165.1:0-1850 GCA_036311305.1 Bifidobacterium sp.
CCATACGGCCCTGGCCTGTTGTCAACCATCCGCCGAGACACCTGTAAAGCATCCGCCGAGACATGTGTCAACTATCCGCCGAGACAGAACACCCGGGGTCTCGCGCGGGAGGTGCCCCCTATAACGAGAGGGGACGGTCAGCCGCGGGCCAGGGCGGCCGCGTAGACCTGCTTCTTGTTCACGGGGCGTCCGTCGGGGCCGGGGTGGTCGGCGACGACGTGGGCGATGGCGTCCTTGAGGCGCACGTCGTGGGCGGCAGCGTAGGCGATCGCCAGGTCGGCGAGCTCGTCGACGTCGAGGGCGCGCGACTCCGTCGGCACCTCGTCGTCGGCGGCGCCACCGACGACGAGGACCATCTCGCCGCGCGGCGGGTCGGTCGCGAGCGACGCGCGCACCTCGCCGATCGTGCCGCGGCGGATCTGCTCGTAGTCCTTGGTCAGCTCGCGGCACAGCGCCATCGGGCGGTCGGGGCCGAAGGCGGCCTCGAGGTCGGCCATGGCCTCGTCGATGCGGTGGACGGTCTCGTAGAACACGATGGTGCGCCGCTCGCCGCGCAGCTGCGTCAGGTGCGCCATGCGCTCGCCGTGCCGCCGCGGCAGGAACCCCTCGTAGCAGAAGCGGTCGGTGGGCAGGCCGGAGAGGGCGAGCGCGTCGAGCACCGCGGAGGGGCCGGGCGCGCAGGTCACCGCCACGCCGCGCTCGATGGCGCGGCGCACGATCGCCAGGCCGGGGTCATTGATGGTGGGCATGCCGGCGTCGGAGACGAGCAGGATCGTCGCGCCGGCCTCCGCCTCGTCGAGCAGGCGGTCGGCCATGCCGCGCTCGTTGTGGTCGTGGTTGGCCACGACGCGGCCCGACACGTGCACGCCGAGGCGGTTGGCCAGCGCGTACAGGCGGCGCGTGTCCTCGGCGGCGACGATGTCCGCGCGCTCGAGCAGCGCGACGAGCCGCGCGCTCGCGTCCGCGGTGTTGCCGATGGGCGTCGCCGCCAGGATGACCGTTCCACGTGGAACATCGACGTGCTCGACGACCGCCGCCGGGTAGGCGACGGCGTCGACGGCGACGGCGCCGCTCGCCACCGGGGTGTCCGCCGCGTCGCCGGGGGCGGCGTCGGCGTCCTTCATGTTCATATTGCGCATGGCTCCAGTATGCGCGCTCCCATGCACGTGTTGTAGCGTGGAAGACGTATCCCGTCACCGGCAGCCCCAAGGAGGACCCATGAGCCAGCTCGCCATCCAGGCGCGCCACATGCGCCACAGCGAGACGCCGCGCAAACCGATGTCACCGCTGGCCGTATGGCTGGTCGTCCTTGCCGTGGCGGCCTTCGGCGGCCTGCTGCGCTTCTTCCGGCTCGGCGAGCCGGACGCGGTCGTCTTCGACGAGACGTACTACGTCAAGGACGCGTGGACGATGCTGCAGACCGGCGAGCCGCGCGACTGGCCGGACACGATGGACTGGAACGGCGCGAGCGTCAACCCGAACATCCCGTTCGCCGCCGGCGATACCGACCATTGGCTCTCCAGCGCCGAATACGTCGTCCACCCGCCGTTCGGCAAAGGGCTGATCGCCCTGGGCCTCAAGCTCTTCGGCGGCGCCTCCCACCCGTTCGCGTGGCGCGCGGCGACCGCGATCGCCGGCACCGTCGCCATCATCATCCTCATGCGCGTCATCCTGCCTCTGTGGCACAGCCTGTCCATCGCCGTGCTCGGCGGCACGCTCATGGCCATCGACGGCGTCGGCATCACGCTCAGCCGCACCGGCCTGCTCGACGTGTTCATCACCGCGCTCGCGCTGGGCGCCTTCCAGCTGCTGCTCATGCACCGCGACTGGGCGCGCGAACGATTGTGGCG
>JAXJQE010000166.1:0-15897 GCA_036311305.1 Bifidobacterium sp.
AAGTTGCCCAACGGGGAAGCCTTGAGGGCGAGGCCCAGAGACTGGAGCTTCTCCTTGACTTCGTCGATGGACTTCATACCGAAATTGCGGATGTCGAGCAGATCCTGCTCGGTGTGGGCGACCAGCTCACCGATCGTGTGGATGCCTTCGCGCTTCAGGCAGTTGTAGCTGCGCTGCGTGAGGTTGAGGTCCTCGATCGGCACGGCCATCTCCGGATCGGCCTCCTCCACGACGGGAGCGGGTCCGACCTCGACGCCCTCCGCCTGGGTGTTGAGCTCACGGCACAGGCCGAAGAGCTCCACCAGGGTGGATCCTGCGGATGCGACCGCATCACGCGGGGAGATTGCCGGCTTGGTCTCCACGTCCAGGATGAGCTTGTCGAAGTCCGTGCGCTGTTCCACACGGGTGGCCTCGACCTTGTAGCTCACCTTGAGCACCGGGGAGTAGATGGAATCGACCGGGATGCGGCCGATCTCGTCGCCGTCCTGCTTGTTCATCTGCGCAGGCACATAGCCACGCCCGCGCTCGACGGTGAACTCGATCTCGAGCTCGCCGTCCTCAGCGAGGGTGGCGATGTGCATGTCCGGATTGGCGATGGTGACGCCGGCCGGCGGGGTGATGTCGCCCGCGGTGGCCTCGCCCTTGCCGCTCTTGCGCAGGTACATGACAACCGGCTCATCGTATTCGCTGGTGAGCACGATGCCCTTGATGTTGAGCAGGATCTCGGTGACATCCTCCTCGACGCCCGGCAGGGTGGTGAACTCGTGCAGGGCACCGGAGATGCACACCGAAGTCACAGCCGCACCCGGGATCGAGCTGAGGAGGGTTCGACGCAGGGAATTGCCCAGCGTGTAGCCGAAGCCAGGCTCCAGGGGCTCGATGACGAAACGGGAACGCTGGGGGTTCAGGGTTTCCTCGGTAAGTGTCGGACGCTGTGCGATAAGCACTGTCGTTATCCTTTCAGCTTCGGCCGGTGGTGCACTCACCGGCTCAAGCGGCTATGGACGGATGTTGGTTGTCTAGTGCTCAGACGCGGCGGCGCTTCGGAGGACGAACGCCGTTGAACGCTTGCGGGGTGACGTCGGTGATGGAACCGACCTCGAGGCCCGCGGACTGGAGGGAGCGGATGGCGGTCTCGCGACCGGAGCCCGGGCCCTTCACGAAGACGTCGACCCTCTTGACGCCGTGCTCCATGGCCTTGCGGGCCGCGGACTCGGCCGCCATGCCGGCGGCGTACGGCGTGGACTTGCGGGAGCCCTTGAAACCGACGTCACCACCGGACGCCCAGGACACGACTGCGCCGGACGGATCGGTGATGGAGATGATGGTGTTGTTGAACGTTGACTTGATATGCGCCTGACCGACCGGGATCGACTTGCGATCGCGGCGACGAGTCTTGCGCGCAGCCTGCTTTTGCGCTGCCATTGACCCTCGTTTCCTAGTAACGAACTCTTGATTGGTGCCGTGGCGATGGAGTCACCCGTGGCCGCGGCCTTGGCTCACCGATTACTTGGTGGCCTTCTTCTTTCCTGCGACCGTACGCTTCGGGCCCTTGCGGGTACGTGCGTTGGTCTTCGTGCGCTGGCCGCGCACGGGGAGTCCCTTACGGTGACGCTGGCCCTGGTAGCAGTTGATCTGGATCTTGCGACGGATGTCCGCGTCGATCTCACGACGCAGGTCGCCCTCGATCTTGTCGTTCGCTTCGAGGTAGTCACGCAGCGTGATGAGCTGCTCGTCCGTCAAGTCCTTGACGCGGGTGTCCGGGTTGATACCGGTCGCCTCAAGGGTTTCCTTCGCACGAGTGCGGCCCACACCGAAGATGTAGGTCAGCGCGATCTCGATGCGCTTGTCATTGGGGATGTCGACTCCGGCAAGACGTGCCATTGCGATTCCTTCTGGTTCACGCAGGTCTTGCACCGAGCCTCCCAGTTTCCCGGCCCGGGCCTGCGTTCCCGGGGTTCAGCCGCTCCCCCGAGGGGGCACGGTTGTGGCTTAGTGCCTGTATTCAGTTGTCGCGGGTATCCGCTCAGCCCTGACGCTGCTTGTGGCGCGGGTTGGTGCAGATCACCATGACGCGGCCGTGACGGCGGATCACGCGGCAGTTCTCGCAGATTCGCTTCACACTAGGGCTAACCTTCATGGTTGTTCCTTACTTGGTTGTTTTTGTACCTTTACTTGTAACGGTACGTAATACGTCCACGGTTCAGGTCGTACGGGCTCATCTCGAGCACCACACGGTCCTGGGGCAGGATGCGGATGTAGTTCTTGCGCATCTTGCCGGAGATAGTGGCCAGCACGATGTGCTTGTTCTCGAGCTCGACGCGGAACATCGCGTTCGGCAACGCCTCCACGACTCGACCTTCGACTTCGATCACACCATCTTTTGCCATAAGTCCCGATTCCGTTGAAAATGGACAATATTACAGGAGTATCCGAAGACACACCAAATTGCAAGAATACACGAAATGTGGTATAGCGCAACCATGGGCGTGTCGGATGGCACGCCCACGGTCACGGGAGGGGAAGGTCAGTCGGCCTTCACGTCGGCGTCGAGCTTGGCGATGATCTCGTTGGAGATCTCGTCGATGTCGCCCACGCCGTTGACGGAGACGAGCAGGCCGCGCTTGGCGTAGATGTCCAGCAGCGGGGCGGTCTCCTTCTCGTAGGTCTCCAGGCGCTTGGCGATCACCTCGGGGGTGTCGTCCGAGCGGCCCTGCTCCTGGGCGCGCTTGGCCATGCGCTCGAGCAGCACGTCCTTGGGGGCCTCGAGGGCCACCACGGCGTCGAGGCCCTGGCCGAGCTCCTTGAGCATGGTGTCCAGCGCCTCCACCTGCGCGGCGTTGCGCGGGTAGCCGTCGAGGATCCAGCCGTCCACGGCGTCGTCCTGGCCGAGGCGGTCCTTGACGATGGAGTTGGTCAGCTCGTCCGGGACCAGCTCGCCCTTGTCCGTGTAGCTCAGGGCCTCGAGGCCGAGGGCCGTCTTGTTCTTGATGTTGTAACGGAAGATGTCGCCGGTGGAGATCGCCGGGATGTCGTAGTGCGCGGCGAGCAGGGCGGCCTGGGTGCCCTTGCCGACGCCCTGGGGGCCCATGATGAGCAGTCGCATGGATCGTGTCCTTTCTAGCGGGAGCGCCCGTGCACGCGTGCGCGGACGCGCGGTTCCATCAGTCCACGATACCGTCGGCATGGTACGCCGGCCGCGGCGTGCGTGCCGCCGCGCCGGAACGCGCGATGGCGCGCCGCCCGTCGAACGGGCGGCGCGCCATCGTCATGCGTGGTTCGCCGGGAGGAAGGTCAGGCCTTCGCCTTGTCCTTGCCCTCGAGCTTGTGCTCGTTGTCGAACAGGAAGCCGGCGTACTGGTACTGCTCGGTCTGGGCCTTCGCCTGGCGCAGGGTGTCGAGGCCGACGCCCGCGATGATCAGGATCGTGGTGCCGCCGAACGGCAGCTTGGTGTTCAGGTGCAGCGCCATGATGAGCACGGTCGGCAGCAGCGCCACGAACAGCAGGTAGACGGCGCCGACGGTGTTGAGGCGGTTGATCACGTACTTGAGGTAGCGCGAGGTCGCGTTGCCGGCGCGGATGCCGGGGATGAAGCCGCCGTAGGACTTCATGTTGTCCGCGGTCTCGTCCGGGTTGAAGGTGATCTCGGTGTAGAAGAACACGAAGAACACGATCATGAGCGCGTACAGGACGATGTACCACACGGAGGTGGTGTTCGCCAGGTTGGAGTTGATCCACTTGACCCACGCCTGGTCGGTGTTGCCGAACTGCGCGATCAGCGTCGGGATGGCCAGGATCGAGGAGGCGAAGATCGGCGGGATGACGCCGCTCATGTTGATCTTCAGCGGCAGGTAGGTGGAGGAGCCGCCGTACATCTTGCGGCCGATCATGCGGCGCGTGTACTGCACCGGGATGCGGCGCTGGGAGAGCTCGACGTAGTTGACGAAGATCATGATGACCAGCAGCACGCCGGTGACGATGGCGAAGTCGGCCCAGTTGCCGTCGGTGCCGTTGGTGCCCCAGCCGATCTGCCACAGCTGCGGCAGGAAGCCGGAGCAGATGGACAGGAAGATGAGGATGGACATGCCCTGGCCGATGCCCTTCTCGGTGATGAGCTCGGCCATCCACATGATCAGGCCGGTGCCGCCGGTCATGACGAAGACCATGACCAGGAGGTTCCACACGGAGCCGTTGGGGATGACCTGGCCGCACTGGTAGTTGAACAGCGCGCCGGAGCGGGCGGTCACCACGATGGTGGTGGACTGCAGGAGCGCCAGGCCGATGGTCAGGTAACGCGTGTACTGCGTGAGCTTGGCCTCGCCGGACTGTCCCTCCTTGTGCAGCTCCTCGAAGCGCGGGATGACCACGCGCAGCAGCTGGATCACGATGGAAGCCGTGATGTAGGGCATGACGCCCAGCGCGAAGATGGACAGCTGCAGCATGGCGCCGCCGGAGAACAGGTTCACCAGTCCGATGAAGTTCTCGGCGTTGCTGCCGGTCGTCGCGACACAGTCACGCACGACGGACTCGTCGACTCCCGGCGTTGGGATGAACGAGCCGATGCGGTAAATGACGATCATGCCCAGGACGAAGAGGATCTTGTTCCTCAGCTCCTTGGTACGAAAGGCCTGGATTAACGTCCTCACCTTTGGTTTCCCTCCATTACTGGTGCGCAATAGGGCCGCGCACATGCTTGTGCGCAAACGGTCGCACTCGGGTTATGAACACACTCTAGGTGTGAAGTCTAGCCCACGCTGCCTACCGCGGACACCCCAGGGGGCGAATTCTATAGAGAATCGCCACATTTGGGCCCTCCCGGCAGGCCCGCGCGGCGCGCTCGGCGCGCGGCAAAACGAAGGGACCCTCCCCGCTCGGCGCGGGGAGGGTCCCTTCAGGCATGCGGTCACGGGATGCGCGCGTCCCGTGACAACGGGTGCAATCAGGCCTCGCTGACGGAACCGCCGGCCGCCTCGATCTTGGCCTTGGCGGACGCCGAGGACTTCACACCGGTGAGGGTGATCGCCACGGTGATGTCGCCGTCGCCCAGGACCTTGACGGGCTGGTTGGCGCGCACGGCGCCCTTGGCCACGAGGTCGGCCACCGTCACGTCGCCGCCCTGCGGGAACAGCTCGGCGAGGGTCGCGACGTTGACGACCTGGTATTCCTTCTTGAACGGGCTGCGGAAGCCACGCAGCTTCGGCAGGCGCATGTACAGCGGAAGCTGGCCGCCTTCGAAGCCAGGACGGACCTGGTAGCGCTTCTTGGTGCCCTTGTCGCCACGACCGGAGGTCTTGCCCTTGGAGCCCTCACCGCGGCCCACGCGGGTGCGGTCCTTCTTGGCGCCGGGGGCCGGACGGAGGTCGTGCATCTGCAGGATGTCGTTGTCTTCCTGTGCCATGATCACTCAGCCTCCTCGACCTTGACCAGGTGACGGACCACGGCGATCATGCCGCGAGTCGTCGGGTTGTCCTCGAGGACCGTGCTCTGGCCGATCTTGCGCAGGGCCAGGGTCTGCACGGTCGCACGCTGCTTCGGGTTCGCGCCGCACACACCGTGCACGAGCGTAATCTTCAGGTTAGCCATCACTCACCATCCTTTGCGGCCTTGGCCTGGGCCTCTTCACGGGCCTTGCGGGCCTCGGCGATCCCAGCGGCACGGGCGCGCAGCAGCGCGTCCGGGGTGACCTCCTGGACGGAGAGGCCGCGGCGGGCGGCGATCTCCTCGGGGTCCTCGAGCTGCTTGAGGGCGTCGACGGTGGCGCGCACCACGTTGACGGCGGTGGCGGAGCCCATGGACTTCGTCAGGACGTCGGTGATGCCCGCGCACTCCATGACGGCGCGCACGGCGCCGCCGGCGATCACGCCGGTGCCCGGCGCGGCCGGACGCAGCATGACGGTGCCGGCATGGTCATGGCCGGTGACGGGGTGGGTCACGGTGCCACGCACGCGCGGCACGGTGAACAGGTGCTTCTTGGCGTCCAGCTGGCCCTTGGCGATGGCCGCGGGGACCTCGCGGGACTTGCCGTAGCCCACGCCGACGGTGCCGTTGCCGTCACCGACGACCACGAGCGCGGCGAAGCTGAACGTACGGCCGCCCTTGTGGGTCTTGGACACGCGGTTGATGGTCACCACGCGATCGAGCATCTCGTCGCCGCGGTTCTCCTCGCGACGGTTGCGACGCTCGCCGCGACGGCCCTCGCCACGCTGGCCGCGGCGGCCGCCCTTGCGGTCGTCGTTGCCGTTGGCGGCGGACTGCTGAGTGTTCTGGGTCTCTTCAGCCACTTGGGTTTCCTTCTCGTTGTCGCTCACAGTGCAAGACCTCCCTCGCGGGCGCCGTCGGCGACGGCGGCGACGCGGCCGTGGTACTGGTTGCCGCCACGGTCGAAGACGACGGCGGTGATGCCGGCGTCCTTGGCCTTCTTGGCGATCAGCTCGCCGACCTTGTGGGCGGCCTCGGTCTTGGTGCCCTGGAAGTCGGCGAAGTCACTCATGAGGGTGGATTCGCTGACGAGGGTGCGGCCGACGGTGTCGTCGATGATCTGGGCGACCATGTGGCGGTTGGAGCGGGTGACCACGAGACGCGGCATTTCCGGGGTGCCGGAGATGCGCTTGCGGATGCGAGCGTGGCGGCGCTTGAGCGCGACCTTCTTGCCTTTTCCGAAAATCTTCACGGACATATCACTTACCAGCCTTTCCAGCCTTGCGGCGGATGGTCTCGTCCGCGTACTTGATGCCCTTGCCCTTGTAGGGTTCCGGGGCACGAAGCTTGCGGATGTTCGCGGCAGCCTGGCCGACGGCCTGCTTGTCGGTGCCCTTGACGACGACCTCGTTCGGGTTCGGCAGCTCGAAGGTGATGCTCTCCGGCGGCTCGACCGTGATCGTGTGGGAGTAGCCCAGGGAGAACTCGATGCCCTTGCCCTTCATCTGGGCGCGGTAACCGGTGCCCACGATCTGCAGGTGCTTCTCGTAGCCCTCGTGCACGCCCTTGACCATGCCCGCCATGATGGAACGGGCCAGGCCGTGCTTGGCACGGGTCGGACGCTCGTCGTCGTTCGCGGACACGATGATCTCGTTGCCCTCGACCTTGGCGGTCACGCCCTCGGGGATGGTGTAGGAATCCGAGCCCTTGGGGCCCTTGCAGGAGAATTCCTGTCCGTTGATGGTGACTTCGACGCCCGCCGGGATCTCGATCGGGAGCTTGCCAATATGCGATGCCATGTTCAGCTCTCCTCTCTCACCACACGAAGGCGACGATCTCGCCACCGATGCCCCTCTCGAGGCATTCCTTCTGGGTCATCAGTCCCGAGCTGGTCGAGATGATGGCGATGCCGAGGCCGCCCAGCGGCATGGGCAGCGCGTCGGACTTCGCGTAACGGCGGAGGCCCGGCTTGGAGATGCGCTTGATGCCCTGGATGGACTGCTCGCCGTTCGGGCCGTACTTGAGCGTGAGCTCGAGGGTCTGGCCGACGCGGGCTTCCTTGGCGGTGTAATCGGCGATGTAGCCTTCGCGCTTCAGGATCTCGGCGATGTTCTTCTTGAATTTCGAGTACGGCATGTCCACCGTCTGGTGCTTGGCCGCGCTCGCGTTGCGCAGACGCGTGAGCATGTCTGCGATCGGATCTGTCATTGTCATTTTTGGGCGTGCGCCCTTTCTCGCCGCGGTTTCCGCCGCCCTCGCGGGGTCATCCCCGTCCGGGCCGCGGACCTTCAGCGTCGATATTTACCAACTGGACTTCGTGACACCCGGCAGCTCGCCGCGGTGGGCCTTCTCGCGAAGGCAGATGCGGCACAGGCCGAACTTGCGGTACACGGAATGGGGACGGCCGCACACCATGCAGCGGGTGTAAGCGCGCACCTTGAACTTAGGCTTGCGCTGCGCCTTGACCTTAAGACACGTTTTTGCCATATCAGTTCTCCTTGAACGGGAAGCCGAGCGCCTTGAGCAGCGCGTAGGCCTCGTCGTCACTCTTGGTGCTGGTCACAACGGTGATGTCCATGCCGCGCTGGTGGTCGATCGAGTCGGGATCGATCTCGTGGAACATGGACTGCTCGGTCAGGCCGAAGTTGTAGTTGCCCTGGCCGTCGAACTGGTGGCCGTTGATGCCGCGGAAATCGCGGATGCGCGGCAGCGCCAGCGTGAGCAGACGGTCGAGGAACTCCCACATGCGGTCGCCACGCAGGGTGACGAACGCGCCGATGGCCTGGCCCTCACGCAGGTGGAACTGGGCCACGGACTTCTTCGCGTGGGTCACCTTCGGCTTCTGGCCGGTGATGAGGGTGAGGTCACGCACGGCGCCCTCGATGAGCTTGGAGTCGCGCGCGGCGGCACCGACGCCCATGGAGACGACGACCTTCTCGATGCGCGGGATCTGCATCGGGTTGTCGTGCTTGAACTGCTTCTCGAGCTCCGGAACGATGACGTCCTTGTAGGCCACCTTCAGGCGGGGCTCGACGGGCTCCTCGACGAGGACTTCCTCGGCAACGATCTCGTCACTCATGCGAGCTCCTTTCCGGACTTCTTGGCCACGCGCACGCGCACGGTCTTCACCTTGCCGTCACGGGCCTCTTCCTTGACGACGACACCGACGCGGGTCGGCTTGCCGGTCTCGGGATCCACGAGCATCACGTTGGAGCGGTGGATCGGGGCCTCGACCTCGACGATGCCGGCTTGCTGGCCCTGCTGGTTGGCGCGGACGTGCTTCTTGACGATCTGCACGCCCTCGACGATCAGCTTGTCGTTCTTGAGCACCTGCTTGACGGTGCCCTCCTTGCCGCGGTCCTTGCCGCGGATGACCACGACCTTGTCGCCGCTCTTGATCTTCGCTACCATCCTCAGATCACCTCCGGGGCGAGGGACACGATGCGCATGAAGCGCTTGTCGCGCAGCTCACGGCCAACGGGTCCGAAGATACGAGTGCCCTTGGGCTCACGGCCGGAGCCGAGCACCACCGCGGCGTTCTCGTCGAACTTGATGTAGGAGCCGTCGGCACGACGGTGCTCCTTGACTGTACGGACGACGACGGCCTTGACGACGTCGCCCTTCTTGACCGACCCGTTCGGGATAGCGTCCTTCACGGAGGCGACGATCACGTCGCCGATGCCGGCATAGCGTCGCTTCGAACCGCCGAGCACGCGGATGCAGAGGAGTTCCTTGGCACCCGTGTTGTCAGCGACCTGAAGCCGCGTTTCCTGCTGAATCATTGATTCTCCTTAGCCGAGCTGGTCCTCCCGGCTCACCTGGGGGCACCCCGAAAGGTGCCTCCAGGTGAGCCGCGAGCCTTGCCGAACTTAATTACTTAGCGCGCTCGATGATCGAGTCGAGACGCCAACGCTTGGTCTTGCTCAGTGGACGAGTCTCCATGATACTCACGAGGTCGCCAACATGGGCCTCGTTGTGCTCGTCATGGGCCTTGACCGTGCGGGTGGAACGGACGACCTTGCCGTACAGCGGGTGGGTCGTGCGGAGTTCGAGTTCCACGGAGATCGTCTTGTCCATCTTGTCGGACACGACGTAACCGCGGCGAACCTTGCGGGCGTTACGCTCCTCAGCCATTACTTCTCCTCAGCTTTCGTTTCGGTCGCCTCGGGAGCCTTGCTGATGCCCAGCTGACGCTCGCGCAGGACGGTCTCCATCCTGGCGATGTCGCGCTTGACAGCCTTGAGGCGGCCAGTGTTGTCGAGCTGGCCGGTCGCGTGCTGGAAGCGCAGGTTGAACAGCTCTTCCTTGGACTTCTTGATGAAGCCCTCGATCTCCGCGTCGGTCTTCTCGTTCAGGTTCTTGATGGAATATTCTGCAGTTCCGACTGCCATCAGATGTCACCGCCTTCACGTGCAATCACTCGGCACTTCATGGGGAGCTTGTCGATCGCGCGGCGCAGGGCCTCGCGGGCGACGTCCTCGGAAACGCCACCGATCTCGAACATCACGCGGCCCGGGTGGACATTGGCGATCCAGAACTCTGGGGTACCCTTGCCGGAACCCATTCGGGCGCCGAGCGGGTGCTTGGTCAGCGGGCGGTCCGGGAAGATGGTGATCCAGACCTTGCCGCCACGCTTGATGTAGCGGGTCATGGCGATACGGGCAGCCTCGATCTGGCGGTTGGTCACGTAGGCCGGGGCCAGCGCCTGGATGGCGAAATCACCGAAGTTGATCTCGTTGCCACCCTTGGACATGCCATGGCGGTCCGGGCGATGCTGCTTGCGGTATTTAGTCCTCTTTGGGATAAGCACTGTCGCTCACTCCTTCGTATCCGATGCCGGCGCGGCGGTGGCCTCGGCGCCGACCGGGGCTTCGACCTGCTGGTCCGGACCGGCCTTCACCTGGTTCTGCTGCGCGCCGCGCTGGCCGTTGCGCTGGCCACGACGCGGACGACGGTCACCGCGGCGACCGCCACGGTTGTTGCTCTGCTGGGGCTGCTGCTCCTCGAACTCGCGCTCGGTCATGTCACCCTTGTAGATCCAGACCTTCACGCCGATGCGGCCGTACGTGGTACGGGCCTCGAAGAAGCCGTAGTCGATGAGCGCGCGCAGGGTCTGCAGCGGGACACGGCCCTCGCGGTAGAACTCGGAGCGGCTCATCTCGGCGCCGCCGAGACGGCCGGACAGCTTGATGCGGATGCCGTGGGCGCCCGCACGCATCGCGTCCTGCTGCGCCTTGCGCATGGCACGGCGGAAGGTGACGCGGTTGGTCAGCTGCTCAGCGATGCCCTGGGCGACGAGCTGGGCGTCGAGCGCCGGGTTCTTCACCTCGAAGATGTTGAGCTGGACCTGCTTGCCGGTGAGCTTCTCGAGCTTGGCACGGACCTTCTCGGCCTCCGCGCCGCGGCGGCCGATCACGATGCCCGGACGGGCGGTGTGGATGTCCACACGCACGCGGTCGCGGGTGCGCTCGATGACGATGCGGGACACGCCCGCACGCTCGAGGTCCTTGTTGAGCACCTTGCGGATGGCGTCGTCCTCGAGGACGAAGTCACGGTAACGCTCGCCGCTCTTGTTGGAGTCGGAGAACCACTTCGAGCGATGGCTCTCGGTGATGCCCAGGCGGTAGCCGAAGGGATTGATCTTCTGACCCATCTTTAGCGGGCTCCTTCCTTGGTGGCGACAACGACCGTGATGTGGCTCGTACGCTTGTTGATGCGAGCGGCGCGGCCCTGGGCGCGGGCGCGGAAACGCTTGAGCGTCACGCCTTCGTCCACGTAGGTCTCCTTGATGTACAGGTCGTTCTCGCGGAACGGCTCGCCGGCCTTGTCGGCCTTCACGCGAGCGTTGGCGATGGCGCTCTCCAGGGTCTTGAGCACGGGCAGTGCCGCGGCCTGGGGGGCGAACTTGAGGATGGTGATTGCGTCGGTCGCCTTCTTGCCTCGGATGAGGTCGACCATGCGGCGAGCCTTGCGCGGCGTCACGCGGACGTGGCGGGCGATTGCCATTGCTTCCATGTGTCTTTACTCTCCTATTGCTTAGCGGCGGGACTTCTTGTCGTCCTTGACGTGACCCTTGAAGGTCTTCGTCGGGGCGAACTCACCGAGCTTGTGGCCGACCATGGCCTCGGTGACGAACACCGGGACGTGCTTGCGGCCATCGTGGACTGCGAACGTGTGTCCGATGAAATCAGGGGTGATCATCGAACGGCGCGACCACGTCTTGATGACGTTGTGCGTGCCCTTCTCGTTCTGCTCGTCGACTTTCTTCTGCAGGTGGGCGTCGACGAAGGGGCCCTTCTTGATGCTACGAGTCATCTACGCGACACTCCCTTACTTACGGTTCTTGCCATTGGGACGACGACGAACGATCATCTTGTTCGAAGCCTTCTTCGGACGGCGGGTACGCACCTCGCCGTTGCCCCACGGGGAGACCGGCGGCTTGCCGCCGCGGGTACGACCGCCGTGCGGGTGGTCGACCGGGTTCATGGACTCACCACGGGTGATCGGGCGCTTGCCCATCCAACGGGCGCGGCCGGCCTTGCCGAGCTGGATGTTGGCGTGGTCGGAGTTGCCGACCTCGCCGATCGTGGCGCGGCAGCGGGCGTCGACGTTGCGGATCTCGCCGGACGGCATGCGCAGCTGGGCGTACATGCCATCCTTGGCGACGAGCTGCACGGAGGCGCCGGCGGAGCGGGCGATCTTCGCGCCGCCCAGGGGGCGGAGCTCGATGTTGTGCACGATGGTACCGGTCGGGATGTTGCGCAGCGGCAGGTTGTTGCCCGGCTTGATGTCGGCCTTCGGGCCGGTCTCGATGCGGTCACCCTGCTTGATGCCCTCGGGGGCGATGATGTAGCGCTTCTCGCCGTCTGCGTAGTGCAGGAGGGCGATGCGGGCGGAGCGGTTCGGATCGTACTCGATCTGAGCCACGGTCGCCGGCACGCCGTCCTTGTCCCAGCGACGGAAGTCGATGAGACGGTACTGGCGCTTGTGGCCGCCGCCGCGATGGCGGGAGGTCATGCGGCCGTAGTTGTTGCGACCGCCGGTCTTGCTGTTCTTGCGCACCAGCGACTTCTCGGGGGTCGAGCGCGTCAGGTCGGAGAAGTCCGAGACGGACGCGTTGCGGCGGCCCGGGGTCGTCGGCTTGTAAACGCGGATAGCCATAATCTAGTTCTTCCTTTGACTTTTGTCGGCTAACCTTCAGTTACCGAAGAGGTCGATCGACTGGCCCTCGGCGACGGTCACGATCGCGCGCTTCTCGTTGGCGCGGCGGCCGTAGCCCGTACGGGTGCGGACCTTCTTGCCCGCGCGGTTGAGGGTGTTGACGTTGGTCACCTTCACCTTGAAGATTTCCTCGATGGCCTGCTTGATCTGCACCTTGTTGGCATCGGGCGCCACCACGAAGGTGTACTGGCCCATGTCGGAGAGCGCGTAGCTCTTCTCGGAGACGACAGGCTTGAGGATGATGTCATGAGCTGCCATGATCAGGCCTCCTTCTGCTTCGGGCTCTTCGCGGCGAGGAACTCCTCGTAGCCGGCCTTGGAGAAGACCACGTGCTGCGCGGTGACGACCTCGTAGCTGGCGAGCTGGTCGGCGAAGATCGGGTAGACGGTCGGGATGTTGCGCACGGAGAGCCACGCGTTGATGGACTCCTCGCGGCCGAGCACGACGAGGGTGAAGCGGTCACCCACGACCGGCTGCAGCGCGGCGATGGCGGCCTTGGTCGACGGCTTCTCGAAGTCGAAGTCGATGACCGAGACGCGGCCGTTGTTCGCGCGGTCGGAGAGAAGGTAACGCAGCGAGGCGGCCTTCATCTTCTTGGGGGTGCGCTCGGAGTAGTCGCGCGGGACCGGGCCGTGCACGACGCCGCCGTGGTACCACTGCGGGGCGCGGATGGAGCCCTGGCGGGCACGACCGGTGCCCTTCTGCTTCCACGGCTTGCGGCCGCCGCCGGAGACCTTGGCGCGGTTCTTGACCGCGTGGGTGCCCTGGCGCGCGGCGTTGAGCTGCGCGGTGACGACCTGGTGGATCATCGGGACGTGGGCCTGGACCTCCTCGGCGGAGAAGCCGAAGATGGCCTCGGGAGCCTCGATGGTGCCGGTGTTCTGGCCCTTGTTGTCAGTGACGTTCAGCGTAACGTTTGCCATGATGGATTCAGGCTCCCTTCACTGCGGAACGGACGAGCACGATGCCGCCCTTCGGGCCCGGGATGGCGCCCTTGATGGCGAGCACGCCGTTCTCCACATCGGAGGACACGACCGTCAGGTTCTGCACGGTGTTGGTGTCGTGGCCCATGCGGCCGGCCATGCGCTTGCCCTTGAAGATGCGGCTCGGCGTGGCGCACGCGCCGACGGAGCCGGGGCGACGCTCGTTCTTGTGCGAGCCGTGGGTACGACGGTAGGACTTGAAGCCCCAGCGCTTGATGGTGCCGGCGAAGCCCTTGCCCTTGGTGGTGCCGGTGACGTCGACGACGGCGCCCTCCGGGAACACCTCGGCGGTCAGCTCCTGGCCCGGGGTGTAGTCGGCGGCGTTCTCGGTGCGCACCTCGGCGAGGTGGCGGCGAGGGGTGACGCCGGCCTTGGCGAAGTGGCCGGCCATCGGCTTGGTGACCTTGCGCGGGTCGACCTGGCCGTAGCCAAGCTGGACGGCCTTGTAGCCGTCGGTCTCCTCGTTCTTGACGGCGGTGACCACGTTGGTGGCGACCTCGACGAGGGTGACGGGCACGAAGAAGCCGTTCTCGTCCCAGACCTGGGACATGCCGAGCTTCTTGCCCAGCAGCGCGGTGCGATTTGCGTTCTGCGTCATTGCGGTCTCCTCCTCCCTTACAGCTTGATCTCGATGTTGACGTCCGCCGGCAGATCAATGTGCATCAGGGAGTCCACAGCCTTGGGGGTGGGATCCACAATGTCGATGAGACGCTTGTGAGTGCGCATCTCGAAATGCTCGCGGGAATCCTTGTACTTGTGAGGAGAGCGGATAACGCAGTACACGTTCTTCTCGGTCGGGAGCGGAACCGGGCCAACCACAGTTGCGCCCGCGTTCGTCACCGTTTCGACGATCTTCTTCGCCGATTGGTCGATGACCTCGTGGTCATAGGACTTAAGCCTGATGCGGATTTTCTGTCCCGCCATTGCCTTCCGCCCTTTCTAGCGATTCGTTTCCTATTGACTAACCTGCTTCGGGGCACCGGCACAGAACACCCGGAGGCACACCGCCTCCCGGTTTCCTACATCAGTGCGCGACCATGCAATAGCCCACCGAAGTGGGCCATCGTGCCGCGCTCGCTTTTTTGATTCCAATATGCGAGCCCTATTCAGGCAACTGTCTTATTTAACCATGGGCCTCGTACAATCCATTCCCGGGCGTGTTGTGAAGAAGATGCGCCGCGCACTCTGGCAGGTCGGCCCGTTTTCGGCTACGGTCGGGAGCCATGACCTCACGAACGAACCCCGAGAACGCCGCGTCCGCGCCGACGGACACGGCCGCCGAGCGGCCGGCGAATGCGGCGCCGGACATCGCCGGCCGTCGCCCTGCGAAGGCCACGCGCAAACGCCCGCTGACCAAGCGCGACTGGCTGTCCAACGAGCCCGGCTCGTGGGCCATCGTGCTCATGCCCGCGCTGTGCGCGTGGCTGGCGTGCGGCCCGAACCCGACGGGCCTGTGGCTCGTAGCGCTGTGGGCGCTGTGCTACTGCGTGCAGTACACGGCCGCGCGCTGGTTCAAGGCACGCTTCAGGCAGCGTCGGTGGCTCACGCCGATGCTCACGTACGTAGGCGCGCTGTGCATCGCCGGCATCCCCTTCGTCGTGCTGCACCCGGGCATCCTGCGCCTGGCTCCTATATATTTATTATATATATTTATATTATATATATATTGTCCTGTGCGGCGTCTCGCTGCTCGCCGCCTACCTGCGCCGCGAACGCTCACTGTGGTCCGACGCCGCCGCGGTGCTCGCCTCGAGCGGCATGGCCATCGCGGTGTGATGGTTCGAGTTCTTCTGGCAGATTCAATGGCCGTGGCAGACGGCGTTCACGGACACGCTGCACGGTCCGTGGCTGCCCGCGGTCGCGGCGTTCCCGCGCACCGCGACGGCGATCGCCGTCGTGTGGGCGCTCGAGCTGTTCGGCTCCGTGCTCTACGTCAAGACGATGATCCGTGAGCGCGGCAGCAAGCGCTACCTGGCCGCCTCGTGGATCTGGCACCTGCTGCTGTGCGCCGCCGGCCTGGCCACCTCCCCGTGGTTCGCGGCGCTGGGCGTCATCCTGCTGGCCCGGGCCGTCGCGCTCCCCCTCATCGCGATGCGCCGCCGCGTCAGGCCGAAGGTCACCGGCATCGTCGAGAGCGTCACCAGCGTCCTCGCCTTCGTCCTCATCCTCTGCTGGGCCCTCTTCACCAGCTTCTAGTCGGTTATAGGGGGCTCCTCCCTCGCTATAGGGGGCACGAAACGCCCGGGATTCTCGACGAATCCCGGGCGTTTCGTG
>JAXJQE010000167.1:0-22476 GCA_036311305.1 Bifidobacterium sp.
AAGCGAACGGAGCACAGGGCGACAATGCGTGACGACAACGACACCACCGAAACCACCATCGACGTGACCATCACCGAAGAGGCGCGAACCCCCTCCGGCCAGCCCAAGGGCATCAGCCACCGGCCCAGCCCCTGCCGCACCCTCTTCCGCTCCTTCAAGGCCCAGGACAAACCCGCCTTCATCGGTTACCTGCCCTTCGGCTTCCCCACCATGGACCTCAGCCTCGAGGCGTTCCGCACGATGGTCGACCACGGCTGCGACATCGTCGAGATCGGCCTGCCCTACTCCGACCCCGTCATGGACGGCCCCGTCATCCAGGACGCCAGCCAGATCGCCCTGAGGAACGGCGAACGCATCGCCGACGTCTTCAAGGCCGTCGAGACCGTCGCCGCCGCTGGAGGCATCCCCCTCATCATGAGCTACTGGAACCTCATCTACCACTACGGCGTCGAACGCTTCGCCACCGACTTCGCCAACGCCGGGGGAGCGGGCCTCATCACCCCCGACCTCATCCCCGACGAGGCCGGCGAATGGATCGAGGCCTCCGACCGCCACGGCCTCGACCGCATCTTCCTCGTCTCGCCCGACTCCACCGACGAACGCCTGCGCATCGTCGCCGAGAACGCCCGCGGCTTCGTCTACGCCGCCTCCCGCATGGGCGTCACCGGCGAACGCGCCCCCCCTCAACGCCAGCCCCGAAAAACTCGTCGCCCGCACCCGCGCCGCCGGCGCCGAGTACGTCTGCGTCGGCATCGGCGTCTCCACCCCAGCCCAAGGCGCCACCGTCGGCCAATACGCCGACGGCGTCATCGTCGGCTCCGCCCTCGTGCACACCCTGCTCGACAACGACGGCGGCGTCAAGGACCCCATGCAGGGCATGGCCGCGCTCGCGAACACCACGAGCGCGCTCGCCGACGCCATCCACGGCTGCCGGCTCTGAGCGTACCCGTGTCGAACGGCCCGGCGTCCCGAAGTGTTCGGGACGCCGGGCCGTTCGGCACGGGTAGGGCGCCTATGCGGCATCCTCTCCCTCGGCGTGGCGCGCCGTCGTGCCACGCAGCACCAGGGAAGGCTCCACCAGCACATGGGGGACTGCCGGCTCCTCGCCATGCAGCAACCCCAACGCCATGGACATCGCCCGTCGCCCCAGCTCCACCGGATCCTGGCGCACGGTCGTCAGGTCAGCCACCCGCGCCACCGCGGCATCGTCGAAACCGATCACCGACATGTCCTGCGGCACCCGGATGCCCTGCCTGCGCAACTCCGCGACCAACGCGATCGCCAACAGGTCGGTCTCCACGCACAACGCCGTGGGCCGGTTCCCGTCCGACAGGACACGCACCGCCAGGCGCTCCGCCAACCCCTCGACGTCAATGGGCCCATGCGGCGCCACGGTGACCACCCGCGCCTCGCCGGGCCCATAGCCACAGGCCGCCGCGGCCTCCAGGAACGCCTCGCGGCGCTCGCTGGCGTTGTACACCAGGCCGTCATCCACCAGGTCGCAGGCGAACGCGATGCGCGGATGCCCCAGGGACCGCAGCAACCGCACCGCACGCCTCATGCCCACGGCGTTGTCGACGCCCACGGATGCGTCGAATCCACGCGGCGCCCCGGGAATGTCCACGCCCACGGTGGGCATCGAGACGGTGCCCAGCTGCGTGGCCAACGAGTCGGTCATCCGAAACGAGCACACGATGGCCGCATCCGCATTGCGCGACGTCGGCAATGCCTTCGCGTACGCGTCAAGCTCCTCGCGACCCGTCACGCAGGCCGGCGTGAGGTCGTAGTCCTGCGGATGCGCCTCCTCGTACGCCCCTTGCATCACCCCCGCGTTGAACCACGAGCCCAACGGTCCCGAACACAGTACCAGCACGCGTCCCGTGCGGCCGCTGGCCAACGACGAGGCGTTCTGCGACAGCGTGAACCGCAGACGGTCGGCCGCCGCCAGGACGCGTTCACGGGTGGCGGGGGAGACCTTGGGCGATCCGTGCAGGGTGCGGGAAACGGTGGCCTGGGAAACGCCCGCCTCGCGGGCGACGTCCGCGATGGTGGCGTGCGGTATGGGAGATGCTTCGTTGTTCACGGTTACATCCTACCAAAACCATTGGAAATGATGGGAACACGCTGAAGGTATCCCTCATTTTTGCGCTCAATGATGTAAGCGCTATCATTCTGAAGTAGAAATTCTCCAGCGGGACGATTGATTCAACAGTGAAGTAATCAAAATTCCCGTGTCGAGACAAAGAATTTGGTCAATTTTCGGATGTAAGCGATTACATTCATGAGGTGACAAGGATGGAAACACCATGACATTGTATGATGCGACGGACACGACGGGACGCGGAGCGCACCGACCGTGGTGGATGCAGGCCGCCGTCTACCAGGTCTACCCGCGCTCCTTCGCGGACACCACCGGCAACGGGGTGGGAGACCTCAACGGCATCCGCAGCCGCTTGCCCTACCTGCTGGAGCTCGGCATCGACGCCATCTGGATCACGCCCTTCTACCCCTCCCAACTGGCCGATGGCGGCTACGACGTCGACGACCAACGCGCCGTGGACCCGCGCATGGGCACCATCGACGACTTCGACCGGCTCGCCCGGGACGCCCACGCGCGCGGCATCCGCGTCATCGTGGACATCGTGCCCAACCACACCTCCGACCGCCACCGTTGGTTCCGCCAGGCCCTGGCCGCACCACGGGACTCCGAGGCACGCGACCGCTACATCTTCCGCGATGGCAGGGGAACGCACGGGGAACTGCCGCCCACCGACTGGACCGCCTCCTTCGGCGCCCCCGCATGGACCCGGGTGGACGACGGACAATGGTACCTGCACATGTTCACGCCCCAACAGCCCGACCTCAACTGGAACAATCCCGACGTGCGCGCCGACTACCTGGAGACACTGCGCTTCTGGATGCGCCACGGCGCCGACGGCTTCCGCGTCGACGTCGCCCACGGCCTCGCCAAGGACCTCGACCGCCCCGACCTGAACGACTACGACGTCCATGTCGACGGCGAACTGCCGGCCGACGGCTCGCATCCCCTCTACGACCGCGACGACGTGCACGCCATCTACCGCCAATGGCGCACCGTGCTCAACGAAGCCGACCCGCCGGCATTCGCCGTGGCGGAAGCCTGGGTCAACCCGCAGCGCCAACACCTGTACGCCTCACCCGACGAACTCCGCCAGGTGTTCAACTTCGAATTCGCCAAGGCCAACTGGACCTACCACGACCTGAGCGACGCCATACAAGCCGGACTCGACGCCGCGGAAACCTCCCGATCCAGCACCACCTGGGTCATGAGCAACCACGACGTCATCCGCCATGCCACCCGCTACGCCCTGCCCCAAGTGGACAGCCCACAGCACCACCAACTCGCCAAGGACTGGCTCCTGCACGACGGACACGCCTACCACGAGGACCGACCCCTCGGCCAACGCCGCGCCAGGGCCGCCATCCTCATGGAACTCGCCCTCCCCGGATCCGCCTACCTCTACCAAGGCGAGGAACTCGGACTGCCCGAAGTCGCCGACATCCCCCGAGACCACCTCGAGGACCCCACCGCCAACACCAGCACCGGCGCATACAGCGAAAAAGGACGCGACGGCTGCCGCGTCCCACTGCCATGGCGCGCCGCGGCACACGACAACGACACCACCTCCCACGGATTCTCCCCACGCCGCCAGGCCAACGGCCAGGACAGCGCACCCGCACACCTGCCCCAACCCGAATGGTACGCCTACTACGCCGTCGACTGCCAGGACCAGGAACCAAATTCCATTCTCAACCTCTACCGCACCGCCCTGCACCTACGCCACCGTCTCACACCCGACGACCTCACCCTCCGTTGGCACACCATGAACGGACCGGACGGCCAACCGGACGGCGCCAACGGCCATGAAGGCGGCATCATCGCCTTCACCCGCTCCAATGGATGGGCCAGCGTCACCAACCTCTCCGCCCGACCCATCCCACTGCCCAAAGGCCAACTCCTCCTCACCTCGGCACCCCTCACCGCCGAAGGCCTCCTGCCGACCGACACCACCGCTTGGATCCAGACCCACTGACGCCACACCAGAAAGGAACCACCATGATCCGTCACACCATCGCCCGGGCGCTCGCGGGCGCGCTCGCGCTCGCCATCGCCCCTCTCTCGCTCGGCGGCTGCGGTGCCGCCGATGCCGAGCCCCATGTCTATTTCCTCAACAGCAAGGCCGAGGTGGTGGAGCAGTTCAACGAGCTGGCCTCCATGTACACCAAGAAGACCGGTGTCAAGGTCGACGTCCTCACCGCCACCTCCGGCGACTACAACACCACGCTGCGCTCGGAACTCGGCAAGACGCACGCCCCCACCATGATCAGCATCACGGGATACGACACCTTCGGCGCCTTCAGCGATTACCTCGAACCCATCCAGGACACGGACGCCTACGCCAAGCTCACCGAGGAAGGTAAGCAGAACTCCTACCGCATCGGCTCCAACGCCTACACGCTGCCCTACGCCGCCGAACGGTACGGCATCATCGCCAACCGCGCCATCCTCGAACGCTACTGCGCCAAGGACTATGCCGTCATCGACAGTCCCGAGGACATCAAGGACTACGACACCCTCAAGCGTGTCACCGAATCCATCGACGAGCACCGCAAGGACCTGGGGATCGACGCCGCCTTCGCCACCCCGGGACTCGATTCCTCGGACACCTACCGCTTCACCGCCCACATGGCCCGCATCCCGCTCTTCTACGAATACCGTGACCGCAACACCACCTTCAGCCCCACCATCACGGGCACCTACCTGAAGAACTACAAGGACCTGCTCGACCTCGAACTGGCCCACAGCGCCACCAAGGCGAGCATGACGCCCACCAAGAACTATGAACAGGTCACCAATGAATTCGCCCAGGGGAAGGCCGTCTTCTACCCCAATGGCGATTGGGCCTACGCCCAGATCAAGGGCAACGCCGTGAAGGACAAGGACCTGATGATGCTGCCCTATTACATGGGCATCCCGGGGGAGGACAGCTATGGTCCAGCCGGCATCTACGATGCAAGCTGGGCCGTCAACAGCCACGCCTCCGCCAAGGACCGCAAGGCCACGCTGGACTTCATCGATTGGCTCATCACCGACAAGCAGGCCAAGCGCATCCTCTCGAAAGACATGGGCTTCTCCGTGCCCTGCACCACCTTCGGCTCCGACGACCAGCCCGACAACCCCCTGAGCGTCCAGGCGCGCGCCTACACGCAGCGCCATGTCTCCGAGGTGCGCAGCTTCACGATCCCCGACCAGCAATGGCAGGACGACCTCTCCGGCGCACTCACCCAGTACGTCCAGGGGACCGGAAGCTGGGACCAGGTGAAGGATGCCTATGTCAATGGCTGGAACACCGAATGGGCCGCCAACAAGGACATCCTGCGCACCATGCCCCAGGCCGACCGGTTCGCCTGACCCGTACCGGACCGAAGCCATATCGCTTCGGTCCGGTACCATCGGACCCATGAACCTTGCCTACATCCCCTCGCCGTCATTTTCGACGTTCCAGATCGGGCCCCTGACAATCCACATGTACGCCATCACGATGCTGCTGGGCATCATCACCGCCGTATGGATCACCTCGGTGCGCTGGAAGAAGTACGGCGGCACCTTCGACCAGATCCTTGACACGGCGCTCGTGGCGGTACCCTGCGGCATCGTCGGCGCCCGCCTGTACCACGTCATCACCACGCCGGAGCGGTTCTTCGGCCCCAATGGCGACTGGGTGGAGATCTTCCGCATCTGGCACGGCGGACTTGGCATCTGGGGGTCCATCCTCGGCGGCGCGCTGGGCGCGTGGCTATGGGTGCGCCACAAGCACTACCCGATGCCGCTGCTGTGCGACGCCATCGCGCCCGCGCTGCTGGTGGCGCAGGCCATCGGACGTCTGGGCAACTGGTTCAACCAGGAGCTCTACGGCAAGCCCACCACGCTGCCCTGGGGCCTCAAGCTCAATGCCACCGGCACCGCCATCGGCGACGCCGAGCAGTGCTACGACGGGGCGAGCTGTCCCACGGGCACGCTGTTCCACCCGACCTTCCTGTACGAGATGATCTGGAACCTCATCGGCGCAGCGCTGATCGTGTGGATAGGACACAAGCTCGCCAAGAAGCTCAAGGCCGGTTCCCTGTTCGCCCTGTACGTCATGTGGTACACGCTGGGACGCACCTGGATCGAGATGCTGCGCATCGACTTCTCCCACGAGTTCCTCGGCCTGCGCATCAACGTGTGGGTCTCCATCGTGGTGTTCATCTGCGGCACCGTCGCGTTCATCGTCCTCCAACGCACCGGCAAGCCCACCGAACTGCTCGCTGAGAAGCTGCGCACCGTCACCGAGATCGAGGCGCGCGACGAGCTCGAACGCGACGAGCGCATGGACAAGGGCGCGAAGGGGAACACGAAGAAGAACGTGTGAGCGACATTACGCCAGGCGCTCGCACGTACGTACTCGTCGCTTGCCTTACCTAGAATGGAGCCTCATGGACATTCAAATCGCACCGAGCATCCTTTCCGCCGATTTCTGCAACCTTGAGCGTGACCTGGAGCGCATCTCCGACGCGGACATGGTGCACGTCGACGTCATGGACCACCATTTCGTGCCGAACCTGACCATCGGCGAGCCCGTCGTCGAGCGCATCTGCGAAGTCACCAAGCTGCCGGTGGACGTCCACCTCATGATCGACGACCCGGACCGTTGGGTCCCGGGCTACGCCGAGCGCGGCGCCCACTCCGTGACCTTCCACTACGGTGCCACCCACGCGCCGGTGCGCCTGGCGCGCCAGCTGCACGACATGGGCTGCCAGGCCTGGTTCGCGCTGCGCCCCGCCGAGCCGGTCGAGCCGCTGTTCGACATCCTGGACGAGTTCGACACCATCCTGATCATGACGGTGGAGCCCGGCTTCGGTGGCCAGAAGTTCCTGGCCAACCAGATGCCGAAGGTGCGCCGCCTGCGTGACGAGATCACCCGCAGGGGACTGAAGACCAACATCCAGGTCGATGGCGGCGTGAGCCCGTCCACCGCCCACATCGTGGCCGAGGCCGGCGCCAACATCCTCGTCGCCGGCTCCGCGGTGTACGGCGCCGAGAACCCGAACCAGGCCATCAACGAGATCCGCGACGCGGCAGCGGCCGCCTACCGCGACTGATTACCCATTGGAGGACCACCAGCACATGAAGACCTTCGAATCGCTGTTCGCCGAACTGAGCGCCAAGGCCGCCGAGCGCCCCGAGGGCTCCCTGACCGTCCAGGAACTCGACAAGGGCACGCACTTCATCGGCAAGAAGATCATCGAGGAGGCGGGGGAGACCTGGATCGCCGCCGAATACGAGGGGGCCGACCGCACCGCCGAGGAGATGAGCCAGCTCATCTACCACCTGCAGGTGATGATGATCGACCGGGGCCTGACCCTCGAGGACGTCTACCGCTACCTGTGACGTCCGCGGGCCGGCCCGAGGGGGACCGGCCCGCTTTTCCATGCCAACGCGCACAACCTGAGAAGAGCATTGGAGGACCTATGCTGCCCATCGCCGTACCCAACAAGGGGATGCTGTCCGAACCCGCCTGGACCATGCTGGCCGAGGCAGGCTACCAGTTGAGGAGCAACCCGCGCCAACTGGTCGTGGAGGACCCGGACAACGACGTGGAGCTGTTCTACCTGCGTCCGCTCGACATCGCGGTCTACGTGGGACGCGGCACCATCGACGTCGGCATCACCGGACACGACCTGCTGCTCAATTCGGGCACGGACGCCGAGGAGGTCATGGATCTGGGCTTCGGCGCCTCCACCTTCCGCTTCGCCGCGCCGCAGGACTCACCGATCGCGACCTTGGCGGACATCGAAGGCAAGCGCGTGGCCACATCCTTCGACAAGCTCGTGCACGACTACCTCGCCGAGCAGGGCATCAACGCCGAGACCATCCATCTCGACGGCGCCGTGGAATCCTCCGTGCAGCTCGGTGTGGCCGACCTCATCGCCGACGTGGTGTCCACAGGTACCACGCTGCGCAATGCCGGCCTGCGCGTCTTCGGCGAACCGATCGTGCACTCCGAGGCGGTGCTCATCCGCTCGCCGCGCCTGTCACCCACCGACGAGCGTCTGACGCGCCTGACGCGTCGCCTGCAGGGTGTCCTGACCGCCAAGCGCTACGTGCTCATGGATTTCGACATCCCCGTCGAGAAGGTGTCCGCGGCCGTCGAGATCGTGCCAGGCTTCGAGAGCCCGACCATCTCGCCGCTTCATGACAAGCAGTGGTCCGCTGTGCGCGTCATGGTCCCCAAGGCGAAGGTGAACCGGCTCATGGACCGGCTCTACGAAGTAGGGGCGCGCGGCATCATCGTGACCGCCATCCAGGCCACCCGGATGTGACGGGAGCGCCGATGGCAGTGGACGACAAGTACAGCCCGGACGCACGAGACCTCATCTTCACCGTGCCCAACGCGATCAGCGCGTTGCGCATCATTTCCATACCCGTCATCGCATGGTTCATCGCCCGGCACGAAATGGTATGGGCACTGGTGGTCCTGGTCGTGTCATCGGCCTCGGACGGCCTCGATGGATACCTCGCGCGCCGCTTCAACCAAGTGAGCAAGATCGGGCAGCTGCTCGACCCCATCGCCGACCGTCTGCTCATCTTCTGCAGCATCCTGGCCTTGGCGATCTGTGGGGTGCTGCCGTGGTGGATGCTGGTGCTCGTGGCCTTGCGCGACCTCATCATGGGCATCCTCACCCTGGTGCTGGCGAACCACGATTACGGCCCATTGCCCGTGCATTTCGTGGGCAAGGCGGGCACCGCCGTGCTCATGACCTCGATCGTGGGCCTCATGGTCGCCGACGTGCAGCCGGCGTGGGTGCCCCTGCAGATGCTGCACCTGGCCGCGATCGCCTGCGCCATCTGGGGCATCGGCCTGTACTGGCTCGCCGGCGCGCTCTACCTGCGCCAGGGCATCACCCTATTGCGAAAGGACCGTTGACGCATCTTGGGCAACAACGAGAACCAGATCCCCCCGGTCTACCCGGTGGCCAACGATCCGGCGCCGGTGAAGCGCCGTGCCGTGTTCTCGAGCTCTTTCGCCCAGATCGAGTCCCACCACGCCCAGTCACCGGACGGGGCGCCGCAGCCCACGCGGCGCCGCAAGGGTTCCACCGATTCCCTCCAGCTCATCGACGACCTCATCAACCGGCCGCTGGACCAGATGTACAACGACTCGCGTCTGGTGACCAAGCCGGACTCGAAGCTCGTGTACTGGGGCACCCGCATCATCGTGTTCATCATCTGCATCGCGGTCGGCTTCGCGGGCTGCCAGTTCGTCCGCCTGCTCAACACCGATCCGCGCAAACAGATCCGCGAGCAGCTCGCCAGTCAGCTCACGGCGAATGATCAGCATGTCTCCACGCTGGAGAACGATATCGTCGAATTGCGCAAGCAGATCGACGAGCAATCCAAGTCCATCCAGGAATCGCCCATCGAACAGCAGGTGCGCGAGAACGAGGCGGCCGCGGGGTTGACCGCCGTCGAGGGGGAAGGCATCGTGATGACCATCACCAACCCGCTGGCTGCGTCCACGGACGAGTCCGCCAACGGATTGCCGCGCGAGAGCGCGGGGGACAAGCTGCGCGTGGTCACCGACACCGACCTGCAGCTGCTCGTGGACCTTATGTGGCAGCACGGCGCCGAAGCCATCGCCATCAACGACAACCGCCTGGGCGTGCAGACCTCCATCAGGACCGCCGGCAATTCCATCCTCGTGGGCACCACCGCCATCGAGAGCCCCTACCGTATCCAGGCCATCGGCGACAGCGACGCCCTGGCGCAATCGATGGGCAAGGACGCGTTGCCCACTCTCTATGCCGACTTCCAGCAAGCCGGCATGAACCCCAAGATCAGCAAGGAGCGTTCCATGCGACTGGAGGCCGCCACCGGCGGACAGGGCAGCTATGCAAGGAGGATCAACTAATGGCAGCCGTGCTCGGACTCATCATCGGTGTGGTGGTCGGCCTGTTCGTCCGACCCGACATCCCCGTCTTCCTGCAACCCTACCTGCCGATCATGGTGGTGGCCGCGCTGGACGCCCTCCTCGGCGCGGCACGCTCCTACTTCGAACGCAGCTTCTCCGACCGCGTCTTCGTCATCTCCTTCCTGGCGAACGTCATCACCGCCACGCTCCTCGTGCTGCTGGGCAACCAGTTGGGTGTCGGCTCCCAGCTGTCCACGGCGGTGATCGTGGTCCTCGGCATCCGTATCTTCTCCAACGTATCGGCCATCCGCCGATTCATCTTCCAAGGGTGAGCCATGGCCGGTGAGGACATGCAGAACCAGGACGGCAAGGACGGCAAGGACAGGCTTGATCCGCCCGTACCGCCCACCGACGCCAAGCATGCGAAGGATACGGAGCATGCGAAGGACGCGGAAACGGGGGAGCATCCCGACCTTGTCAAACGCATCATCTCGCAGCGCAGCAAGGACAAGCTCAACGACAACACCGCCACCGGCGCCTTCCCGGTGGTACGCAAGCGCACCAAAGGCGCCAAGCAGATCTCGCAGCGTTCGGCATCCCTCAAGGCGCGGCTGGGCACCGGCGTGCTCGTGGCCACGCTGTGCGCACTGCTCGGATACGGTTACGTCATCCAGATCAACAACAAGGACATGACGTACGAGACCCTGACCGAGACTGAGCTCACGCGCCTGATCAGCGAGACGAGCAACCAGGTGGACCGTCTCGAGAAACGCAAGACGGAGCTGGACACGCAGCTGCGCTACCTCGAGTCCGCCGCGGGCAAGGAGAAGGAGGCCGAGCGCATCGCCAAGGAGAACGAGGAGACCAGCGGCATCCTCTCGGGACGCCTGCCCGCGCAGGGCAAGGGCGTGATCGTGCGCATCTCGCGCGGCAGCAAGGAGCCCGTGAGTGCGGCCATGCTGTTCAACCTCATCGAGGAACTGCGCAACGGCGGCGCCGAGGTCATGGCCATCAACGACGTGCGCGTGGTCACCTCGACCTACGTGGCCGACGCCGCGAACGGTCTGGTATGCGATGGACAGCTCATCGAACCACCCTATGTCGTGCGAGCCATAGGGGACCCCACGAACCTGCAGAACGCCGTGAACATGGCGGGCGGTATCGGCTCTCAACTGACGGTGAAGTTTGGTGCTAAAGTGACAGTGGACTCATCGGACGACGTCCGGATCACCCAGACCAGTTCGGTGCCTCAGTACAAGTACGCAAAGATTGTAGAATAGCGATTATGACAGAACCTATCCCAGGTGCGGGCGAGACCACGATCATCGGCCTGCCCGCCATCCAGTTCCCGGTGACCTCATCGGGCGACCGTCCCCTGACCCAGGAGGACCTTGAAACCATCACGCGCCTGTCCGACAACACGGCGTTGCTCATCTCCACCCGTGGCGCCCTGTCCGGCTCACGGTACCTGCTCGACGAGGACGAGGTGACCGTCGGACGAGACCCGCGTTCCGACATCCTGCTGGACGATTCCACCGTGTCTCGTTCCCACGCCGTGTTCCGCCGCACCCCGAACGGCTACGAGGTCGTTGACGCCGGCAGCCTGAATGGCACGTATGTCAATCGGCAGCGCGTGGACCAGGCGGTCCTGAACAACGGCGACGAGATCATGATCGGCAAATTCCGCCTCGTCTACTTCACCAACTCCGCCATCCGCGCACAGTAATGGGGGCCAGGGCCATGGGGGACCGGCGGGACCGGGACGACAGGGAGGCGCCACCGGCCCAAGGTTATGTGGATGTGCCCCTCATCGAGGATGAGGGGCACATGGTGCAGGGGACCCTGTTTCCCTTGGAGGAGATCCAGCGGCCGGTCCGCGGTTATCGTGGCACCGTCGCCTGCAGCGTGGCGGGCATCACCTATCGGCAGCTGGACTACTGGGCGCGCAAGCGCATCATCGTACCCTCCATCAAACCGTCGCACGGGTCCGGCTCGCGGCGCCTGTACTCGTTCAAGGACATCCTCATCGTGGCGGTGGCCAAGAAGCTGCTCGACATCGGCATCAACCTGCAGAACGTGACGAACGCCGTGGAATATTTCATGGAGCAGGATGAGGATTCGCTGTCCCACCAGACCGTCGTGTGCGACGGACAGCACGTGACGGAGTGCGCCAGGGGCGACGAGATGGTCAGGATGCTCGAGGATGGCGAAGTGGTCTTCGGCGTGTCCGTGGCGGCCATATGGAAGCGCGTCTCCGAGGCCTGCGACCGGGCCGAGTACTTCCTGATGGAGGATATGTCGACGACCGCCAACCGCCCCATCGACGACCTCGCCGAGCAGCACATGAAGCGCACGCTCGAGAAGCGCAAGGTGCTTCATGAGCACCTGCTCAGGGATGCCGGCGAGGCACGGCAACCCACCATCGACGACGTCAATGACGAGGACAACGGGGACGACCACGACGACGGGGATGGCGCCACCGGCAAACCACGCAAGCCCGGCAAACCACGCAAGCCCGGTACACCGGGCAAGCCGGGGAAACCAAAGGATTCCGACGATCCCGGTGAGGCTGACGGGGGAGAGGATCGCGATGACCCCGACCGGCCGGACGGGGACCACGCCTGAGGATATCCACTTCCTGACGGCCCCACATAACATAGGAAATAGATAGAGCTATATAATATAAAAGGACCACCATGAACGCATTGCCGGCAATCTTGTGGATGATCGGCGTGGCGGCCGCACTGCTGGTGTGCGGCGTCACCATCTGGCAGAGCCATTACTTCGACGGCCACGCGGACGATGTCAGGGCCGTGAGCTGGTCCATGATCGGCGCGCATTTCGTCACGCTGGTCATGGTGGCGTTGCCCTATCCCATCTACCTGCTCAACGCCCAGTCCCTCAGCGCGCATTCGCGCGGCCTGTACGAACGGCTTGGTTGGCCCTCCGCCATCGTCGCCATCGCGCTCATCATGCTCGAGTTGGCGCTCATGTACATGCAGGCCCGTCGCGCATGGCGCGCTGAGGACAAGCGCAAGGCCCTGGCGGGTGATGGTGCCACGAGCGTCGATGACGGTGCCGACGCCCGTGCCGACCGGGAAGCCTCGGAGGACGCAAAGGACTAGGGGGAGACCCCTGCCAAGATATGACGGGACCCCGTCGACCTTCCCCCAGGTCGACGGGGTCCCATGTTCCCCTCTAATTTCCCCTTCCGATTCCCCTGTGTTGTCGCAGCGTGCATGCGGCCGCGACAAGTCCAATGGCATCAGTGCACGAACTGCATGGCGGACGCGGTGGCGGCGTCGATGGTACGGCTCGACTGCACGCCGAGGCCCTCCACGTTCATCTCGCTGATGACGATGCTGCCGTCCGGATTCACGGACTCCACGATGGCGACGTGGCCATAGTAGCCGTCCGCACCGGCCTGGCCGGGCAGGAAGACAGCGATGTCACCGGCCTGCGGGGCGTTGTCCACGCTGTAGCCGAGCGCCAGGGCGCTCGAGGCCCACATGCCGCCGTTGCCGAAGAAGGAACCGACCGGCAGACCGAGCTGCTTGCGGCGCTCATACGCCCACCAGGTGCACTGGCCGTACGGATAGGCATTGCCGGTGTCACCGGTGGTGACAGGAGTGCTGGTGATGCGGCCATAGGACTGCGCGGTGGCGGTATCCTCGGCCACGGCCTCCTCGACGACTTCCTCGGCGGTCTCCTCGACGACGGGGGAGGCCTCCTCGGTCTTGTCCTCGGACTTGGTCTCCTCGGCCTTCGTCTCCTCCTTGGGGGCGTCGCTGACGAGCTCCTCGACATCGATCTGCATGGTGTCGCCCAGGCTCCAGGAGCCCTCGTTGCTCACCGACTGCAGCTGGCTCTCCTCGAGGTCGGCCTTCACCTGTTCGGTGATGGCCTGGAACGAGGCGCTGGCGACAGCGACGTCATCGGCGAACAGGACGGGACGGTCCTGGAACTCGTTGCCGGCCTGCTCGATGGTCGCGGCGTTGGCGGACGTCGGCAGCATGGTGCCGGACACCATGGTAGCGATCATGGCGGTGGAAACGTGACGCTTGACGTTGACGGACTTCTTGCGTGCGTGGCGGCCCTTACTGATGGCGCATCCCTCCAAAGGTCGTTCGTTCGTGGTCTTGATGTTGACATCAATCCTATCGTCCGGCATGTGGGAAAGAAAGGGTGCGTCCGTGAGATGCACAAGCCCCACACAAATGGACACGAGCGATCATGGACCATCCATGATGCGCATATGGTCCCTACGGGGGATATCTGTATAGTTCTAATCTGACATAACGTACATTATCGGATATTCATGTGGAGCATGCGAAAGGGGCTGGACCCTGCATCATACAGCGTCCAGCCCCTACGTTCCTGGTTATCGAAACCTTCGCTCGCTCGTCACGCGTTGAAGTAATCGTTCACCGCGGCGTCCAGTTCGTCGACGTGGTCGATGATCCGGTACGCGCCGTGCTCGACGAGCTCGTTCGGCTCGGCGTAACCCCAGCCGCAGCCCAGGCAATCCAGCCCGCACGCCTTGGCGCCGTCCACGTCGGTCCAACGGTCGCCGACCATCAGCGCACGGTCGCCCTTGGCCTTGTCGAACCCGATGCTGTCGAAGGCGTACCGGATGACGGATTCCTTGTCCACGCGGGTGTTGTCCTTGCTGGCGCCGTACACACCGTCGACCATGTCCGTCAGGTGGAAATGCTCGCAGATCGGCTTGGCCTGGTATTCGGGCTTGCAGGTGGCGATGGCCAGGTAATATCCCTGCTTGCGCAGTTCGGCCAGCTGCTCCGGGATGCCCGGGTAGATCGTGTTGTACAGGCGCCCCGGCACCTTCTGGCCCGGGTTGTTCGGGTCGTCGAACACCGCGGCGTCACCGTAATAATGCCGGTAGACGCGCACGGCCTCGTCGAGCTTGTCGTCAGGGATATGGTTGAGCTTCATGGACTCGAAGATCGCCGGCCCGATGAACCGTTGCAGCGCGGCGTCGTCCGGCACCGGCACGCCGACGGCCTCGAAGGCCTTGACGACGCAGGCGATGATGCCTGGGTCCGACTTGGTGAGCGTGCCGTCCAGGTCCAGCAGGACGACGCGCTGCGGATGCTCGATTGCCATGGAAAATGCCTCTTCCCTACTTCCCCACCGATGATTTGTCTCGTATGGGATTATTGTTTACTCGTAATCCGGGAACCAGCCGTCGCGGTGCATCTGCAGACGCTTGTCCAGCAGCGCCTTGAGCTCGTCCTCGGTACGGCGTTCGCACAGCATGTCCCAATGCGTGCGGGTGGGCTTGGTGATCTCGTCCGCCTCCGTGTCGGCCTCATCCTCGCGACGGGCGGTGGCGCCGCAGCGGCATTCCCACTCGGTGGGAATCTCGGCGCCCTCCGCGAACGGCAGGATGGTGCGGTGGTTCTTCGGACAGATGTAGGCGACCTCCGTGCGCGCCGCGAAATCGACGTTGTCGTCCGACTCCAGCGACTTCGCACCGATGCTCATGCCACGCAGGCTACGCTCGGCCATGGGATATGCCTCCTCAAGGTTTGGTGTGCTTCCACGCTACAAAACAGTTCGGACGTGCCGTTTATTCCGCTCCGGCACGTCCGGTCCGCATCGCGGCCGCCGCTCAGTCCACGCCAGAGTAGGCGACGATGCCACGGTTGACGTCCACGAACGCCTCGTGCGCGCGCGCGGACAGCTCGGCATGGTCGGGACCCATGTAGGGTTCGGCGACCGCGATCTGCTGCAGGACGTCCGCGAGCCGCTTGGCGTTGCGCACGAAATCGCCGCCGGTCATGTCGCTGTGCTCGAGCACCTCGGCCAGCGAATCGCCGCGCGTCCAGTCGTAGATGATGTCCACGATGCCGAAGTCCAGCGGCTGCAGGTAATGTTCCATGCCGGCCGCCTCGCACATTGAGAGCACCTCGTCGTCCAGCGCTTGCAACTCACGGCTGCGCTGCGCCAACAGTCCGTGGGGACCACCGGGATACCGCCGCGGCTCTCCCCCTTCACCGCGCCGCGGTTCGTACAGGAGCGCCGAGAGCAACGCCGCCAGCTGCGGGGCGTCCAGTCCATCGAGAACGCCGGTGGTGATAGCCTGCGCCAGCACCAGGTCGCGTTCGCTGTACAGGCGGCGCAGGAGCTGGCCATGTTCGGTCAGCCGGTAATCCGTCCGGCCGTCATGGTCGTCACGCACCAGGTAGCCCAGGCGCAGCAGGATGCCGCAGATGCGGTCGAACTGGCGGGACACGGAGCCGGTGCGCGAATCCACGCGGTCACGTAGGCGGTCGAGCTCCTTGGTCTCGCGGATCCACCGGTTGCCCCACTTCATGTGCTGGGCGTAGTCCGGGCATTCCTTGGCGGGATGGTCGTGCTCGCGTTCCTTGAGCTGTGCGATCTTGGCGTCGAGCCTGCGGAAAGCGCGCGATTTCTCCTCGTTGGAGGCGAACGCCTCATGCTTGAGGCGGCGGCGTTCGTTCTTCTGCAGGTCGTTGAGCCGCATGCGGATGCGCAACAGGTCGGTGAAGTCGCCGTACTCGCAGGCCATGGCCTCCTCGTAGCCGGCGATGGCCTTCTCGAGGGAGGCGATGCGCGCCTCCACCTGCCACATCGACTCGTTGGCCTCCCATTGGGCGAACGAGTGGTCGAGCGTGGTGCGGGCCGTCTCGTAGTCGTTGTGGCTCAGGAGGTTCACGGCCATGTTGAACGTCGGCGAGAAGCTGGAGTGCAGCGGGTAGACGCGCTTGCTGGACAACGCCACGGCGGTGGCCGGCTTGAAGCCGTGATGGTCGACGACGACCGCGTTGCCGATGGTGTCGATGCCGCGCCTGCCGGCACGTCCGGTCAGCTGGGTGTACTCCCCCGGCGTCAATCCCACGATGCCGGTGCCATCGTACTTCTCCAGCTTCTCGATGACCACGGAGCGCGCGGGCATGTTGATGCCCAGTGCCAGGGTCTCGGTGGCGAAGACGACCTTGACCAGACCCTCCTCGAAGAGACGCTCCACGATCTGCTTGAACAGGGCGATCATGCCGGCGTGGTGCGCGGCGAAGCCCTCCTCGAGGGCGTGGCGGAACTGCGTGAACCGCAGGGTCTCGAGGTCGTCGTGCGTGAGCTGTCCGGCGACCATGTCGTCCACGATCTGGCGGATGCGGCGCGCTTCGTCGTCGGTGGTCAGGCGCAGGCCGGCGTCCAGGCACTGGTCCACGGCCTCGTCGCAGCTGTTGCGCGAGAAGATGAAGTAGATGGCGGGCAGCATGCCCAGGAAGTTGAGCTCGTCGACCACGGCCCAGCGCTTGGGCTGGTAGCGTTCCACCTGGCGCGGGCGTCCACCCTTCATGGTGCGGCCGCGCCCACGGGTGGGACGCCGGTCGGCGCCCTTGCGGCGCAGCTCATGGCGGTCCAGTTCCTCGAGACGGGCGGACAGCGCCGCGTTGGGCTTGTCCGTGGCGTGGCCATGGTCGTCGTGCCGGTACAGCTCGAACAGCTCCGGTTCGGTGCGCGGGTCCTTCTGCACCATGACGTACTGCTCCAGGGGCACCGGACGGTGCTCGGAGACCACCAGACGCGTGCGCCCGCGCACCGACTCGATCCAGTCGGCGAAGTCCTCGACGTTGGACACCGTGGCGGACAGGCCGACGATCTTCACGTCCTGCGGCAGGTGGATGATCACCTCCTCCCACACGGGCCCACGGAAGCGGTCGGCCAGGTAATGCACCTCGTCGAGCACCACGTAGCGCAGCGCCTCGAGCGTGCTCGACCGCTCGTAGATCATGTTGCGCAGCACCTCGGTGGTCATGACCACGATGTCCGCCTCCGAGTTGATCGAGGTGTCGCCGGTGAGCAGTCCCACCTTCTCCGGTCCATACAGCTCGACCAGGTCATGGTACTTCTGGTTGCTCAGCGCCTTGATGGGCGTCGTGTAGAAGGCCTTGGCGTTGCGCTGCTGGGCCAGGTAGACGGCGAAGTCGGCGACCACCGTTTTGCCGGCGCCGGTGGGCGCGGCGACGAGGACGTTGGAGCCCTCCTCGAGCGCCTCGTTGGCCTCCTGCTGGAAGGTGTCCAGCTCGAAGGGCAGTGTCTGCGCGAACTTGGCGGCCACGGAGGCGCGGCGCCGCTTGGCCTGTTCGAAATCCCGGTAACGCTGTGCCGGCGAACGGGTCTCCTCGCCCCGGTCCTCCGCCTGAGCGCGCTGCGAATGCCTGTGATGACGTGCCATGCTGCCTGCCTTGTCCGGTGGCCCGGGACGAACCGGGGCCATATATGACGATTGGCCGGCCCGAAGGCCAGCCAATCGATTCAGTCGTTGAATTGCGACCAGCGTCGCCATATCGTCGCGTAGCGATCCTGCCGCCGTTCCCTGCGCTCGATCACCTCGGCGTGGGCATCGGCGTACCGGTCGGCGGCCACCTGCAGCGGTTCGGTGAAGATGGCGCGCTGGGGCTGGTCATCTTCATCATAGCGTTGCGACATCTTGGAGACACGGGCGTTGACCTTTTCGCCGGTCGTTGAAACCTGCTTCATGGCATGCATCCCATGGACGAGCGCATAGGCGGCGCCAGCGACGAGCATCGCCAGCATGAACAGCGCGAGGACCAGCCAGACCCACCAAGGCATGGCGACCACCCCTTTCCATCGGGCAGGCCTTAGGCCTGCGATTCCTCCCGGACCATCGTCTCGGACAGGCTCAGCTCACGTTCGGCGCGTGCCACCATCATGGTGCGCAGCGTCTCGGGCGCCACGGCGATGATGTGGCGCGCGTGCGCGATGCAGAACGCCACGAACCAGGAGTCGGACTGTACGTACAGGTGCACCTTCTCGCCGTCACCGCACGGCTCGACGTCCGCGTCCGCGAGGGTGCGGATGAACTGCAGGTGGGGCTGGTCGGTGATGAACACGGCGGGCGTGGCGGTGTCGATGACCCACTTGCGCAGCTCGCTGACGGAGACGTCGGGGATGTCGAGCTCGCCGGTCGGTTCCACGATGTGCGCGTCCTCGATGCGGGCGATGCGGATGTTCTGCCAGATGCGCGGTTCGCCGGTCTCCTTGTTGATGGTGGTGTCCTTGTGCACGAGGTGGCGCAGCTCCTCGGGCGCGACGTCCTCGACGTCGGTCCACATGGCGGCATAGTAGACGCCCTCGTCCGCGTAGATCTTGGAGGGCGCCACCAGCCTGCGCACGACGCGGCCGGAGCCGTCCAGGTACTCCATGTTGAGCAGGGAATGGTCGGCGATGGCCTTGCACACCAGCGGCAGGTTGTGCGGTTCGAGCTCGTAGCCCGTCAGGCTCACCCAAGGGGTCTCCCCCGGTGCCAGGTGCTTGACGAGACGCTCGGAGAGGTCACGGGCCTGCTCGCGCTGGTCCATCGGCAGGATCGAGGCGTGGGCCAGGTAGTTGACGGAGGCGGTGAGCATGCTCATGTACTGCGGGGAGATGCCCGCCAGGCGCTCCAGTCCCAGCGAGTTGGTGGCCGAGACGATGCCCTCGGCGTCCAGCAGGGACCAATCGATGTCGAAGAACTGGCTGCCCGCCATCTCGCCGTCGTCGGAGACGGTGGTCAGCGTGTTGATGTCCTTGTGGATGGTGGCGACGTGTTTCTTCATCTCGTCGTCGTTCCTGGGCTTGCCAATGAAGCGGACGGCCAGCTCCGGCAGGGAGTACTCCTCCCCCAGATGCGCCGAGAGGAACAGCATGAGGCGCAGCCGGCGGTCCACCTCGCTGCCGGTCTGGAAGGCGTTCTTCTTCTGGTGGGCCTTGGCGGCGGCCTCCTCTTCCTCGTCCTCCTCGTCGGTGGCGAGGGCGCGGGCGGCCACTTTCGCCGTCTGGGGATTGAGCGAATCATCGGCCAGCTGGAACTGGGTCGCGGCGTGCAGACGGCGGCGGAAGGCCTCGACGGCCTCGGGTGGGCTCACGATGGAGGAATTGGGGTGCTCGAGGACGAACATGGCCAGGTCGTCGGCATCCGAGTAGGCCACGTTGATGTGCTCGCCGTCCACGGCGATCGTCGCGGCGAAACGCCTCGAATCCACTTCCTTGACGAGATTCTCCGGGATGTGCTGCGTGCCCAGTCCGGGCGCGATGGAATCCAGGCCGAGGCCCGGGATCGGCGTCTGGGGCACGCGCGGCGCCGTACGGGACGTGTGCTGCGGTTGCTCGGGCGCGGAGGACATGGACATGGAGCGGGCCAGGTAGTTCGCGGCGGCCAGGACCGGCAGGTCCTCCTGGCGGAAACGCAGGCGGATGCGCGGTTCGTCGCCCAGCTGCAGGCGGTAGGAGGCGAAATCCTGTCCCTCGGACTTGGAGGAGTACTCGGGCTGGCGCGACTCGATGGCGATGCCCATGGCGGCGAGCTTGGCGCGGTCACGCTGGAACTGCTTGGCGAAGGCCGCCTTGGCGGCCTGGTCGGCGAGTTCCCCGTACGAATCGGCGTAGGCCTTGACACGTTGCGCGATCTGCCGGGATGTCAGCCATTGCGGAAAAGCGGATGACAACACTGCAAGCACATCAAGCTCATGTTTGCCCCACTTGTCAGAGAAGCGGCGCCTTCCGTTTGTACCCTCTGCCATTAGTCCTCACGGTTCATTATCGTTGTCTTCAGGTGTGCGAGGATGCGCTCCCAGCACGAATTTCACTGTTCCATGATAGATGGTTTTTGGGCATGTCAATGCCAAATACCAAAAAAAAGCCGTGTTTTTCCTTGAGCCGCGAACGACGCTCACAGCCATTCGTCGGGTTCGATGCCCTGCGGTCCCACGAATTCACCGTTGGGCACGTAGCTCGGCCGTTCCTGGTCCTCCAGCTTCGCCTTGCCGAAGAGGGAGACGTTGCGTCCGAACGTCCAATCGCCCTGCACCTCGATGGAGGCGGCCGCCGCGATGGACGGCACCCCGTAGGGGAACCGCTCGTCGAAATCGCGGATGTTCTTGTAGTAGCGCGTGTCCAGTGTCACGTTCGGGAAGTGGTAGTCGCCGTCCTCCATCTCGTAGGAATCGGTCAGGTGGAACCGGTCGGAGCGCATGATGAACAGGTCGTCGGTGGTCTTCACCGGCAGGAATCGCATACGGTCCACCTCCACGCATATGGCCCCCGGGAAGAGGCTCACCGCGGCGCCCATGGCCGTCTCCAGCTGGATGGCCGGCGTGGAGGACGGATCGGTCGGGTCCACGGTCTTGTGGTTGCGGATCACCGGCAGCGGCAGCACGCCGTCGAACTCGGTGAGCTTCTTGCGCAGCGCGTCGAAGCGCACCCAGATGTTGTTCGTGTTGAAGTAGGGATGCTCATGGACGTCCATGGCGGCTGCGCGGTCCTCGGGATTGACCTGGGTCATCTCGCGCAGCATGAGCCGGCCGGTGACTCGGTCGCGGACGATGTGGCCGCCCTTGCGGTCAGCCTCCGTGCGCCGGGCCACCTCGATCATGAAGGGGGCGCCGGTGTTCTCGAAATGCTGGGCCAGGGTGCGCGAGGGACGGGCGCCGAGGTTGTCCGAATTGGAGATGAACAGGTACTTGAACCCGTGCTCCTCGAGGATGTCGAGCAGTCCCGAATCCCAGAGCGTGGAGTACAGGTCGCCGTGCCCCGGGGGGCACCATTCGAGCTCGGGGTCGGCCGGCCACTCCACGGGGTCGCCCGTGGCCTCGTCGATCTTGGGTTCGACGTGCTGGATGATCTGGGTGGGGATCTCCTCCTGCACGAACTGGCGGTCACGGTCCACCACGGCCATGGTGTCCTTGGCCGTGCGGAACGAGTTCATGAGCGTCAGCGGCAGTTCGACGCCCAGACGCTGTCTCGCGGTGACGACCTGGCCGAGGATGATGTCGATGAAGCGCATCGGCTTGGCCTTGTGGCGGCGCACCGGCAGGAGCGACTTGGCGCAGTCGAGCCCCATGGACGTGCCCAGGCCGCCGTTGAGCTTGAGGAAGGCCGTCTTGGCGAAGGCGTCGACCGCCTTGTCATGGTTGATGGTCTCGTAGATCTGGTGGAAACTCGGCACGTCGGTGATGGGCTCCACGTCCTCCTCGCGGATCCAGCTCGTGTCGTCCTCGTCACGCCACACCTCGTACAGGTGCCTGAACTGCGCGATGGCGGTATCGCTCATGCCCGCCTCGCGCATCTTGTCGGCGGAACGTTCGAACTCGTCGGCCATGGTGACCTTCCCCTTTCCTGTGGGCCCTGTTCGGCCTCGTGACCCGTCCCAGTGTATCGGCCGTCGCGCATGCTGTCGAACGCGCGGCGTCGGCCGGCCCCCTCGGGACGTGGCCGGGCCATGCGGACACATGGCCACATCCCTGCGATTATACCGAACAGTGGAAGGCTACGCCCTGCGCCCAGAGGCCGCGACACGACGAGGGGATGCATTGTTCCGCAGGGTGTGCTATATTTTCTCTTCGGTGCTTGACGCACCGTTCGGACCATAGCGCAGTTTGGTAGCGCACTTGACTGGGGGTCAAGGGGTCGCGGGTTCAAATCCCGCTGGTCCGAC
>JAXJQE010000168.1:0-1802 GCA_036311305.1 Bifidobacterium sp.
CTCGACGAGCAGATCGGGCAGATCCGCGACGCCGTCGAGCTGCCGTTCACGCACCGTGCGCTGTTCGCCCGCTACGACCTGGCGGCGCCCAAGGGCGTGCTGCTGTACGGGCCGCCCGGCAACGGCAAGACGCTCATCGCCAAGGCGGTGGCGCACGCGCTGGCCGGCGGCGACGGGACGCGCGGCGTGTTCCTGTCCGTCAAGGGCCCCGAGCTGCTCAACAAGTACGTGGGGGAGTCCGAGCGGCTCATCCGCCGTCTGTTCGACCGCGCCCGCGAGCTGGCGGGCGACGGCCGGCCGGTCATCGTGTTCATCGACGAGATGGACTCGCTGCTGCGCACGCGCGGTTCGGGCGTCTCCTCGGACGTGGAGACCACGATCGTGCCGCAGTTCCTCGCCGAGCTCGACGGCATGGAGCGGCTCGACAACGTCATGGTGATCGGCGCCTCCAACCGCGTGGACATGATCCACCCGGCCGTGCTGCGTCCGGGCCGGCTCGACATGCTCGTGCACGTCGGGCGTCCGGACCGGCAGGCCGCGCGCGCCATCGCGGCGCGCTACCTGACCGACCGGCTGCCCGTGGAACCGGACGCGGGCGTCCTGGCGGACACGCTCGTCGACGCTGCGTACGCGCGCGACGAGCGGCGCCTGCTCGCGCACCTGCGCGACGAGGACGGCGCGTGGTCGCCGCTGTACTTCGCGGACGTGATGAGCGGCGCCATGGTGCGCAACATCGTCGACCGCGCCAAGACGCGGGCCGTCAAGGCGAGCCTGGAGGGCGGCGACGTGCGCATCGACCGCGCGTTCGTGCTCGCCGCCGTCGACGCCGAGCGCGCGTCGATGCTCGGCGCGCTCGCGGACGTGGACGCCGGGCCATGGTCGCGCATCAACGGCATCGGCAACGGACGGGTGCGCGAAATCCGCACCGTGGGACCCAAGGAGGACGAGGCATGAGCGTCAGGCGCGTGATGGGCACGGAGATGGAGTATGGCGTGCAGGGCCGCGCCGGAGGCAATCCCGTGCAATGGTCCTTCGACGTCGTGGCGGGCGCCTCCACGCCCGCCACGGAGCACATCCGCTGGGACTACGGCGCGGAGGACCCGGTCAACGACCTGCGCGGCACCAGGCTGCCGCGCGCCAACGCCGACCCCGACCTGCTCACCGACGCCCCGCAGCTGCGGCGCACCAACGTGGCCGCCGGCAACGGCGCGCGCATCTACGTGGACCACGCGCACCCCGAGTACGCGGCCCCCGAGACCCTCGACCCCTTCGAGGCGGTCAGGTGGGACGGCGCCGGCGACCTGCTCATGGCGGACGCGGCCGCGCGCGCCTCGGCCGCGACCGGCGAGCCCCTGGCCCTGTACCGCACCACCGTGGACGGCAAGGGCGCCAGCTGGGGCTGCCACGAGAACTACCTGCTCGACCGCGCGGTGCCGTTCGGGCCGCTGTCGCGGCTGCTCATGGCGCATTTCGCCACGCGCCAGCAGTACGCCGGCGCCGGCCGCATCGGCCTGGGCGAGCGCGGCGGCGCCATGGGCTACCAGCTGTCCCAGCGCGCCGACTACGTGCACATGAAGGTCGGCCTGCAGACCACCTTCGACCGGCCGCTGGTCAACACGCGCGACGAACCGCACGCGCCCGCCGACCGCCGCCGCCTGCACGTCATCGTCGGCGACGCCAACCGCATGGACGTGCCGCGCGTCCTCAAGCTCGGCACCACGAGCCTGCTGCTGTGGGTGTGCGAGCACGCCGACGAGGCCGGGATCGACCTGGAGGACGTGCTGGCCCGCGTGGAGCTCGCC
>JAXJQE010000169.1:0-10369 GCA_036311305.1 Bifidobacterium sp.
CTGCTGGCGGCCATCGCCGCGGCGCGCGCCGGCACGCCGATGCCGCGCGCGCTGCGCCCCGTCGACCCGCACGGCGTCGACGTCGAGTCCTGGGTAGAGGACGGCGCCGACCGCCGCTTCGACTGGGCCGCGCGGATCCTGGGGTCCCTCGACATGCGCGCGCGCCAGCGGGTGACGCGCTCGGACCGCATCGACCGCGTGCTGCTGCACCCCGTGGCCGGCATCCTCATCTTCCTGGCGGTCATGTACCTCATGTTCCAGGCCACCACGACGCTCGCCGGGCCCGCGCAGGACTGGATCGACGGCACCGTGCGCGGCTGGTGCGAGAGCGGCATCGACGCCGTGTTCGGCTGGTTCGGGCCGGCCGCCGCGGACGGCTGGTTCCACTCATTGGTCATCGACGGCATCCTGGACGGCGTCATCACCATCGCCACGTTCATCCCGCCGATGGGCATCATGTTCATCCTGCTGAGCCTGCTCGAGGACTCCGGCTACCTGGCGCGCGCCGCCTTCGTCATGGACCGCGCCATGCGCCTCATGGGCCTGGACGGGCGCGCCTTCCTGCCCATCGTCATCGGCTTCGGCTGCAACCTGCCGGCGCTCGCCGCCACGCGCACGCTGCCCGACTCGCGCCAGCGCGTGTTCGTCGGCATGCTCGTGCCGTTCTCCTCGTGCACCGCGCGCCTGAGCGTGTACATCGTGCTCGCCTACGCGTTCTTCCGCGAGCAGGCCGGCCTCGTGGTGTTCCTCATGTACGTGTGCTCCGTGGTCGTCATCCTGCTGGTCGGGATCCTGCTCAAGGCCGTCAAGTTCACGGACGTGACCTCCGAGCCCTTCGCCATGAGCCTGCCGCCCTACCAGGTGCCGCGCCTGCTGGTGCTGTGCCGCGACGTGCTCAAGCGCCTGTGGGACTTCGTCAAGGGCGCCAGCGGCATCATCGTCTCCATGGTCATGGTCATGTGGCTGCTGCAGGCCATCCCCGCCACCGCCGCGGCCGGCTCGTTCGCGCATGTCGACGACGTGCAGGACTCCGTGTACGGGCGCGTGGCGGACGCCGTGGCGCCCGTGTTCGCACCCGCCGGCTTCGACGACTGGCACGCCTCCGCGGCCCTGATGACCGGCTTCGTGGCCAAGGAGGTCGTGGTCGCCTCCATGGCCCAGTCCTACAGCATCGACACCGGCGACGAGGACGAGGCCGAGCAGGGCGAGGGATCGCTCGGCGCCGCCATGCGCGCCTCCTTCGACGAATGCTCCGGCGGCCACGGCAACGCGGCGGCCATCGCGTTCCTCCTGTTCACGCTCGCCTATACGCCCTGCCTGGCCACCGTGGCCGAGCTCAAACGCCAGTTCTCCATGAAGATCGCCATGCAGTCCGTCGGGCTCGGCCTGCTCGTCGGCTACGCGCTCGCCGTCCTGGCCTTCCAGGTGCTGCGGTGGGTGCTGTGAGCACGGACGGCTTCCGGCGCACCGGCACGGGCGTCGTCGGCCGCGTCGTGGCGATGCTCGGTGCGGGCCGCAGCGTACACGAGTGCGCCGAGGCGCTGGGGCTGCCCGACGCGTTCATCGAACAGGTGGCCGACGACGCGCGCCGGCGCGGCCTGATCGACGTCATCGCCCTGGACACGGGCTGCACGTCCGGGCACTGCACGCCCGACCCGGACTCGATCGTGTGCGCCGGCTGCCCGCTGGCGCCGCGCGGCGCCTCCACGCCGCTGCGGGCCGCATGGGGCGCGTTGTCAAGAAGGATGCGCCGAACGGGCAACCGGTAGGGTTCCCCCGACGGTTTGGCGCAGGGACGCTAGACTGGGGAACCATGAACGAACCAAGCACACCGTCCGGGGGCAGCCGACCCTGGACCAACCCGTTGCGCGATCCGCGCGACCTGCGCCTGCCGCGCATCGCCGGGCCGTGCAGCATCGTCATCTTCGGCGTGACGGGTGACCTGAGCCGCAAGAAGCTGCTGCCGGCGATCTACGACCTGGCCAACCGCGGCCTGTTGCCGCCCAGCTTCGGCCTGACCGGCTTCGCCCGGCGCGACTGGAGCGAGGAGCAGTTCCGCGGCTTCGTCAAGGAGAACGTCAAGGCGCACTGCCGCACGCTGTTCAACGAGGCCACCTGGAAGCAGCTGGCCGAGGGCATCCGCTTCGTGCGCGGCACCTTCGAGGACGCCTCGAGCTTCGAGCGCCTCTCCGACACCGTCGCCGAGCTCGACCGCGACCGCGGCACGCGCGGCAACCACGCGTTCTACATGTCCGTGCCCCCGCGCGACTTCCCGCTGGTGGCCCAGCAGCTGGCCAACTGCGGCCTGGCGCGCTCGGACAACGGCGCGTGGCGGCGCGTCATCATCGAGAAGCCCTTCGGCCACGACCTGGCGAGCGCCAAGGAGCTCGACCGCGTCATCGCCGAGGTGTTCGACCCGGACTCCGTGTTCCGCATCGACCACTACCTGGGCAAGGAGACCGTGCAGAACCTGCTGGCGCTGCGCTTCGCGAACACGATGTACGAGCCGATCTGGAACGCCAACTACGTGGACCATGTGCAGATCACCATGGCCGAGGACATCGGCGTGGACGGCCGCGCCGGCTACTACGACGGCATCGGCGCGGCGCGCGACGTCATCCAGAACCACCTGCTGCAGCTCATGGCGCTGACGGCCATGGAGGAGCCCGTCTCCTTCGCCGCCGGCGACCTGACCGATGAGAAGACCAAGGTCCTCTCCGCGGTGCGCCTGCCGAAGGACCTGGCGGCGCACACCGCGCGCGGCCAGTACTCCGCCGGCTGGCAGGGCTCCGAGCCGGTCGTCGGCTACCTCGAGGAGAAGGGCATCAGCCCGGACTCCACCACCGAGACGTACGCCGCGATCCGCCTGGACATCGACACGCGCCGCTGGGCGGGCGTGCCGTTCTACCTGCGCACCGGCAAGCGCCTGGGGCGGCGCGTCACCGAGATCGCGCTGGTGTTCAAGCGCGCCCCGCACTTGCCGTTCGAGTCGACGGCCACGCAGGAGCTCGGCAAGAACGCCATCGTCATCCGCATCCAGCCGTACGAGGGCGTCACCATCCGCTTCGGCTCCAAGGTGCCCGGCGGCACCGCCATGGAGGTGCGTGACGTGTCCATGGACTTCAGCTACGGCCGCTCCTTCACCGAGCAGTCCCCCGAGGCGTACGAGCGCCTCATCCTGGACGTGTTGCTGGGCGACCCGCCGCTGTTCCCCACGAGCCGCGAGGTGGACCTGTCCTGGCAGATCCTCGACCCGATCGAGGACTTCTGGAGCACGCTGGGCCAGCCGCAGCCCTACCGTTCGGGCACGTGGGGCCCGCAGGAGGCCGTGGAGATGCTCGCCCGCGACGGACACCGTTGGAGGATGCCATGATCATCACGCTTCGCGATACCCAGACCAACGAGATCTCCGACAAGATCGACATGCTGCACGAGGAGCGCGACGAGGCGGCCCTCGGCCGTGTGCTCACGCTGCTGGTGCTCACCGACGAGGAGAACCTCGAGCAGGCGCTGCAGCTGGCCAACGGCGCCAGCCGCGACCACCCGTGCCGCGTCATCGCCATCGCGCCCAGCACGCGGCGCATGGACGAGCCGGCCGACGAGCGCACGTACCTGGACGCCGAGGTGCGCATCGGCGCGGACGCCGGTGCCGGCGAGATCATTGTGCTGCGCCCCCGCGGCGGCCTCATCCACCATGAGGACACGCTCGTCATCCCGCTGCTGGTGCCGGACGCGCCCGTGGTGGCGTGGTGGCCGACCGAGGCGCCGGCCAACCCGTCCAAGGACCTGGTGGGCGCCATGGCCAACAGCCGCATCACCGACGCGCTGCGCTCCGCGAACCCGTTGCGCACCATGGAGGACCTGCGGCGCAACTGGTCGCCCAAGAACGTGGACCTGTCGTGGACGCGCCTGACCATGTGGCGCGCGCTGCTCGCCTCCCTGCTGGACCAGCCGCCGCACGAGCGCATCGTCTCGGCGTCCGTCTCCGGCCCCGACGGCTACCTGCCCATGGACCTGGTGGCCGCGTGGCTCACGCTGCGCCTGCAGGTGCCCGTGAGCATCGAAAGGGAGCCCGGCGCCAAGGCCATCACCGGCGTGACGATGACGCGCGAGGACGGGGGCGTGCTGTCCCTGCAGCGCCGCCCCGCCGAGGACGGCATCGCCACCATCAGCGTGCCCGGCCAGTCGCCGCAGACCATCCCGCTGCCCATCCGCTCGCTCGAGGACTGCCTGAGCGAGGAACTGGGCCGTCTCTACCCCGACGAGATCTACGCGCAGGTCGTCACGCGCGGCTGGGACCTCGTCAGGCCCACCAAGCATTAGGCACCGGAAAGGAAGCTTTGCCCATGCAACGAGAACTGATCACCTATCCGGACCCCGACCTCATGGCCAGGGCCACCGCCGCCCGCACGCTGCTGGCCCTGGGCGACACGCTGTGCGGGCCCGACCGCGAGCGCGTCGACTGGGCCGTCACCGGCGGCACCGACGGCACCGCCATCCTCAGGGCCATCGCCGCCAGCGACCTCATCGACACCGTCGACTGGCACCGCGTGCACGTGTGGTGGAGCGATGAGCGCTTCGTGGCGCCCGGCAGCGACGAGCGCAACGACCGCGCCGCCGACGCCGCCCTGTTCGGCATGCTCGTCGACACGGTCCGCATGGAGCGCGCGCAGATCCACGCGATGCCCGCGGACACGCGCTCCGCCGACGAGGTGGCGCGCGCCACCGCCGAGGAGAACGAGCGCGTGCTGCGCACCGCCGCCGAACGCTACCAGATGGAGCTGCTGCACGACCTCGGCGACGATGCGGCCATGGACCTCATGATGTTCGGCCTGGGCCCCGACGGCCACATCGCCTCCCTGTTCCCAGGCCGCGACGAGGTGCTCCTCGACGACCCGGAGCTGCTCGTCACCGGCGTCGACGACTCCCCCAAACCGCCGGCGAGGCGCCTGACGATGACCGTCCCGATGATCAGGCGCGCCGCACGCGTGTGGATCTGCGGCTCGCGCGCCGCCAAGGCCGAGGCCATGGCCCGCACCTTCGCCGCCACGGACGACCCCCAGGCCCCCGCCTCCTGGGCCGACGCCACCCGCCAGCTGCTGTGGATCGGCGACGAGGCGTCCACCAAGGCCGCGCGCGGCTGAGCGGGGGCACCACGCCGGCCGCGGCCTTGTCGCGAGAAACGGGAACTCCCCGGTACGCAGAACGTACCGGGGAGTTCCCGTTTCGCATGGGAAAGCGGTGCCGTCAGGCTCAGTCGGAGACCTTCACCTGCGGCTGGCCCTCCTCCTCCCATTCAATGTGCCAGGTGCCGGGCTCGTCCACGCGCTGGTAGGTGTGCGCGCCGAACAGGTCGCGCTGGCCCTGGATGAGCGAGGCGGGCAGGCGCAGCGAGCGCAGCCCGTCGAAGTACGCCAGCGACGAGGAGAACACGGGCACCGGGATACCATGCTTGGCGGCGACGGCCACGACGTGGCGCCACGCGTCCTCGCAGCGCTCGATGGCCTTCTTGAAGTAGGGCGCGAAGAGCAGGGAAACGTCCGCCTCGCCGGATTCGAAGGCCTCGGCGATGGTGTCCAGGAAGCCGGCGCGGATGATGCAGCCGGCGCGCCAGATGCGGGCCACGGCGGCCATGTCGATGTTCCAGCCGTACTCCTTGCCGGCGGCGGCGATCTCGTTGAAGCCCTGCGCGTACGCCACGATCTTCGAGGCGTAGAGCGCCTGGCGGATCGCGTCGATGAACTCGTCGCGCTCGTCGTCCGGCACGCCCAGCTGGGCCTGCGGGCCGGTGAAGTGCTGCTTGGCGACCTCGGCGCGCAGCGTGGTCTGCGAGGACAGGCCGCGGGCGAACACGGCCTCGGCGATGCCGGTGACGGGCACGCCGAGCGTCAGGGCGCTCTGCACGGTCCACGTGCCGGTGCCCTTCATGCCGGCGTGGTCGAGGATGACGTCCACGAGCGGCTTGCCAGTCTGCGGGTCCTTCTTGTGCAGGACCTCGGCGGTGATCTCGATGAGGTAAGAGTTGAGCTCGGTGCCGTTCCACCGGCCGAACACGTCGCCGATCTGCTCGGGGTCCATCTGGAGTCCCCGGCGCATGAGGTCGTAGCTTTCGGCGATGAGCTGCATGTCGGCGTACTCGATGCCGTTGTGCACCATCTTGACGAAGTGGCCGGCGCCGTTGGGGCCGATGTGCGTGACGCACGGCTCCCCTTCCGCCTTGGCGGCGATGGACTCGAGGATCGGCTTGAGGCGCTGCCAGGAGGCGTCCGGGCCGCCGGGCATGATGGACGGTCCCTTGAGGGCGCCCTCCTCGCCGCCGGAGACGCCCATGCCGACGAAGTTCAGGCCGCGCTCGGCCATGGCCTTCTCGCGGCGGATGGTGTCCTGGAAGTAGGAGTTGCCGCCGTCGACGATGATGTCGCCGGGCTCCATGAGGTCGGCCAGCTCGTTGATGACCTGGTCGGTGGCCGCGCCGGCCTTGACCATGATAATCGCGGTGCGCGGACGCTCCAGGGAGTCGACGAACTCCTTGACGGTGCGCGCCGGGTAGAACTCGCCCTCGTGCGCGTACTTGGACATGAACTCCTGGGTGCGCGCGTAGGTGCGGTTGTAGATCGCCACCTTGTTGCCGTGGTGGGCCAGGTTGCGGGCCAGGCTGGCGCCCATGGCCGCCAGTCCCACGACGCCGACGTTCGCTTCTGCGCTCATGGTCTCTTTGCTCCTCACTCGTCGCTATGACGTAGGTCTTCGGTGTTCCGGGCCCAGTCTAGTCACGCCCCGCGCCCTCGCGGGACTCACAACGCCAATGGCGTGAGCGCGTACGTGGTGATGACGCGCGCCTTCGTGCCCGTGACCTGCAGCGCCTGGTCGTTGCGCAGCGGCACGTAGCCGTGGTCGCCGGCGTGCCGGTCGAGGATCTTGCGCGCCTGGCGGCCCAGCATGGTGCCGCCCACGTGCGGCACCACATGGTAGGCGGTCAGGCCGAGGCCGGCCGGGTCCGCCTGCCCGCGCAGCGCGCGGTTGCAGTCCATCGGCGCGATGTAGCCGATGTCGCGGGCGGCGACGACGGCGCCCGCGGACTCGCCGATGTAGGGCACCCCGCGCGCCGCCATGGCGCGGATGGCGTCCGCGGCGCCGCTGTCGCGCAGGCAGCGCATGAGGTAGAACGAGTTGCCGCCGCACACGTAGACCAGGTCGCACTCCTCGAGCTCGGCGCGCACGCGCCACGTGTGGCGCTGCGTGAGGTCGACGACCCGCACCTTCAGGCCCAGCGCCCGCCAGTGCCAGCGCGACAGGCGCGAGGCGACGCCGTAGTCCTCGGCGTAGCTGGCCGCGGGGATGAACGCCATGGTCAGCCCCTGCCGGCCGGCCAGCAGGTGGCGCAGCAGCTCGGGGATCGCCAGGCCCGAGGAGACGAGCAGCAGCCGGCGGTCGCGCCGCAGAGCGACGTCGTCCACGGCCCCCTCCGCCTCGCCGCCGTTCCTGCCGCCGTCCATGCTCGCCATATGCCGCTCCTTGTGCCGTGCTGAACGCACACTCTAGGCGCGCCGCCTTGCGGACGGCTGGACGTGTTCGCCCACAGCGCGCCGCGGGATGGACATATCCGTCCGGGCGGTGGGCGCGCATGGATATCATGGACTCTTCGCGGCCGTTCGTGCCGCGCGAGAGTCGAGAGAGAACGGACGGGACACGCATGGCAACACCCACGCAGGAGGAACGGCAGGACACGGCGACGCCCGACGAGGTGGCCGAGCGCATCGCCGACGGCATCGAGGAGGCGTACGAGGTGGACGACGGCACGCTCGACGAGCCGTTGGACACGCGCCTGCACGGCCGGCAGCGCGCCATGGTGGCCGTGACCTTCTTCTCCATGTTCTTCGGCGCCGGCAACCTCATCTTCCCGCCGTTCGTGGGCGCGCTGTGCGGCTCCAGGGCCGTGGAGGGCATGGTCGGCTTCATCATCTCCGCGGTGGGACTGCCCATCCTGGGCGTGCTCGTGGTGGCGTCGGCCGGCGGCTTCGCCACGCTGGCGGCGCGCGTGCGCCCCGGGTTCGCGACGGTGCTGGGCGTGGCGATCATGCTCACCATCGGCCCCCTGTTCGCCATCCCGCGCACCGCGTCCACGTCCTTCGAGATGGCCGTGGCGCCATTCGTGCCCGACGGGGCGCTGCGGTGGGTGCAGCTGGCGTACACGCTCGTGTTCTTCGCGCTGGCTTTCGTCATCGCGCAGCACCCGGACAAGCTCACCAGCGTGCTGGGCCGCATCATGGGCCCGCTGCTGCTGGCCATGATCCTCGTGCTCTTCGTGGCCTGCCTGTTCGTCAGGCACCCGGGCTTCCCCGCGCCCAGCGGCCAGTATGCGCACGACCAGCTGCTGCAGGGCTTCCTGGACGGCTACCAGACGATGGACCTGCTGTGCGCCCTGTACTTCGGCATCGTCATCTCCGCGAACGTGCGCCAGCTGGGCGTGGCCAGCCCCGCCGGCAACCGCCGCGAGACCGGCATCGCCGGCGCGTGGACCGGCGTCATGCTCGTGGTCATCTACGGCGCGCTCGGCTTCGTGGGCGCGGTCTCCGGCGCCCTGGCGCCCGTCGACGGCGCCAACGACACGGGCGCCACGGTCCTGACGAACCTCACGTCGCGCACCTTCGGACCCGCGGGCACCATCTTCATCGGCCTGATCTTCGTGGTGGCGTGCTTCAACGTGTGCACGGGCCTGATCTCCACGTGCAGCTCGTTCTTCCAGGAACGCTGGCCCAAGCTCGGCTACCGCCTGTGGAGCGTTATCTTCACGCTGGTGGGCCTGGTCATCGCCAACATCGGCCTGATCGCCATCATCGAGCTAGCGGTGCCGGTCCTGTCGGCCCTCTACCCCATCGCCATCGTGCTCGTCGTACTCTCGCTGGTGCACGGCGTGTTCTCCCGGCGCTTCCCCTCCGTGTATTTCTGGGGCGTGCTGTTCGCCGGCATCGTCAGCTGCGCCGAGGGCGTCGTCACGCTGGCCGCCATCTTCGGCGCGCACCTGGGGTGGCTGTCCGGCCTCCTGGACGCGCTGCCCATGCACTCGATCTCGCTGGGCTGGGTGCTCCCCGCCCTGGTGGGCGTCGCCGTGGGCATGGTGGTCGACGTGGCCAAGGGCATGCTGGGCCGCACCGAGGCGCGCGAGGCGCACGCGGACACCGACTGATCCCCGCTGCCGGGTACGGCAAGGGCCGGGACGCACCCCACGGGTGCGTCCCGTCCCTTGCCGTACGCGGCGATGCCGTCAGTGGGCGACCAGCTGGCCGAGCGCCTCCCCGTGCACGGCGACCTGCGCGTCGCGCTCCCCCATGCCTACTCCATGTCCTCCTTGTAGAACTTGTCCGGGTCGGAGTCGAAGACCTCCGCGCAGTGCGTGCTGCAGAAGTAGATGGTGCGCCCCTGGTAGACGCGGTGGTCCGCGGCGTGCTCGGGGTCGACCACCATGCCGCAGATCGGGTCGATGAACTCATGCTCGTTGTTGGCCATGTCCTGTCCTTTCCCGGCCTCCGCGGCCACGGGCGCCGCGGGCGCGGCGGCCAGGGCCCCGCGGATGGCCTGCTCGTTCACGGCCGATGATACGCGCATGCGCCATGGGCGTGCTCGCCCGGGGGCGAACGTGCGCAGCCGGTTGGCGTTGAGCACCACGGACAGCGAGGAGAACGCCATGGCGGCGCCGGCGATCATCGGGCTGAGCAGCACGTGCCACAGCGGGTAGAGCACGCCGGCGGCCACGGGGATGCCCAGGCCGTTGTAGCCCAGGGCGAAGCCGAGGTTGCCATGGATGTTGCGCATCGCGGCGTGTGAGACGTCCAGCGCGGTGACGACGGCCATGGGCGAGCCGTGCATGAGCGTGACGTCCGCGGACTCAATGGCCACGTCGGTGCCGGTGCCCATGGCCATGCCGACGTCGGCGCGCACGAGCGCGGGCGCGTCGTTGATGCCGTCGCCGACCATGGCGACGCGGTGGCCCTGCTCCTGGATGGCGGCGATGACGCGTTCCTTGTCCTCGGGGCGCACCTGGGCGACGACGTGGCCGATGCCGACCTCGCGCGTCACCGCCCGCGCGGTGGCCTCGTGGTCACCGGTGAGCATGACCGTTTGCACGCCGCGTGCCGCCAGGGCGGCGACGGCCTCGCGCGCATCGGGCTTGGCGGCGTCGGCCACGGCGAGCACGGCGACGGGCGTGCCGTCGACGGCCGCCGCCATCGGGGTGGCGCCCTGCGAGGCGCGCTCCTCCATCACGCGTGCCATGGCGGCGGTGGGCTCGACGAGCGTGGCGTTGCCGATGGCCACGTCGTGGCCGTCGACCCGCGCGCGCACGCCCTGGCCGGCCAGGGCGCGGAAGTCC
>JAXJQE010000170.1:0-6701 GCA_036311305.1 Bifidobacterium sp.
CAGTCCTTCCTCAAGCAGCTGCACATACCGGGCGCGCCGGGCCTCCTGCATGTCTCGAAGCTTCCCGTACTGCACGCCCTCGAACTCGTATGCCATCGTTGCAACCTCCGACTCTCGATGGTGTTGCAACGACCACTAGAATTCGCCGATGTGAATTTCGTGTGAACGCGAACGGACGCCCGTGAGCCCATCGCGCGCCGCCCGCATCGCCCGGCGCGCGCCCTGTTCACAGTGGGGATAGCCGCGTCCATCGCACCCCGACTACGATGGGCACCATGACAGGAATCATACCGACCATGGACCAGATCGAGGAGCTGCATCGCAAGCTCGCTCCGTCCGATGCCGCATACGACCTCATCCACACGCATTGCGTGATCATCGCGCGCATCACGCGTCAGCTCGTCCACCGTCAGAACGCGCTGTACATGCGCCGCTGCACGCTGCCGTTCGACGCCGTCGAACGCACCGGCGACTACGCGACGTTCGCCGGCGAGCCGTCCGACGGCGAGGCCAGGCCGCGCGTCGAGACGCCGCTCGCCGTGCCGGCGACCGACGGCGTGACCGGCGGCATAGTGCCTCCGCGCTACATCGACGCCAATCAGCCGGTGCTCGGCGCGTTGCTGCACGATATCGGCACCTATCGCGTGCTCAAGAACGACGGCTCGAACGGCGAGCCGCTCACGTTCGACGGCCCGCGGTACGTGCAGCACGGGCTCATCGGCTATGACCTGCTGCTGAACGAAGGCTATGACGAATCGATCGCGCAATACGCGCGCAACCACACCGGCGTGGGACTGACGCGCGACGCCGTGGTCAGCCAGGGACTGCCGCTGCCGCCGGACGACTACGTGCCGATGAATCTGGAGCAGGAGGTGGTGATGGTCGCCGACAAATACCACAGCAAGTCGGTGCCGCCGAAGTTCTTGACCGCCGGCGCCTATGCGCGCAAGGCCGCCCGGTTCGGCGACGACAACAAGGAGCAGTGGCTCGAACTCGTACGCAAGTACGGCGAGCCGGACGTGCCGGCGCTGGCGGAGGAGTACCATATGCGGCTCGTCGACTGACGTCGTCGGCGGACGAGCCGCCCGCGCTCAGTGCGTCAGGTCGATCGTCTCGTCCATCTGCCCGGCGACGCCCGGATCCGTCGTCACCACGATCACCGTGCGCCGCTTCGACTCCGAGGAGACCTGCGCGCGCAGCAACGCGAGTATCGTCGAGGCGTCCGTATCGTCGAGGGTCGCGGTCGGCTCGTCGGCGAGCACGATGTCGGGATCGGTCGCGATCGCGCGCGCGACCATCACCCGCGCACGCTCGACGGGATCGAGCGTGCGCACGAGCGCGCGCGACCGCTCGGACTGCGTCGAATCGTCATCGCCGCCCTGTGCGAAGCCGACCCGCGTGAGCAGATCCTGCGCGAGCACCGGAATCGGCTTGAGGTAGTTGCGGCTCGAAGCGTCCATGACGTATTCGAGATTCGCCGCGGCGCTCAGGTCGCCGCGCATCGCGTACTGCTGCAGCAGCACGCCCATGCGATGACCGCGCAGTTCGAGCGGATGCAGTTCGTTGAACGACGTGGACTTCGTCATGACCTCGCCCTCGTTCGGATACGCGAAGCCGGCCATGAGCGCCACGAGCGCGTCGTGCCGGCGCGCGTCGGCCGGATCCACGAGCACGCCGTACGCGGTGCCGGCCTCGCACTGGAACGACAGGTGGCTCCAGATGTGCTCGCCGGTCTTGCCGTCGGCGACCGTCACGTCGTGCATGGCGAACATCGGATACGCGCGGAAGACCGAATCGTCCACGTTGTTCGGATCGGCGCGCAGCTCACGGTCGAGCGTCAAGGCGACGGCGCTCGCCGCGACGTTGGCGTCGGGAGTGCCGGGGTCGTCATCGGCGGTGTCGCTGGCGCTGGTGTTGTCCGCGTCAGTCGCGTCAGCGGCATCGGGGGCATCATCAGCCGTGGCGGCGGGGGAGTCCGTTGCTGCATCGTCATCGGCAGGGACGCCTGCGTCCTGCGCGTCATCCGTGTGCGAGGAGGCCGCGGGCGCGTCGTCTTCGGCGCCGGCGGCGTCGGATGCGGGTAGCTCGCCCGCGCTCGCCTCGTCGTCATCGTATTCGATCGTGTATTGCATGGTCGGCTCGGCGGAGTCCTCAGTCATGAGTTCGTCGAGCTCTTCGACGGCGTCCGGCTGCTGATCGTGCTGCTTGTCGCTCATTGTTGCTCCTCGTGGTCGGAAGTGTCCTGTGCGTTGGATGCGTCAGCTGCCGGCGTCTCGGTCGTCGCGGCGTCGCGGGTGTCCAGATACGGCGAGCGCGTGAGCTGCATCGTGCGGAAGAGCGCCACGCGCACGCCGGCGATGATCGCGCACAGCAGGCAGGCGAGCAGCGCGATCCATGCGACGTTCCACAGGATGCCCGCGCTCATGCCGATGGTGTGGCCCTTCGCGAGCGAAGTGGCGAGCGGATTCGCGCTCCAGCCGCCGATGATCAGGCCGAGAGCCACGCCCATGAGCGTCTGCAGCAGGATCTCCACCATAAACTGCCATGCCAGACGGGACTTCGTGACGCCGGTGGCGAGCGCGAAGCCGATCTCCTCGCGCCGCGGCACCGCCTCGAGCAGCGTGAGGAGCAGCGCGAGCGCGCCGCCGACGGACCACAGGCAGATGAGCATGATGCGCGTGGAGTCGGCGAACGAGTCGAGCGGCTCGAGCGAATGCTCGTATGCGGTGATCGTGGGCGAGCTGACCGCGTACCCCTCGGGCAGATCGGTCTTGAGCGCGTCGGCGAACCGGGTGTAGGTCTGCGGGCTGTCGAGCGTGAACACGATGTTGAGATCGGGCACGGACCAGCCGCTGCCGTCGGTCGTGTCGAGGCCCGCGGCGGCGAAGTCGTAGTAGGTCGTGTAGATCACGTTGTCGCGGTTGTCCTTGGCGAATTCAGCGTCGTCGCCCTCCACGCCCTGCGGGGTGTCGGTGTACTCGTAGATGCCGCCGACGGTGAACGTGTACGTGGTCTTCGCGTTCGTCGGGTTGCCGACCGTGATCTCATCGCCGACCTTGAGGTCGTTGCTCTTGGCGAGCTCCTGCGAGATGAGCACGTCGCGCGCGGTCACGTCTTGGTACTTGAGCTCCTCGCCCTGCACGATCCTGAACGTGCCGTATTCGTTGGCGGCGACCGCGGGCTCGTTATAGAAGGAAGCGAGTGTCAGATTGCCGCCGGTCTTGTCCTGGCTGACGTTGGGCGTCTTGACCGTGGTGATCGCCTTCAGCGAGTCGCTCTGCCGTACGGGCACCGACGCCACGACGGTGTAGTCGAACTGGATCTGCTTGGATTGCGCCGCGGCGCCGAGCACGTTGTATTCGTCCCAGGTGATGTACTTCTTCGTCCAGGTGGCGTCATCGCCGTGCCTGTCCGCCTGCGCGGTATCGGTCATGCGTACGACCGCCTGCGGTTTGAGCGCCTCGTACCCCGCGCCATGTGCGGCGTGGTACTCGTGCATCACCGCGGCCCCGAACACCGACCACATTGTCACCAGCAGGGCCACGATCACCATGAGCGCGGTCCTCCATGGATGGCGGCGCAACTCTGCCCACGCGTTCTTCGCAACAAACATCCGGCGTCTCCCATGCGTTTGCTTGATTATGTCTTCCGTTGACTTTTCTACTCAGACCGGCTGAAAAAAGCCTGAGTGGCGGGGCATCGTGCGCTGCGTGATTCGTGCGTTGCGTGGGAATTGAACGCGTGGCTGGGCCTTGGCGTTCGTTTTCTACGCTGCGAGGTGTATGGCGCGTAAGGATCGAACGCTTGGCGATGCTCCAGCGTTCATTCTCTACGCTGGTCTGCTTTTCTTGCGTAGGAACTGAACGCGTAGGGTTGTCTCAGCGTTCGTTTGTTACGCTGCGAGGTCTGGGGCGCGTAGGAATTGAACGCTTAGTGGTTCCTAGCGTTCATTTCTTACGCAGTGGTGCGTTGGCTGCGTAAGGATTGAACGCTTATGCTGACTTAGCGTTCATTCCTTACGTTGAGACATGAGGACTGCGTAGGAAATGCACGCTGGAGAGGTGTCTGGCGTGCATTGGGCACATCAATGGATTGGCTGGCGTAAGGATTGAACGCTGGTGGACTCGGCGGAAGCATAGTTGCGACTGAAGCAAAGCGGATGCACTGAGACAAAATAGATGCGGTTGGACCGGTATGGATATGGCTGAAGTAGTGTGGACGCGGTTGCAGCAAAAGACCCGAGGTCCGATCAGGCGCTTTTGCGCCCATCCCGTGTCACTTTTCCACAGCCGGAGCGCCGCTTGTGGATGGTCGGTGTGTCGTCCACTTATCCACATTCTTCGCTCTGACGCTGGAAAGCGCATATGGAACGTGGAAACGTGGCAGACACGCGCACCGCCGGGCAATCACGGACGGCGAGGCGCAGACAGATATCATCGACAGGCAAGGAGCACACATCGATGCGCACACCATTCACCATGGATTCCGCGGACTTCCTTCAGCGACTCAACCGACTGGAACGACGGTTCGACGAGGTAGTCGCGGCCGCAGCGCTCTCGTTCGAGGGGCTTGACGACGACGAGATGCATCCGGTTATCACAGCGGGCCACCGTACATCGGCGGATGGGACAGGGGACGTTACGGCCGACGGCACTGCGGTCGAGAACGTTGCCGCTGACCATACCGTAGCTGACCATACCGCCGCCGACCGCACTGCGACTCATGGCGTTGGGACCGAGTCTCCTGTTGCCATGCCAGATGGACCTTCCGCACCAGATGATGCCGCCTCCGACCCTGCCGCCGCCGCGCCGCGCTGCGATGACGTGCTCCGCGACCCGGCCGCCGCATCCGTCTCAGGGGACCTCAACTGCCGCACCGGCGCCTTCTACGACGGCATGTTCGACGCGCGGCTCGTCAAGATGGCGTCGGAACTGTTCGGCTCCACCTGCTGGACGTCGCTGCTGTGCGTGGCGTCGCTGGGCTTCGACGCCTCGATCGTGGAGTTCGCGCGGCAGTTCCTGCGCCGCGCGTCCATGATCATCCGTCAGAAGGGTCTGGCGGTCTGGCTGTACGACCTGATCAACGACGCGTCGATGTCGATGCTGCTCGGCCAGACGAGCGCGCGCATGCCCATGACCATCCGCCCGATGAGCCATGCGCAGATGTCGCGCTGGATGCACGGCAGCGGCGTCAAGCGGCTCGGCACTCGCCAGCAGCGCGACGCCGACCGCGCCGAATACGGCAACCAGGCGCACCGGCTCGCCGCGCATTGCATGCTGCGCTGGGGCGAGCCGGTCGCCGCGAGCGCGCAGATCGCATCCATGCTGCTCACGAACCCGGGCATCGGCATGTGCATGCTGCGCGAGGATCCGAACGTCCGCGCGCAGGGCGCATGCACCGACACGCGGTACCGCCGCGTGGTCGACTACCTGCGCTCCGTCCGCGCGCAGGCCGATCTCGACTACGCGCGCGCACTCGCCGCCGGCGAGGCGCCGACGCTCGACCCGGACGAGCACACCTCGCTCACGCTCGCGGCCGATCGTCGATACCTGTACGACGCGCGTGAGCTCGTGCGCGCGTATCGCACGCTCTGGGACCGTCCCACGAACGACGCCGCCCAGCTGCTCGCGCAGGTCGAGGAGACGCGCACGCTGCCCGACGAACCGCTGTGGGAGAATCCGGCATATCTGCGTGATCTGGCCGATTCGCTCATGGGACCGGCGGCCGCGATCGACCTCGTCGTCGGCTTCGAACTGCGCGAATCCGAACGGTTCGAGCGCGGGGTACGCGCGCTCGAACGACTGTGCGAGCAGGTGCGCACGATGAACGTGCTCATGCTGCCGATCGTCACGCTCGACGAACGCGAACCGGACTGGGCCGCCGTGGCCGCGTGCGGATACAGGGAGCGCACGGTGCAGTGGCGCGCGTTCTGCGACACGTGCGACGACATGGCCGCGGTCGCCCTCAGCCGCCTGCACGATCAGGGCGACGACTTCCGCGTGCGTGCGGCGGCTGGCCTGCTCGGGCAGAACCTGCCCGATTACTGCGACCTCGCGCTGCCGCTGTTCGAGGAGGAGGTGCGCCGACTCGTCGAGAACGAGCGCGCACGGGCCTCGGACGGCCGCGCGCTCGCCGACTGCGGCAACGCGGCGGGATTCGGTGGGGAAGGCGGTGAGGTCCATGTCGATATCGCTGCCTGATTCGTGCTTCGTGCCGGTGCGCGAATGGTGCGCGTGCACGTGCGTGACGGTCGCGTTGTGCGACGAATGAACGGTGCCGCGGGGCCGGGCGTCTGCCCTCGGGCGAACTGGTGAATCCAGGAAATTGCTGAGCCGCGATCGATGAGAGAGCAATCGGGATGACGCATTCCAACAACTATTAGAATCCGCCCATGGTTGCCATGGGCGGATTCGTTGTCTGGTGTCTGAGCCGAGCTGCAATCGGCGTCAGACGGGAGGACCGTTCAAGTCCTGCATCGATCCCACAATTCCGAGGGATTACATAGGCATGCCAGACGATCGCTATCATCTTTGCCCGGTGATCCGATCGTAATAAACCGTTGTACCGTTCACCTGTATCGTACCGTGGGCCATTTTTCCGGTGCCGGGTTCGAAGTAGTACCAGCCGGTGTGTTCGCGGTCGTAGTTGAGGTATTGTTCGCCGTATTGCATCTTGCCGGAGGCGATGTGGTAGTAGACCCA
>JAXJQE010000171.1:0-26025 GCA_036311305.1 Bifidobacterium sp.
AGCTTGGCGTCGTGCGCCGCGACGGGCACGCCGGCGGCCGCCAGCTTGCGGCCGGCGGCGGCGAGCACGGCGGCGACGCGGCGCGCGTCGTCGGTGCCGGTGCTGGTGGTGGTGTCGACCATGCTCACTCCTGGGAGGCGAGGCGCTCGGCCTCGTCGGCCTGCACGTCGGAGTCGATGACGGCCTGCAGGTCGCCGTCGAGCACGGCGTCCAGGTTGTACGCCGTGTAGTTCGTGCGGTGGTCGACGATGCGGTTCTCGGGGAAGTTGTACGTGCGGATGCGCTCGGAACGGTCCAGCGAGCGCACCTGCGAGTGGCGCATGTCGGCGGCCTCGGCGGCCTCCTGCTCGTGCTTCATGGCCAGCAGGCGGCTCTTGAGGACGCGCAGCGCGGCGGCGCGGTTTTGGATCTGGCTCTTCTCGTCCTGCATGCTCACCACGATGCCGGTGGGGATGTGGGTCATGCGCACGGCGGAGTACGTGGTGTTCACGGACTGGCCGCCGGGGCCGGAGCTCATGAAGATGTCGATCTTGAGGTCCTTGGGGTCGATCTCGATCTCGTCGTCGTCCTCGTCGGCCTCGGGGAACACGATGACGCCGGCGGCGGAGGTCTGGATGCGGCCCTGCGACTCGGTGACGGGGATGCGCTGGACGCGGTGCACGCCGCCCTCGTACTTGAGGGACGCCCACACGCCGTCCTCGGGCGCGGGCGTGCCCTTGGCGCGGATGGCCAGCTGGACGTCCTTGACGCCGCCGAGCTCGGTGGTGTTCTCGGACTGCACGGTGATCGACCAGCCGCGCTTCTCGGCGTAGCGGGTGTACATGCGCAGCAGGTCGCCGGCGAACAGGGCGGCCTCCTCGCCGCCGGTGCCGGCCTTGATCTCCATGATCACGTCGCGCGCGTCGTCCGGGTCGCGCGGGATGAGGGCCATGCGCAGGGTCTCCTCGGCCTTGGGCAGCTCCTCCTCGAGGCGCCTGGCCTCGTCGGCGAAGTCGGGGTCCTCGCCCCCCATCTCGCGGGCGGCCTCGAGGTCGTCGCGCACCTGCGTGTAGGCACGGTAGACGGACACGATGGACCCGAGTTCCGCGTGGCGCCTGCCGAGCTTGCGCATGGCGTTGGGGTCGGACGCCACGTCCGGCTGCGCCATCTGCTGTTCAATGTTGCGGTACTCCTCGAGCGCGGTGAGCGCCGCGGGGAACTGTTCGTCTGCCATCTGCCGCGTAAGTCCCTTTGTGATGATCGCTTCGCGCGCCCGGGGACCGGCCTGGCGCCGCCCGGCGCGCGATGGTGTGTTCCAAACCTGTCCATCCTATCCCAAGGACAGGTCCGGGTACGGAAAACGCCAGCCCGGAGGCTGGCGTTTCTCGTACCGCAAGGCTTGTGCTTACTTCTTCTTGCCGTAACGCTTCTCGAAGCGCGCGACACGGCCACCGGTGTCGAGGATCTTCTGCTTGCCCGTGTAGAACGGGTGGCACTTGGAGCAAACATCGACGGTCATGTGGTCGCCCTTGGCGGTCGACTTGGTCTCGAAGGTGTTGCCGCAAGAGCAGGTAACGGTGACCTTGTGGTAATCAGGATGGATTCCTGGCTGCATAGTTGTGTCTCCTAAAGATACGGGGGACCCGGGTCGCCATGCCCCTATGGCAGGCGTGAACCGGATAGATGCATTGTATGGCCCGGCGTTGACCGGACCATGTTGTCCAACAGATGGGACGCCGTGGTATTCCCGGCCGGGGCGCCCGGGCGTTTCGCGCCGCCCTCCCCCGGGCGCCGTCCGTCCGCTGCGCGGGCAGGGCGCGCCGCACGTCCCCGGTATTGCTACAATTTAGCGAGTTGCCGGCCATCGGCCGCGCAATGTGGGGCCTTAGCTCAGTCGGTTAGAGCTGCGGACTCATAATCCGCCGGTCGTGGGTTCAAGCCCCACAGGCCCTACCGACGCAAGTCGCCCACCGGCATGGAGCCGGTGGGCGACTTGTGTTCCACACCGCGCCGGACCGCCGTCCGGCATGGCCCCCGGGGCGGCAGGCCGCAGGGCGGCGCCCCTCAGCGGTGCGAGGTCGAGGCGGCTGTCTCGGTCCTCTTCTCGTCGACCTTCTTCTTGAGCTCCTCGGCCTTCTTCAGGGCCTCCTCCTTGGCCTGCTCGGCCTTCTTGGCGGCCTCCTGGGCCTTCTTCTCGTCGTCGGCCTTCTTGGCGTCGTTCGAGGCGGTGACCTTCGCCATCGCGTCGCGCAGCTTGGTCTCCGAGGCGTCCATGGCGTCCATGTCGCTGCCCGCGGCCACGCTCTCCCCCTCGTTGACGAGGTCCTCGAGCGCCTCCCACGTGGCCTGGTCCTTGACCTGGCCGCGCGTCAGGTCGAGCAGCGTGCGCGCCTCGGTCAGCGTGTCGGCCAGCTGCGCGGCGCGCTCGGCGACGGCCTTGGCCTGCTTGGAGGCCCGCACGCCCTCGATGGCCTCCTTGAGGGAGTCGCTGTGCGCCTCGTACCACTCGTGGTGGTCGTCGATCTGCGCGACGGTGGCCTCGAGCTCGTCGGCGCTCATGGCCGTGCACGCGGGCATCGTCGGCGCGGTGGCGTCCATCTGCTCCTCGAGGGTCTTGACGGTGCCGGCGTCCTGCACGTCCGCGTCCGCGATGCGCGAGGCGACCTTGCCGTTGCCGGTGCGCAGCCCCTCGTACGCGTCGGCGTCCTCGCGCAGGTCGGTGAGCGCCTGCTCGCACTGCGTGCGGTGCTCGGCGAGCACGCGCTAGCGGTCGCGCTGGACGTGCACGAGCACGCCGACGGCGAGCGCGACGGCGATGAGCACGGCGAGGCACCCGGCGATCATGCGGTGGTAGGTGCGCGCCGGGTCCTGGCGGTGCCGCGGCCCCTTGGGCGGCGCGGCGGCCGCCATGGGCGCCACCTCGTTGGGGTTGATGAGTTCGGTCTGCGTGCCCACGTCGCCGTGGTCGGGGGTATGGTCGCCGGCGCCCATGTCGAGCCTTTCTTCGCTGCATGACAAGACTGGAGGAACGCGGGCGCCCTCGGGCGTCCGCGTTCCTCCAGTGTAGGCCCGGCGCTGCCCTATTCGGACTCGGCGGCGCGCAGGGCGCGGCCCGAGGCGAAGCGGTCGAGCACGCCGGTGCGTGCGATGGCCACGTACAGGTACCAGCTCATCACGCCGGCGATGACCAGGCCGCCGACGAGCTCGCACACCATGTGCACGATGCCGCGCGGGCTGGTCCACGCGACGCCCTGGTACTGGAAGAGCATGAGGTAGACGCTGTACTCGAGGCCGACGCACAGGCCGGAGCACATGGCCAGCGGCAGGCTGAAGCGCCGGTAGCGCGTCAGCGCGAACGGCAGCTCGGCGAAGACGCCCTGCAGCGCGGCGGACAGGAAGACGAAGGAGAAGGAAAACGAGTTGCCCAGCAGCATCTCGGCGGCGCAGCCGACGAGGTTGACGAAGACGGCGGCGCCGGGCTTGCGGATGACGAGCACGGCGAGCACGCCGGAGAAGTACCACATGGCGTGCAGCAGGCTGGCGCAGCCGGGCAGTAGGCCGCCGAGCACGGGGCTGAGCGACATGTACGCGAAGTTGAAGCCCCAGAACACGACGCCGGCGGCGACGCCGAGCGCGGCGGCGACGGCGATGTCGGCGGTCGTCCAGCGGTAGCGGAAGGCGGGGCGGATGACGGTGGACGGACGGGCCTGGTCGACCATGGGAACTCCTGGCTGATCGTCGCCCCGGCGGGGCGCACTGCGCAGTGCGGCGGTCGCGCGGGGCGCGCGGTCCCGGCACGGGGCGTCCCTTGACCTGCGCAGTCCGGGCGGGGGCGCCGGCTGCCAGACTACCAGCCGCGCGCCCGCGTACGCAACGGGAAGGTCACTCCCCGGCGTTCAGGTACGGCAGCGGGTCGTCGACGAAGCGGCGCAGGCCGGTCTCGGCGGCGCCGGCGAGCGAGGGGCGTCCCTGGCCGCCGGTGGTCTCCAGGCGCACGTGCAGCTTGTTGCGCGCCAGGATCTGGTCCTGGACGCGATCGCGCATCTGCCCGATCGTGGCGGAGCTGACACGTCCCCAGCCGCCGCCGATGACGACGGTGTCCACGTCGGCGATGTTGATGGCGGACACGAGCATGGAGACCATGGCGTCCTTGGCCTCCTCGACGACGCGCACGGCGCGCGCCTCGCCCTCGGCGTAGCGGCGCGCCAGCTCGGCGCCGGCCTGCGGGCGCGTCGCCTCGACGCCCTCGGCGATGCCGGCACGCTCCACCATGGAGCGCCGGCCGGCGTACGCCTCGACGCAGCCGTGGCGGCCGCACACGCACAGCGGGCCGTCCATCTGCACGGAAATGTGGCCGACCTCGCCGGCGAAGCCGTGGTCGCCGGAGATGACGGAGCCGCCGCGCACGATGGCGCCGCCGATGCCGATGTCGGTGGACACGTACAGGAAGGAGCCGGCGGGCGCCACCAGTCCCTCGTCGCGCCGCTGCGTGGCGTAGCCGGGCAGCTGCGCGATGGCAGCCATGTTCGATTCGTTGCCGGCGACGACGTCGAGGCGGCGCACCAGCTCGAAGGAGTCGAGGTCGAGGTCCTCCCAGCCGAGGTTGCGCGCCATGATGAGGTGGCCGTCCTCGGTGACCAGGCCGGGCAGAGCCAGGCCCGTGCCGGCGATGGCGTAGCCGGCGTCGCGCAGCGTGCGCTCCTGCTCGGTGAGCATGGCGTCCAGCTGGCCGAAGATCTCGTCGGCGTCGGCGTCGGGCAGGTCCTCCCCCAGCCAGCGTTCGGCGACGACCGAGCCGTCGAGGTCGAGCACGACGTAGCCGTAGCCGTCGGTGTTCACCTGGATGCCGATGCCGCACATGACGCCGCCGTTGACGATCAGCGGCGTGCTGGGACGTCCGTAGACGGACTGCACGACCGGCACGCCCTCCCTGAGGATCCCGCGCTCGAGCAGCATGGACACGAGCAGGGACATGGTGGCCTTGGTCAGCCCGGTGCTCTTGGCGAGGTCCGCGCGGCTCATCGGTTGCGTGGAGCCGAGCATCGTGGAGAGCACCACCGATAGGTTGTGGTTGCGCAGGTCGTCCTGGTTGATCCTTCTCATCGCTGCCATCGTCGCCACCTTCTTGGGCCTTTTCCGCGCGTCTCGCTGGTACGGCGCTAGTGTCATGCTACACTATGCAATATAGTTTAATAGTCTAACTATTACATGTTCCCTCAACGACAGGAGGCCCAAGGATGGGCAGGACATTGGTTGCCGGGGTGGACACCTCCACCCAGTCATGCAAGGTGCGCGTCACGGACGCCGAGACCGGCGAGCTGGTGCGTTTCGGCCAGGCGCGCCACCCCGACGGCACGCAGGTGGACCCGGAGGCGTGGTGGACCGCGTTCCGCGAGGCCGCCGGCCAGGCGGGCGGCCTCGACGACGTCGCCGCCATCGCCGTGGGCGGACAGCAGCACGGCATGGTGCTGCTCGACGGGCGCGGCCGCGTCATCCGCGACACGCGCGCGGCGTGGCGCGCTGGGTGCGCGCCGTCGGCTCCTCCCCCGTCGCCTCGTACACGCTGACCAAGGTCAAGTGAGTCGCCGAGCACGAGCCGGACAACGCGGCGCGCATCGCCGCGGTCTGCCTGCCGCACGACTGGCTCGCCTGGCGCATCGCCGGCTACGGCCCGGTCGCCGAGGGCGAGGACGCGCACCTCGACGCGCTCGTCACCGACCGCTCCGACGCCTCGGGCACCATCTACTTCGACGCGGCGGCCGACCGGTACCGCCGCGACCTGCTCGCCCTGGGCCTGCAGGCCGGCCACTCCCCGGTCGTGACCGCCAAGGCGCGCGAGCAGGCCGACGCCATCGTGCTGCCGCGCGTGCTCGGGCCGCACGAGGCCGCGCCCGCGAAGGCCGACCCGGCCGTCGCCGGCAAGGCCGTGGACAGGGGCTGCCTCATCGGTCCCGGCGGCGGCGACAACGCCATGGCCGCGCTCGGCCTGGGCATGGCCGTCGGCGATGTGTCCGTGTCGCTGGGCACCTCCGGCGTGGCCGCGGCCGTCAGCGAGTCGCCCGTGTACGACCTGACGGGCACCGTGTCCGGTTTCGCGGACTGCACCGGCCACTTCCTGCCGCTGGCGTGCACCATCAACGCCTCGCGCATCCTCGACGCCGGCCGCGCCGTGCTGGACGTCGACTACGACGGCCTGGCGGACCTCGCGCTCGGCTCGCACCCCGGCGCCGGCGGCATCGTGCTGGTGCCGTACTTCGACGGCGAGCGCACGCCGAACCGCCCGGAAGCGACGGCGACCCTGTCGGGCATGACGCTGCGCAACACGGAGCGGCGCAACGTGGCGCGCGCGTTCGTGGAGGGGCTGCTGTGCTCGCAGCGCGACTGCATGGAGGCGATCCGCGCGCTGGGCGCGCCCATCGACCGCGTGCTGCTCATCGGGGGCGGCGCCAAGTCGCGCGCCGTGCGCACGCTGGCGCCCGCCGTGCTCGGCCTCGACGTGACGCTGCCGGCGACCGACGAGTACGTGGCCATCGGCGCGGCGCGCCAGGCCGCGTGGGTGCTGTCGGGCGCCGGGGAGGCGCCCGCCTGGGAGGTGCGCATCGACGGCACCGTCACCGGCGAGCCCACCCCGCAGGTCTACGACGCGTACGTCAAGGCGCGCGGCTGACGACTGCATAACGAAAGGACTCCCGCGGCACGTCGACGTGCCGCGGGAGTCCTTTCGTTATGTCGCACTCCGTACGCGACGCGCGCAATCCGCGCGCGTGTCGCGTATGCGCGGTCAGCCCTGCAGGGAGGCGAAGGCGGGGTCGCGCTCGGGCAGCGGCTTGATGACGCGGCAGGGGTTGCCGGCGGCGACGACGCCGGCGGGGATGTCGTGGACGACGGAGCCGGCGCCGATGACCGAGTCGCTGCCGATGGTCACGCCTGGGCAGACGGTGACGTTGGCACCGAACCACACGTTGTCGCCGATGGTGACGGGCATGGTGTGCTCCCAGCCGTCAAGGCGGGTGGCGGCGTCGAGCGCGTGGTTGGGGCTGGCGAGCGTGCAGCGCGGGCCGATCAGGCAGTGCGCGCCGATGGTGATGCGGCCGCCCCCGACGACGAGGAAGTCCTTGTTGATGAAGGTGCCTTCCCCGATCTCCAGGCCGATGCCGTAGTCGAGGTTGATGGGCGGCCGGAACTCGACGCCCTCGCCGGCGCCGGGCACGAGCTCGTGGAACAGGCGCATGGCCTCGTCGGGCCGTTCGAAGAAGATGCGGTTGATCAGCGCGCACGTGGACTGCGCCCGCCAAGTGAGGTCCGGCAGCGAGTCGGATTTCCTGTACTGCATGGGTTCACCGGCGAACAGCCGGCGCACGTCCTCGTCGGTGTCGATGAGGTGCTGCAGGTCGATGGGCATGGGTGCTCCTTCGCGAAGATTTTGTTCACTCAATTAATGAACATCATAGGCCGGCCGGTCCCAGCGCATGGACGGAGGGCGGCACCGGCGTGCCACGGCCGTCCGCGAGCAGGCCACGGTGCGGGTCGTTGTGCCAGGCGTAGCGCAGCAGGTCCGGCCGTCTGGCGGCCAGGTCGATGAGTACCGCGCCATCCTCGATGACCGCGTGGGCCGGCGCGCTCGTGCCGGCGTCGAGCCAGACGAACTCGAATTCCCCGGGTTCGGCGCCGTCGAGCGTGACCAATCCGCAGGGTTCCACGCCATCGGCGCGGCGTATGCCGTAGGTGAGTCGCAGGAGTCCGTCCGTCTCCTCGACGCCCACTACTTCCGGCTGCACGCCCACGCCGCCATACAGCATGGCGCGGGCGGCTCCGAACAGGCGCGAGGCCACGAGGCGCTTGTCGTGCGGATGCAGGTCGTTGGCCTCTCCCGCGTCCAGCGTCACGACCGTCATGGTGTGCGCATCCTGTTGACCGACCTTCCATTGCGCGGCGCGCACCAATGGCCATCCGCCGTCCTCGATGCAGTCCACGTCGATGCACGGCAGTTGCACGACGAGGAACGGCAGGTCCGGCTCGCGCCATCCGCGACGCCACAGGCCGATCATGGCGGTGAGCATGCGCGCGTAGTCCGCGGCCTGGTCGCCGGTGTCGGATTCGCCTTGGTACCACAGCACGGCACGCACAGGCCAGCGTTGGCAGGGTTCCAGCATGGTGTGGTAGAGCGCGGTCGGCTTCCAGCGCACGAAGTCCTCGGCGGGGCATGGCCGGTCCATGCGCGAGGCGACGGCCATGCGCCACGCGCCCGACAGGTCGTAGGTCTCATCGCCGATGCGCAGCGCCATCGCCTTGCCCTCGGTCACGCGGGGCGCCCCGTCGCGGCTGACAAGCCGCACACGGACCTCGTTGGCGCCTGCGTGCAGGATTCCCGGCGGCACGGCGTAGTCGCGCGGCTCATACTTGCTGGGGCTGGCGCCCACGTGGACGCCGTTGACGTACGTCTCGTCGCCGTCCACCCAATTGCCCAGCCGCAGCAGCGCCCCGGCGCCCTCGTGGTACGGGGGCAGCACCACGGTCCTGTGCAGTTCGAGCAGTCCATGGAAGGCGTCCCCGCCCGGCACGGTGATGGCCCCCGGCAGATGGACCTCATGCCATGCGAGCTCCCCGCGCGGCGTCTCGGCCTGGCGCAGCCGTTCCATCCACTCGTCGATGGCGCGCAGGCTCGCCGTCCTGCGTGCCTCGGCCGCGCCGTCGCCCAGATAGGGTTCCAGCTCGCGCATGGCCGACGGGAAGTCCCGCAGCGTGTCGGCGTCCATCCACGATTCGATCGGCGAGCCGCCGAGGCTGACGTTGAGCAAACCCACGGGCACGTCCAGCAGGGCGCGCACCATGCGCCCGAAGAAATACGCCACGGCGGAGAAATCCCCCAGATCATCCGGCGCGCACGGCTGCCAGCGCGCCGAGGCGTGGTCGCGCACGGGCCCGGAGAAGCCCCAGTCCGCGTCGACCTTGAACTGACGCAGCAGCGGATCGGCCTGGCGGTCGAACTCCGCGGGATAGTAGGGGCGCACCCATCGCATCGGCAGTTCCATGTTCGACTGTCCCGCGCACAGGAACACCTCGCCCGCATAGCACCGCCGCTCGAGGCGTTCGCCGGCCGACTCCACGGCGAGGAGGTAGGGGCCTCCGGCCTCGAGGGCGCCGACGCGCACCTGCCAGGACCCGTCGGACGCGCACGTCGCCTCCCCCGCATGCGAGCCCAGCGCGACCGTGACCACGGCGCCGGGCTCGGCCCAGCCCCAGACCAGCAGCTCGCGTCCGGATTGCATGACGCATCCGTCACCCAGCAGCTTCGCCAGTTCCAGCATGATGACCTCACTTTTGTCCCGGTACAAGGAAAGGGGCATCCCATCGGGCCAGGGACGCCCCTCGTTGCGTGCAGTCAGCCGCGCGGCAGCTCGCGGTAGTCGAAGTCCACGAACGTCGCCTCCGCGTCGTAGCCGGACAGGTCCACGGCCGCCATGCCCACGAACGCGCCGGTGAAGAACCCGCCGTAGGTGAGGTTCACGTAGTCGTCGCTGAGCAGTTTCGCGTCGAGCTCCACGGCCGTCGAGAGCCATTCGCGTCCGTCGAACGAGTAGTCGTACGTGTAGTGCGACGTGCGCACTCGCGTGCGCAGCCACACGGTTGTCACGTCGTCCGGGATCGGGATGGCGCGCTCGCGCAGGAAGGTGTGGTAGTCCTGTCCGTCGTTCTGCGCGATGTCGAGCACGCGGCATCCGCGGTCCTCGTCCCAAGTGACGTACGCCCACGACCAGGCGCGCGTGTTGTAGTAGTTCGTCAGGCCGGCCATCTGCATGTAGTTGGTCGGTTCGAAGCGTACGCCTACGCTCGCGTCGAAGTCGAAGGCCTGCCAACGGCGCGCCACCAAGCTCAGTTCATGCGTGTTGCACAGCGAACCGCGGCCGCGCAGCGTGAGCGCGCCATCGCCCGTGGAACCCATCGCGTCGTCGAAGGGCACGCGCGGCGTGTTCCAGTCGCCGTCGAGCGCGGGGGCGGTGAAGTCGTCATGCCGGTGGCGCACCTCGAGGGAGGTGCCCTCCTCGGTGTCGGGCACCTGGACGCCCTTGGGCGCGTCGACCTCGACGACGCCCGCCGGACCGCCCTCGATGTAGGGCCAGCCGTCCTCGCTCCATCCGACGCGTTGGATGGAGGTCTCACGCCCGAGCGTGCACCAGCCGCGCGGATCGATGGCCGATTCGGTCTCATGATGCCAGGGCCTGGCGCACAGCGAAGCGTAGAACCACTCCCCCTGCGGGCTTTCGACGAGGGAACCGTGGCCCTGCTTCTGCAATGGCGAGCGGGGCGTGTCGTAGTTGGTCAGCAGCGGGTTGGTGGGCATGCCCTCGAACGAATGGGCGTCCAGCGTGCGCGAGCGCGCCACGACCTCCTGGTGGGTGTACGTGGTGCCGCCCTCGGCGCAGAACAGGTAGTACCAGCCGTCCTTGCGGTACAGGTGCGGCCCCTCGACCAGCTTGACGTCCGTGCCGTCCCACAACGTCCGGGCGGTCCCGGGCTTCAGGCGCATGGTGGCCGCGTCGAACTCGGTGCACGTGATGCCGTCGAAGGGGTGGCGCCATTCGCGGAAGTCCCAGGTCTGCTGCACGAGGTACTTGCGGCCGTCGTCGTCATGGAACAGGCTCGCGTCGAATCCCGTGCCGCCGAGCCGTACGGGTTCGCTCCAGGGCCCGCGGATGTCCTCGGCGGTGACCAGGTAGTTGGTGCAGTCCTTGAAGGCGCCGTCCACGATCTTCACATCCGCGTAGACGAGCCAGAACCTGCCGTCGGCGTAGCTCAGGTCGGGCGCCCAGACGCCGACGGAGGACACGTTGCCGCGCATGTCGATCTGGCTCGTGCGGCTGAGGGGGCTGGGCAGCAGCTCCCAGTGAACGAGGTCCTTGGAGGCGTGCAGCCGCACGCCGGGGAACCACTCGAAGGTGGAGTTGGCGATGTAGTAGGTGTCGCCCACGCGGATCATGGAGGGGTCCGAGTGGAAGCCGGTGAGCACGGGGTTGTGGATCTTCATGGTCCTCATTCTCCTTTCCGGTGGGTCCGGTCAGCCCTTGACGGCGCCGGCCAGGCCACCGACGATCTTCTTCTGGAAGATCGTGAAGCAGATCAGCGCGGGGATCATGGACAGGGACGTGAACGCGAGCACCTGGGCGGTGTCGACGGAGTGCTGCGAGCTGAACATCTGCACACCCAGCGGCAGCGTGTACTTCGAGGAGTCGTTGAGCAGGAACAGCGGCAGCATGTAGGCGTTCCAGCTGGCCACGAACGAGAGGATGGCGATGGTGGCCACGCCCGGGCCGCTCAGCGGCAGCACCATGCGGGTGAAGAAGCCGAGGCGCGAGCAGCCGTCGAGCTGGGCGGCCTCCTCGAGCTCCATGGGGATGGACTGCAGGAAGGGCACCATGATGATGATCGCCTGGGGAAGCCCGAACGCGATCTGCTGCAGGATGATGCCCAGCTGGCTGTTGATGAGGTGCAGGTTGCGCAGCAGTAGGTACAGGGGCGTGATGGCCACGGTGATGAGGAACATCATGCCGGCGGAGAACAGCGTGTACAGGACCTTGCCGAAGCGCATGCGGTAGCGCGCGATGACGAAGCTGACCATGAGGGCGAGCACGACGACGCCCACCATGGTGCCCAGGGACACGATCAGGGAGTTGACCAGCTCCACCCAGAAGGTGGAGGAGGTGATGACCGTCCGGTAGTTCTCGAAGTTCCAGGGACTGGGCAGCCCGGCCGGGTTCTGGGTGATCTGCGAGTTGGTGCGGAAGCCGCCCAGGATGATGTACAGGACGGGCACCACGCAGATGAGCACCAGGATCACGGACAGGATGTAGACGATGGGATGGCCCCGGGGGTCTTCGCGGAGCGCTTGAGCGCGTACGGATCGTCCTTGCGTCGGCGGCCGCCGGACAGGAGCGTGCGTTCGATCTGGGTTCCCGTGTAGCTCATGATTCCATCTCCCTCGCGATGGCCGGGGTGGCCGGCATCATTGCATCGTTGGTGCGCAGGGCCGTGGCGGCCCCTTCCGCCGCATGCGCCTTGGCGCGGGCGTTCTCGCGCTTGCGGATCTTCTTCTCCTCGCGCTTCTCCACGGCGCCGTCGAGGTCGCGGTTGAGCACGAACCGCTGGTAGGTCAGGGCGATGACCAGGGAGATCACGAAGATGACGACGACGACGGCCGAACCGTAGCCGTAGTTGTTGGCCAGGCGTCCCTCGCGCACCATGTAGGTGGCCATGGTGGAGGTGCCGGCGGTGGAGGCCACGTACTGGCCCCAGATGATGTACACCAGGTCGAACAGCTGCAGCGAGCCGATGATGGACATGAAGGCCCACATGCGGATGGTCGGGGCGAGCAGGGGCAGCGTGATGCTCCACTGCTGGCGCCAGAAGCCGGCGCCGTCCACGCGCGCCGCCTCGTAGAGGTCCTCGGGGATGGCCTGCATGCCGGCGATCATGAGGATGACGGCGAAGCCGATGTACTTCCACGAGATGATGAACATGAGCGTCCAGATGGCGATCTTCGGGTTGGCGATCCAGTCCACGCCGTGCAGGCCGAACTTCGCGAGGACCGCGTTGACGGCGCCGGTGGGCTGCAGCATGAGGCTCCAGCCGGTGCCGATGATGACCTCGGAGACCACATAGGGCACGAAGATGAGCGTACGGATTAGGCCGCGTCCCTTGAACTTCTGGTTGAGCAGCAGCGCGAACAGGATGGCCAGCGGCCCCTGGATCACCAGGGACATGACGGCGATGAACAGCGTGTGCCCGAGCGCCTGCTGGAAGGCGGGGTCGGTGAGGATGACCTTGTAGTTGTTCAGTCCGATGAACTGGCCGTTGACGTTGGGCTGGCCGTAGCCCTTCCACTTGAAGAAGCCATAGTAGGCCGCCATGAACACCGGGAGGATGACGAACCCTACGAACATGATGAGCGCCGGGATGGAGAGGATGCCCACCTCGAAGCGCCTGCGCGCCCTGTCGGCGCGTTGCCCACCGGAGCGCCGAGCCCCTTTTGCGATTGCCTGCGACATGTTGTACCTCGTGCTGGTTGTGCGGTTGTTGGTCTAGGAAGCGCCCGGCGCGCCGCCTGCGCGGCGCGCCGGGCGCGGAACGGTCAGCCCTTGACGGCCGCGTCCTCCATGGCCTTGACGATGCCCTGGGCGTTGCCCTTGCCGGCGAGCATGTTGACGACGCCCTCGTTGAGCGCGTTGCCGATGTTCTGGCCCAGCTCGGTATCAAGCCACAGGGAGACCGAGGAGGCGTCGTTGTAGACCTTGAGCACCTGCTTGAGCGCGTCGTTGGTGACGGCGCTCTGCGCGTTCTTGGCGGCCGGGATGGTGACGAAGGCCTCGGCGTACTTCTCTTGCCATTCCTTGGTGGAGATGAAGTTGAGGAAGTCGACGGCGGCGTCGGGCGCCCATGCGCCCACGGACATGCCGTCCGCACCGGCCAGGATGGCGGTCGGGTCGCCCTCGCCGCCGGGCATCTCCGGGAAGGAGAAGAAGCCGAGGTCGGCCATGTCCTTCTTGTCCGGGGTCAGGTCGCGCACGACGCCCGGCTCCCAGCCGCCCATGAGCTCCATGGCGGCCATGTGGTTGGCGAGCAGGCCGGCCGAGGAGCTGGCGCCCTGCTGGGCCGAGGTGGTCAGGAAGCCGTCGTTGAAGCCGTCGAGGTCGAGCAGCTTCTGCACGTCGTCACCGGCGGTGACCCAGCACTGGTTGGTGAACTTCAGGTCGCTCTCAGCCTCGTCGAGCGCCTGGGTGGAGCAGTCGCGCAGGGCGAACCAGTAGTACCAGTGGGCGGCCGGCCACGCGTCCTTGCCGCCGAGGGCGATCGGGGTGATGCCCGCCGCCTTGAGCTTCTTGACCGCCGTCGCGAACTCGTCCCAGGTCTTCGGGGTATCGGTGATGCCGGCCTTCTTGAACAGGTCCTTGGAGTACCAGATGCCACCGGGCAGCACCGACTGCGGCACGCCGTAGATCTTGCCGTCGATGGTGGAGGTCTCGAGGGCCACCTTCATCTGCGTCTTGACGTCCTCGGAGATCTTGTCGGTCAGGTCCATCACCTGGCCGGCCTCCACCACGTCGCGCAGCTTGCGGCCGCCGCGCGCCAGGAAGATGTCGGGTGCGGAGCTCGGGTCCTGCAGGGCGGTCTGCAGCTTGCCGTCCATGTCCTCGTTCTGGATGGCCTCGACCTTGATGTCCACGTCGGGGTTCTCCTTCTCGAAGGCCGTCGCGGCGTCATCCCAGTACTTCTTGCCGTCGCCGGTCGTGGAATTCATCCACACCACGACCTCGGTCTTGCCGTCCGCGGTCTTGCCGCTGCCGCCACCGTAGGCCGCGGTGCCCACGAGCAGGCCGACCGCCAGGGTGGCCGCCATTGCCGACTTGAACTTCATGGTTCCTCCTTGCTTGCGGTTGCCCGTCACCATCGGCGCGCCCCGCTCTTCCCCATTCCTCCCCCATGTCGATCGGACAACTGCGTCCGGGAGGAAGGAAGGCTGAAACTTTTCGAAAACTATCGCTGTTTTCGTTGAAAATTATCATACGTCTACTTAGTTAGACTGTCAAATTAAGTTATATTTCCGGCGTTTCGTGCGATTTGGTTCACTTCAAAAGTTCAATCGAACATCGTGCGACATGCCGAAACGTTTGTATTTTCGAAACTTCCGATATACTGGAGGCAGTTGGGATACCCTACGCGCAGCAAAGGAGCTGACCATGACCGACACCACCCCCAAGGTACGGTTGGCCGACATCGCCGAGGCCACCGGCTACTCCCTGGCCACCGTCTCGAAAGTGCTCAACGGGCGCACGGACGTCGCCGCCGATACGCGCAGCGAGATCGAGGAGGTGATGCGCGAGCGCGGCTACGTGCCACGTTCGAACACGGCTCGCGGCCAACGGCTGATCGAGGTGGTGTTCCAGGATTTCGACACGATCTGGGCACTCGAGGTACTGCGCGGCATGCTGAACGAGACGAAGCGCCATGACGTGAGCGTGGTGACCACCGAGAGCGGAGACCGACGCCATCCGGACACCACATGGATCGACGGCGTCCTGCGCCGGCGCCCGATCGGCGTGATCCTCATCTTCTCCAACCTTACCGACCAGGAAAAGGCCAAGCTCAACCGCAACAACATCCCCTACGTCGTGTTCGACCCCTCCGGAGAACCCACGAGCGACGACCTGTCCGTCCAGGCGGACAACTGGTCCGGTGGCGTGTACGCCACGCGTCACCTGCTCGAACTGGGTCACCGTCGCATCGCCATCATCACCGGCCCCGAGGAGATGATGTGCTCACGCGCCCGCCTGGACGGCTACAGCGCAGCGCTAGCCGAACGCGGCATCGCCACCGACCCCACGCTCGTGACGGAGGGGGATTTCACCACGGACGGCGGCTATGCGCAGGCCATGGAACTGCTGGGACGCCCGGACCGCCCCACCGCCATCTTCGCGGGCAGCGACCTGCAGGCGATGGGCGTCTACGAGGCCGCCAGACAGCATGGGCTGCGCATCCCGGAGGACCTGTCCGTCGTGGGGTTCGACGACGTGCAGACCGCCGCCTTCCTGGGACCGGCCCTGACCACCGTCAGACAGCCGCTGCAGGACATGGCGAGCGCCGCAACCCGCATGATCATCGACATCACCGAGGGGCGCCAGCCCCAACGCCACGTGGTCATGCCGACGAGCCTGGTGGTGCGCAATTCCACGCGTCCCCTCGAACAGTGAACCGCCCATCCAACGCCCTTGCGGGCGCCCGATGGGCGGTCCATCCGTCAGGTCGGCTCACACGTGGCGGCCGATGGGGCACCAGGGTTCCCATTCCTCGATGCCGACCATGCAGCCGACGAAGGTCTGGGCACATTCGACGCTCAGGGTGGTGGCGTCCAGTTCGGCCAGACGGTTCGTCAGGGGGTCATCGCCGGTACCGATGACGAGCCGGCCGGCGGCGAGCACGGCGCTCCACGGGCCCGGTCCCTCGGCGTAGCCTTCGTCGAGGCGCTCGCCGGTGCGCACGGCCCAGCGCACGCTCAGGCCGTCGGTGACCAGTTCGATGCGGTGGTGGCCGTCCTGGCGCAGGCGCACATGGCCTTCGCCGGGCAGTTCGATGACGCAGGTCGGTTCGGTGAGCCGGTGGAAGAGGAAGCGCAGGTCGCCGCGCACGGTGAGCACGTCCTTCGGGTCGCGCAGCTCCTCGACACCGAGCCGTTGGGTGCCGGGATCGTCGAAGCCGACATGGCCGACGGCCACGTCCGCGCCATCGGCGTGCCATTCGCGCACGAGGCGTCCGGTGCCGCCGGCGAGCACGGGCCAGCCGGGCGTGCCGTCCGGTTCGCCGGGCAGGTCGGTGACGGGCTCGCCGTTGCCGTCGACGACGGCGTCGCCGTGCGCGCGTTCCCAGGCGATGGGCGCGACGAAGGTCTCGCGGCCGGTGAAGTTCAGGGACAGGCCGTCGGCGGTGGGCGTCTGGCGGGTGGCCAGGCACGCCAGCCACCAGCCCATGGTGGGGTGGTGCAGCAGGTCGTCGTGGCCCACGGATTGCACGGGCACCGCCTCGCCGAGCATGCGGTGCGTGAGGAACGGGTTCGCCGGGTTCGGCCGGAACAGGCCGGTGCCGTTGCCATGGGTGTCCATGATGGGCCGCCCCGCCTCGGTGGCCTCGCGGATGGCGGCGGCCAGACCGTGGGGCGTGTGGGCGCGCATGATGGTCTCGCAGTGCAGCAGGCCGGTGCCGCCCTCGGCGTCCATGAGGTAGGTCCAGTCGCCGATGCGGTACAGGTGCGGTCCCTCGCTCCACACCGCGCCGGCGCCGAAGGAACGCCAGATGGGCGTCTTGCCGGGATCGTCGCACAGCGTCCAGCCGTCGGGGTCGATGCGCTGGGTCCAGATCTCGCCCTGGCCCTCCACGGCCGCGTCGGGCACGCCGCGTGTCTGCGTCCAGTAGACGGCGCCGTCGCCGTCCACGGACAGGTCGGGGTCGATGCCCTCGGCGCCCTCGATCCAGTAGGGTCCGCGCCACGGGCCCTCCAGATCGTCGGCCTCGATCACGAAGTTGCCCTGAGCGGCGCGGAAACGCGCCAGCGTGGCCTCGTCGACGCCGTCGGCGCGCGCCTCGTCCTCGTCGAGGCGCGAGACGGTGCAGGCGATGACATAGCGGCCGTCGACGACGCGCAGCGTCGGCGCGTACAGGCCGCCGGAGTCGAGCACGTAGTCGAGCAGCAGCTCGTGCGCCATCCTGCCGTCCACCGCGTAGCCGACCAGCTCGTAGTGCGCCAGGTCGTCGGTGACGTGGATGGGCAGCCCGGGCACGTACTCGAAGGTGGAGTTGACGATGGCCACGCGCTCGCCCTTGGGGTCCCAGGTCCAGCTGGGGTCGGGGTGGGTGCCGCGCAGCACGGGGTTGACGATGTCGGTCACACAGGATCCTTTCCGTCGTCGGTCGCGCCGACGGCCGGGTCGTAGTCGAAGTCGGTGAACCGCGCCTGTGCGCCGAACCCGCTCATGTCCACGGCACACATGCCGACGAACGCGCCGGTGAAGAAACCGCGGCCATGCTGCCAAGCGTAGTCGTCGCTGAGCGTTCGTGCGTCGAGCCACACGCCGGTGCCCTGCCAGTCGCCGTCGTCGAAGGCGTAGTCGTAGGTGTAGGTCGAGGTGCGCACGCGCGTGCGCAGGCGCACGGAGCGCGTGCCCGCGGGCACGGGCACGCTGCCGCGCAGGAAGGTGGTGGTGTGGTCGTCGGCGTTCTCGCACACCTCGAGGGTGGGGCATGCGCGCCGGTCGTCCCAGGTCACGTACGCCCAGCTCCACAGCGTGCTGCCGTAGTAGTTGGTCAGGCCGGCCATCTGCTGGAAGTTCCAGGGGTCGAAGGCCACGGTGACGGCGGCGTCGAAGGCGTGGTCGGTCCACCGGCGCGCCACGAGCGACAGGTCGAAGGCGTCGCAGGGCGAGCCCTGGCCGGTGAGGGTGAGCGCGCCGTCGCCGGTCGTGCCCATGCGTTCGAAGGGCACGCGCGGGGTCTTCCAGGCGCTGTCGAGCCGCGGCGAGGTGAAGTCGTCGTGCACGGCGTGGTTCGCTATCTGCGTAACCGGTTCGTGCGGCGCCTCGATCTCGAGGCGGCCGTGCGGGCCGCCGACGACGAGCGGCCAGCCGTCGTCGGTCCACTCCAGACGCTGCAGCGCGGTCTCGCGGCCGAGCGTGCACCAGCCGCGGCAGTCGGGCGCGTCGTCGGCGGCGCGCCAGGGGCGCGCGCACAGGTACGCCATGTACCAGTCGCCGTCGGGGGTGTCGACGAAGGAGGCGTGGCCCTGCTTCTGCAGGGGCAGCGTCGGGTCGTCGACGCTCGTGATGAGCGGGTTGTGCGGGCTTTCCTCGAAGGAGCCGGCGTCCAGCGTGCGCGAGCGCGCCACGGAGACGCGGTGCTCCCAGCCGGTGCCGCCCTCGGCGCACACCAGGTAGTACCAGCCGTTGATGTGGTAGAGGTGCGGACCCTCGACGCTGCCGGCGGAGGAGCCGGCCCAGATGATGCGCTGGGTGCGGGGCTTGAGGCGCATGGTGGCGCGGTCAAGCTCGGTGAGGGTGACGCCGGCGAAGGGCGGACGGTCCTCGCGGAAGTCACAGGTCTGCTGGACGAGGTAGTCGCGCCCGTCGGTGTCATGGAAGAGGCGCGCGTCGAAGCCGACGCCGTCGAGCGGGTAGGGTCCGTCCCAGTCGCCGTCGAGCGTGGGGCAGGTGAACAGGTAGTTGGCGCAGTCGGTGAACGAGGCGTGCACGCTCTTGACGTTGGTCACGACGAGCCAGTAGAGGCCGTGCGCGTAGGAGATGTCGGGCGCCCAGACGCCGAAGGAGCTGGCGACACCCCTGAGGTCGAGCTGGTCGGCGCGACGGATCGGCGAGGGCACGGGCGTCCAGTTCGCCAGGTCCGTGGAGGTGTGCAGGCTGACGGCCGGCCACCAGTCGAAGGTGGAGTTGGCCAGGACGTAGGTCTCCCCCACGCGGATGAGGGCGGGGTCCGGGTACGAGCCGGCGAGGATGGGGTTGCGGATGGGCATGGGCGTGTTCCTTGGTTCGGCCGCGGCGGCGCGGGGCGGCGGACGGGTGATACGGGAAAGGCCCGGGGCCCCGCCATGCGGCTGGCGGGACGTCCGGGCTGAGGAAGGAAAGTGAGGGGTAAGTTCGGGGTCCGCGGGCCCGCGTCCGGAGGCAGGAATGGACACGGGGCCCGCTTCGGGGCGCTGCCCCGGCGGTGACGTCAGGCCTCGGCCAGGGCGTCGATGATGTAGTTGTTGATGGTGGCCTTCACGTCCTCGAGGTGGTCCGGCTTGACGGACTCGAGGATCTCGGACTGCGGCATGTCGATGGCGTAGTCGTTGAGGGAGGCGACGGTGGCGGTGCCGTCCTCGACGGTGGCGCCGATGCCGGTGTCGAAGGTCGCGTAGCGGTTGGCGACGAGGTCCTCGATGTACTTGTCCTCGTGCATCTTCGCGGCCACGATCAGGCCCGCGGCGAAGGAGTCCATGCCGGCGATGTGCGCGCGGAACAGGTCCTCGGCGGCGAAGGAGGAGCGGCGCGGCTTGGCGTCGAAGTTCAGGCCGCCGTGGGGGCCGATCTGGCCCTCGTCCAGGACCTCCCACATGACCGAGGTGGTCTCGTAGAGGTTGGTCGGGAACTCGTCGAGGTCCCAGCCCAGGAGCATGTCGCCCTGGTTGGCGTCCAGGGAGCCGAGCACGCCGTTGTCGCGGGCGACGCGGATCTCGTGCTGGTAGGTGTGGCCGGCCAGGTTGGCGTGGTTGCCCTCGAGGTTGAGCTTGAAGGTGTCGATGAGGTCGTAGGCGCGCAGGAAGTTGCAGGCGGTGGCGGCGTCGAAGTCGTACTGGTGGGTCATCGGTTCCTTGGCCTTGGGCTCGATGAGGAACTGGGCGCCCATGCCGATCTCCTTGGCGTAGTCGGCGCACATGTGGAAGAACTTCGCCATGTGCTCCTGCTCGCGCTTCATGTCGGTGACCCAGAGGTTCTCGTAGCCCTCGCGGTCGCCCCAGAAGACGTAGTTCTCGCCGTTGAGGCGCTTGCTGGTCTCCAACGACTTCTTGAGCTGGGCGGCGGCGTAGGCGTAGACGTTGGCGTTCGGCGACGTGGCCGCGCCCTCGACGAAGCGGGCGTTGGTGAACAGCGAGGAGGTGTTCCACAGCAGCTTGACGCCGGTGGACTCCATGTTCTCGGCGATCTTGTCGACGACCTTGTCCAGGTTGGCGTTGGTCTCGCGCAGGGTGTCGCCCTCGGGGGCGATGTCGCGGTCGTGGAAGCAGAAGTACTCGACGCCGAGCTTCTGGAAGAACTCGAAGGCGTAGTACACCTTGGCGAGCGCGTTGTCCATCGGGTCGGCGTACTTGCCGTCCCACGGGCGGCGGCCGGTGCCCACGCCGAACGGGTCGACGAGCTCCTGGTCGAAGGTGTGCCACCAGGCCACGCCGAAGCGGCACCAGTCGCTCATCTTCTTGCCGGCGATGACCTTGTCGGCGTCGTAGTAACGGAAGCCGAGGCCCTCCTGGATGCCGGCCTTGCGTCCGACGTACTCAATCTTGTCGATGTCCCACAGTCCCATGGATCACTCCTTCGTGGATCGGTTCGTGTTGGTGGCGTGGTGCCTTTCTCGAGATAGATGGTAAAACGGTCGAACCATCTTTGTCAAATCATCAAACAAAGGGCGTGTCGCAGTCGCCCCTCCCCCACGGAAGTCACAGGAATCGCCCCGAAATGCGACTTCCGCGGGCAATCCCCGCGCAAGTCGCACGGATCGTCATCGAGCGCGGGGCAACGCCCCGGGACGCGGCTCAGTGCAGCCGCTCGGCGTAGCGGTCCGCCTCGCGGGCCAGCTGCGCCTCGTCGAGGTGGTGGGCGTGGTGGATGGTGAACGGCCTCTCGTACGTCATGCCCAGGTACTGCGCGGTCACGCGGTACGGCAGCAGGACCTGGCCCATCGTCGCGCCGTGCTTGCCGTCCTCGGCATAGTCCTCGAGGCGGCCGCCCGCGCTCACCGCGAGCAGCAGCCGCTTGCCCGCGAACGCGTCCGACGACGGGTCGAGCACCGTGTCCTCCCACTCCTTGAGCAGCGCGGGCGCGCTGTACCAGTAGAGCGGAAACTGCCAGACGAGAAGATCGGCGTCGGCGGCGAGCGCGCGCTCGCGCTCCGCGTCGACGCGCAGGTCCGGGTACTGCGCGTACATGTCGCGCACCACCGTGCCGTCCTCGTGCATGGCCCGCTCCATGAGCGCGCGGTTGACGCGCGATCTGTCCAGATGCGGGTGGAACACCATCACCGATGCCTTCATGGCCACTCCTTCGCGTTGTCGGTCGATGCCCTCACCCTACCGCCGCGGGCGCCGGCACGGGTGCGCCCATCGCGCAACGCGGCGGCCGTCCACGGCGTGCGCCGCTGTGTGGGACGCAGGCGGCACGCCGCGGCGCGCGCGTGGTGTAATGGTGCGCGACGCGCGTCCGCGAGCGCGGCGCGCCTTCCCAGTCTGCAAGGAGCACAGCATGAGCGAACACGTCGACACGATCTGCGTCCAGGGCGGCTACCAGCCGGGCAACGGCGAGCCACGCACGCCACCGATCGTCCAGGCCACCACGTTCCGGTACACGTCGAGCGACCAGATGGGCCGCCTGTTCGACCTGACCGAGTCGGGCTACTTCTACACGCGCCTGCAGAACCCCACGAACGACACCATCGCGCGGAAGATCTGCGAGATGGAGGGCGGCGCGGCGGCCATGCTCACGTCGTCGGGGCAGGCGGCGAACTTCTTCGCGCTGTTCAACATCTGCACGGCCGGCGACCACATCGTCGCCTCGAGCGCCATCTACGGCGGCTCGTTCAACCTCATCAACGTGACCATGGCCAAGATGGGCGTCGAGTGCACGTTCGTCAACCCGGACTGCACGCCCGAGGAGCTCGACGCGGCGTTCCGGCCGAACACGAAAGCGGTGTTCGGCGAGTCGATCGCCAACCCCGCGCTCATCGTCCTCGACTTCGGCAAGTTCGCGGCCGCCGCGCACGCGCACGGCGTGCCGCTCATCGTGGACAACACGTTCCCGACGCCCATCAACTGCCGGCCGATCGAGTTCGGCGCGGACATCGTCACGCACTCGACCACGAAGTACATGGACGGGCACGCCTCCTGCGTGGGCGGCGCCATCGTGGACTCGGGCAACTTCGACTGGATGGCGCACGCGGGCAAGTTCCCGGGCCTGACCGAGCCGGACGACTCCTACCACGGCGTGGTGTACGCCAAGGACTTCGGCAAGGCGGCGTACATCACCAAGGCCACCGTGCAGCTCATGCGCGACCTGGGCTCGACGCCGGCGCCCATCAACACGTGGATCATGGGCATGCACCTGGAGTCGCTGGGCGTGCGTGTGGAACGCCACTGCTCGAACGCGATGGACGTGGCCACGTTCCTGACGACCGACCCGCGCGTCTCCTGGGTGAACTACCCCGGGCTGCCGGACGACAAGTACCATGCGCTGGCGGAGAGGTACATGCCCACCGGCACCTGCGGCGTCATCTCCTTCGGCGTGCCCGGTGGCCGCGAGAAGGTGGCGGCGCTGCTCGACCACTTCAAGCTCATCGCCATCGCCACGCACGTGGCCGACGCGCGCAGCTGCGCCCTCTACCCCGCCGGCACCACGCACCGCCAGCTCAACGACCAGGAGCTCGAGGACGCCGTCGTGGGCGTGGACCTGGTGCGCCTGAGCTGCGGCATCGAGAACCCCGAGGACATCATCGCCGACATCCGCCAGGCCCTCGACGCCGTCTTCGGCGAGGCCTGACCCTTCCGGCACATCACGATCAGCAGCAAGGGCCGCTTCCCCGTCACCGGGAAGCGGCCCTTGCCATGCGTACGCCACTCATCCCGCGCCCTTGGGACCGCTCGCATCGGGAAACGCACCAATGAATGCCGTCGCGGGCGAGATGGGATGACCGTATTCCGGCTAAGTGCATGAATCGGCCCGGCCGCCGGGGTTGCATTCGGCTTAAGTGCATGACCCCACGATCCGACCCCATGTGACAGACCCCGACAAGCGGATTTAAAGCGATGGTCAATACGTCATCGTCGCATTTTAACAAGAATTTAAAAGTGATAGCAATTGATTACCGGAGGGGGTCATGCACTTAAGCCGGATGCAACCCCGGCGCCCGAGCCGATTCATGCACTTAAGCCGAATACCTCACGGCTGTGGGCCGCATCCGCCCCGATCCATGACGAAATATGCCCGCGCGGATGGCGGATTCATCACAGAAGGCAGCCGAATGCGCCAAGACGCCTGACCATATGGCCAATGCGACGCTACGGCAGGTCCCACCAGTCCTCGAGCTGGCGGTGGCGGCGACGCCGGCGGTCGAACAGCATCCTGTCGTCCATGGGCGGCAGCGGCCGGAAATCCTCTCCCGTACGGCTGCGCACCGCGTTGGCCACGCGGTCGACGAACCGCTCGACCATCTCGGGGTCCTCCAAATCCTCCTGGCACGCGTGCAGCACGGTCCATCCCATGTCCTCCAGGTCCTTCTGCCGTTTCTGGTCGGCGCTCCACTGCCCGGCGTGCTGCTTGCCGTCGTACTCGACCGCCACCTTCATCCTCCTGAACGCCGCATCCAGCAGGAAGTATCCGGCCCGGTGCTCGTTCCTCACCGTCACGTTCACCTCGGCGTTGCCGAACCCGCGGCGCAGGAGCAGCAACCGCATCCGGCTCTCGTACGACGAGTCGGTGTCCTCGCGCATGACGCGCATGGCGGCGCGGCACTTGCCCAGCCCGCGCACGTGGCGCTTCCTGCCGGTGTCACGCCCGACCCACCGCTCCACCTTGGCCATATAGTCGCCCAGGGAGTCCAGCGTCATGCGCTTGAGCCGCTTGTCGCGGAGCATGAGGCACTCCCCGAGGATGACGAGCTCGTCCACCGACACCCACGCCGCCATCATCACCCACGCGCACTCCGCGGACAGGCGATATACGTTCCCCCGCACACGCTCCGTCTCCAACGGCCCCGTCCACACCACGGAGCGCACCAGCTTCGTCTCCCGCCGCTCGCCGGGCGCACCCACCACCCGCACGAGCTTGCCGCGCTCCATAAGTTCCTTCGGCAGTTCCGCGCCCATCAGCACCACCGACTCGCGCGGCCCGAACACGACCTGCCCCGCGGCATCCCCGACCGCCGCCGCGCAGCGTTCCTCCATGGCGCGCTTCGTAAGCGCGAGCTCGCTTGCCTGTATCGATCCCATGCCTGCCGACTTTCCCCGACCGACGCCGATCCGTCAACCGCGCACCCCCGCGGATGTGGAAATGTGGACAACCGTGCCCGCTCAATCCACCGGCAGCACCGCGCGGCCGCCCCATGGCGCGCCGCCGCGCATTGCCGTACCATGGCTTGCGAGAAGCGCATGCCCATCCCCGAGGAGACCGCCCATGATCCGCGACATCGTCACTGACACCACGTTCCTGGCGCGACCGGCCACGGACGCCGACCCGAGCGACCCGCTGGACGCGGCGCTCGGGCGCGACCTGGCGGACACGCTCAAGGCCAACCGCGAGCGCTGCGTGGGCATGGCGGCCAACATGATCGGCGGCGACCGGCGCGTCATCGCGTTCGTCGACCAGGAGCTCGGCGGCGTGACCGTCATGTTCAACCCGCGCATCACCGCCGCCGACGGCCTGTACGACACGTCGGAGGGCTGCCTGTCGCTGCACGGCGAGCGCCGCACGACGCGGGCGCGGCGCATCGAGGTCGACTACGTGACACGCACCGGCAAGCCGCGCCACACGGCGTTCACCGGCTACACCGCGCAGATCGTGCAGCACGAGGTCGACCACTGCGACGGCGTGCTCATCTGACGGGAATGCGCGGCGCACGTTGCCTGTAGGAAGTAAGTAGACCGCTTTTGGAATAATGGTCAACGCACTTCGACCATCCAACGTTCACGATTTCAAGATTGGACACCCAAGTTGGCTGAATTCATTTACCAGATGATCAACGCGCGCAAGGCGTACGGCGACCGCGTCATCCTCGACAACGTCACCCTGAGCTTCCTGCCGGGCGCGAAGATCGGCGTCGTCGGCCCCAACGGCATGGGCAAGTCGACCCTGCTCAAGATCATGGCCGGCCTCGACACCGTCAGCAACGGCGAGGCCCAGCTCACCCCGGGCTACAGCGTCGGCATCCTGCAGCAGGAGCCCCCGCTGGACGAGGACAAGACCGTCGGCGAGAACATCAAGATGGCCTTCGGCGACATCGCCGCGAAGGTCGAGCGCTTCAACCAGATCGGCGAGGAGATGGCGAACCCGGACGCCGACTTCGACGCGCTCATGGAGGAGATGGGCAAGCTGCAGACCGAGATCGACGCCGCCAACGGCTGGGACCTCGATTCGCAGCTCGAGCAGGCCATGGACGCCCTGCAGTGCCCCGACCCGGACACCCCGGTGTCCGTGTGCTCCGGCGGCGAGCGCCGCCGCGTGGCGCTGTGCAAGCTGCTGCTCGAGGCGCCGGACCTGCTGCTGCTCGACGAGCCCACCAACCACCTGGACGCCGAGTCGATCCTGTGGCTGGAGAAGTTCCTGCACCAGTACCAGGGTGCCGTCATCGCCGTCACCCACGACCGTTACTTCATGGACAACGTGGCGGAGTGGATCTGCGAGGTGGACCGCGGCCAGCTCTACCCGTACAAGGGCAACTACTCGACGTACCTGGAGACGAAGGCCAAGCGCATGGAGATCCAGGGCGCCAAGGACGCCAAGCTCGCCAAGCGCCTGAAGAACGAGCTCGAGTGGGTGCGTTCCTCCCCGAAGGCCCGCCAGGCGAAGAACAAGGCGCGTCTGGAGCGCTACGACCAGATGGAGGCCGAGGCCCGCAAGTCCAAGAAGCTCGACTTCTCCGAGATCCAGATCCCGCCGGGGCCGCGCCTGGGCTCCACGGTGCTGGAGGCCGAGCACATCCACAAGGCGTTCGGCGACCGCGTGCTCATCGACGACCTGAGCTTCACGC